>CANKAJ010000140.1 GCA_947479645.1 Betaproteobacteria bacterium | reverse complement strand
CGTCAGTTGCGCGGAGAAGCTCACCCGGCCGTGCAGGTAAAGAACTGTGACCTCGCGTTGGCGCATGGAACCGGCGGTTCGCTCGGTCACCGCCATGGGAGTGCAACTCTCATTTTGGAACGCAGCTGAACCTGCACGCCCACCTGCACAATTTGCCGCAAGGAAGCGAGCGATCCGAAGGTTATGCTGGCTTGCACGGGCCTGAAATTTGGCCGCCCCTCCCAGGAAGATCATGACCTCCATCCTCAACAGGAACCATAAGCGCACCTTGTACCGTCATGAGGAACTCAGCCGGATATTCAGTCCTCAATCGATTGCAGTGATCGGTGCCACAACCAATCCTGATGCGTTCGGAACAAGAACATTCGCGAGACTGATCCAGCACTACCAGGGCCGAACTTACGCTATCAATCCAAAGTATGACCGGATTGGAGAGCATCCGTGCTTTTCCAGTGTCGCTGCCCTACCAGAGAAACCAGACCTTGCGGTGATTGCCCTGCCGCTAGAGGCAGTTGAGGATGCCGTGATGGACTGTGCACGCATTAAGGTAGGAGGCGTGCTGATCTATGCATCGGGATATGCGGAAACTGGACACGAAGATCGCATCCTCATGCAAGGCCGCCTCACCAGCATTGCAAAGGACCACCAGCTGCGCATATTGGGTCCAAACTGCCTTGGATTCTTCAATTTCTCAATCCGCGCCGGGATATCGTTCACCCGCAGCGACATCAATATCGACGCTTTCCGGGGAAAGGGCGTGGCTATTGTCAGCCAGTCTGGGGCCATGGCCTTTTCCCAGAGTCAAGGTGCCTTCCGAGGCATTTCCATGAGCCACGTCATCGCGTCCGGAAATGCTTGCGATATTGACGTGGCCGATATCGTGGCCTACTTGGCCGAGGATCCTGCTTGCCAATCTATCATCTGCATATTCGAAGGACTCTCCGCACCGGATCGTTTCATCGAAGCTGGCCGGATCGCGTGGGATAACGACAAGCCCCTGATAGCGTGCAAACTGGGTATAGGAGAGGCCGGTGCGCGCGCGGCACTTTCACATTCCGGATCGCTGGCTGGATCCATAGAAGGATGGAGAGCTGCATTTGAGCGTGCCGGCATCATCATGCTGAACGATCTGGATGGCCTACTGGAGACTGCGTCCTTCTTTGCCAAAGCTCCAAGGCGCCCTACCGCAAGGGGCATTGCCGCCATTGGCATATCCGGTGGCGCGTTAGTCGCAACGGCCGACCAAGCCGAAAACTACAGCATTGCCATGCCCCAGCCAACACCGCAGGTACTTAACAAGCTCGTGCAGCGAGTTCCTGAATTTGGCTCGCCACGCAATCCCTGCGATGTCACGGCAATGGCGTCGCGGGACGTTCGAATGATTCCGGATTGCGTGGAAGCACTTGCCAGCGACAAACAATACTGTACCGTCCTTTACCCACAGACCACTCTATTTGGAAAAACTGGGCAAGAATTACGACTAATCAGTGAAGCTTGTTCCAAGTACGGAAAGATCGCCACCACAGTATGGATGTCCGGGTGGTTGGGTGGCCACGGCGTGATCGAAGCTGAATCAGATTCAAACATGGCAGTGTTTTATTCCTTAAACCGCTATTTCTGGGCCATACGTGAGTGGTTTCGACGTGATGACCGCCGACACGACTTGGCAAACAGAAAAGGAAACATGCCAACGCGCATCAGTTCCCTGCAAGCACGAGAGGCATCGGCCCGCATTATCGTCACGGCAGGTTCTTCCACTCTGACAGAACGCGAAGCGAAGACGGCACTGGCTTGCTATGGCATTCCCGTAATCAGCGATCATTTGGTCCAGACCGCGGATGACGCCATTCAAACAGCCATATTGTTAGGCTTTCCCGTAGTGCTAAAAGTCATGTCGCCAAAACTACCCCACAAAACAGAGGCCGATGTAGTTCGCCTTAATCTAAAAACACCGCAGGAAGTGGCCTTGGCATTCTCCGAGATCATGACGAATGCGATGCGGATATGTGCGCAGGATCAGATTAACGGCATCCTAGTTCAACCGATGGTACCCAAAGGCATTGAAGTCATGGTCGGCGGGAAGATCGACCCTCTCTTCGGCCCCATGATTGTCGTGGGCTTTGGAGGGATTCTGGTGGAACTTATCAAAGATACTGCTGTTGAGCTTGCACCTCTTACCAAGCAAGACGCGCTTCACATGCTTGCTCGCCTCAAAGGCAGAGCTCTCTTTGATGGATTCCGCGGAACCCCCCAGGTGTCTACGGAAAAGCTGGCGGAGATCATCGTACGTCTGGCCGAATTCATCTCAGACCAAAGTGAATTGGTCGAGGAATTCGACGTCAACCCCCTTATTTGCACCGGCTCCAGCATTATCGCTGTCGATGCGCTTATTGTGCGCACTAGACCGCAAAGGTCTTAATCCTTGAGAAATTTTTCCCCCATCGCAAGGCCGGGTATCTAAAGAAAGAGATGAAAATGGAATCGCGACCCTCAGTATCAAACCCAATTCATCTGTGGCATTTTTTCTATCTTCTGATCGCTTTATTGATAACTGCACACCCATCACACAAGGCTTTTGCGCAATCTTTTCCTACACGACCTCTTCGATTAATTCTTCCCACTGAGCCCGGTGGGCCGACCGATCAAATCGCACGTACCTTTATTGGAAAATTAGGCCAATCCCTGGGCCAGCCAATCGTTGCTGAATATAAGATTGGCGCAAACTCAATCATCGCTGCGCAGGCGCTTGCGACATCACAGCCGGACGGCTACACCTATATGCTCGCCACTATACCCACACTTGCCATGAATCCCGTGACTTATAAATCCCTGCCCTATAACGTGGCGAGGGATTTTTCGATGATCGCATTGGTTTGCGCATATGATCTGGCCTTCATCGCACGAACGGGATTGGATGCCAATTCAATAGCAGACCTAATCGCGTTAGCTAAGGCAAAACCCGGCCAGCTTACTTACGGTTCAACTGGAAATGGTTCACATGCGCACTTCGGTGGCGTGATGCTAGAACAAAGAACCGGCGTCAAGATGGTACATGTTCCATTCAAAGGGCAAGCGCAAGTACTCCCTGAATTGCTGGCAAATCGCCTGGATTTCACCATCACTAGCCTTTCAGCAACGATTCTCTCCAACGTAAATGCTGGAAAACTTAAAGTAATTGCATCTTCTGGACAAGCACGCTTCCCGAAGCACCCTAACATTCCAACCGTTGCAGAAGTACTTCCTGGCTATGTGAATGGAACATCTTATAGTCTCGTAACTCGTGCTGGGACTCCCCGACCGATTATTCTCCGCATCAACAATGAAATTAATCGTACTTTGCAATCCCCCGATGTCAAAGAGCCTCTCGAAGCTCAAGGTTACGACGTGCCAGCCAATTCAACACCAGAAAGTCTGGCAAGGTATATCGCGGAGGAGACAGAACGCTGGGGCAAAGTCGCTCGAGAGGCGAATATTCGATTTGAGTAGGCCCAACCTCACAAGCAGCTCTGCTTGTAAGAAGGGTTGCTGTTGGTTCGGTATACCAAACGACTAGATCTAGCCAAGATTGCTTATGCATCAGTCAATATACCCAATGGTGGATGAGTAGTTTCGACAAATTGATTACGATCGAAACTAACCGTTCGAAGAAGGCAACCTGGAACCAGAATTAACGAATTCCTACCTCAGTTGACAAGGATTGGACCCGCAATTGCAATCTTTAAAAGGCATCACTACCTAGACATTCGACCTAGTCAGCAGCTACTGCTCACCAAGCTCTGCATCATTGACGGTGACTCTGACGCAATAAAAGGGGTCTTTGTTGGTTGCATGCTGGTTGCCCTAAGTTCATTGCGGCTCGATACCGAGCGAACGGACGAGTTCGGACCAGCGGACAAACTCCGAGCGGAGGAATTTGTCAGCCTCGTCCGGGCCCATGTGCAAGGACCGCCCCCCTTCTTCGACCCGCTTAACGACGTCGGGGTCACGGTAGGCGGTAAAAATGTGCGGGCTGAGCGATTCAAGCACGCGCTGCGGTGTTTTCGCCGGCGCAAAGAAGCCATTCCACACGCCGAGGGCTAGATCGGGATACGTCTCCATCAAGGTCGGCACGGACGGCAGGGACTTCAAGCGCTCCGTTGATGCTACGGCAATCGGGTGCGCCTGACCGGAACGAATCAAGGGGATCGCGCTCGACACACTGGCATAGACTCCGGTAATGCGCTTGCCTATTAAATCGGTAAACGCCTTACCCTGGTCGTTGTAAGGGACGTACACATGCTTCGCGCCGGTAGCGTTTCTGATCATCTTGTCCAGCATTTCATAGAGCGTGCTGATTCCTCCTATGGAAAAGTCGGGGTCAGCACGCATTTTTTCCATGTGGGCCGACACAGAGGTGCCCGTATGGCCCGGTTGTCCCAGCAATAGGAAAGCCGTCTCATTAACGATGGCGACGCTGGCAAAGTCCTTAATGGGGTCGTAGGGAACGAATTTGAAAAAAGCAGGAGCAGCCGCCATTGTCGAATTGCTGCCGTAGAAGATGGTGTAGCCATCCGGCGTGGACTTGGCGACATAGGATGCTGCATTCATTCCATTGGCTCCGCTCCTGTTCATCACCACGATCAGTTGCTTGAAGCTCGGGCGCATTTTTTCCGCAGCCTGACGCGCACCGATGTCCGCGCCAGAGCCGACCCCGAAGGGCACCACGATGATCAGAGGGCGCGAGGGATAATCTTGCGCGTAAGCCGGCGCCGACACGAAGGCGATCAAGGCAAATAGGACCAAAAACTTAGCGCGATTGTGGCGAAACATTTCCTCACCTCCTCGATTCAGTTGCCATGAATTACACGTCGCGGTCTCGTTTTTTCTTTTTTTGACTACGGGGACCAGTATTGTTTGCTCTTTTAACACTACGCTTAATAATGGAGAATCACCATGAATTCTTTTTCTTCAGTATGCGGTTTTCGAAAACTTAACTACAGGCCGAATCGGCAGACCTCTGCGCCAAATATTCATTCTTGACATAAGTGGCTTATATAGACGCCTCCCGGTTTGGCAAGTGATGTTTGATGCTGGCGCTTGAGGATCTGGTTGCAGTCTTATATCCGGCCTATGTTGCAGACCGAAGCCTGCTGGCCCTGATGGAATTCTCCGGGGAAGGCCTCATCTCCGTTGAGTCCTCGAAGGACTGCCACTTATTCAGGCTTGCTTTCCCGCGGTCCGACCTGTTACGCCATCAATCGCACATCAACCTGCGCAACCTCTTAGCGATCCACTCCTTGTGGTGCGATGATCTTCTACGCAGCGTTTGCCGCGTACCTTCGGCTACCTGGGCTTTTGCGGTGAATCATGTTAAAGATGGGTTAAGTGGACACTTATGGAAGCGATTGCGGGTTCATCCCACCTCACAAGTAGGTCTGCCTGCAAAGAAGGGCTATTGTTATTTTGAGACGCCTATAAATGTTTCAGCGGAACCAAACTTTATCAAAGAATCAGGTCACAGCCTTGCAAGACCGCAAGGCGTCGATAGATTGCTGTCCATCACCCAGCCAATCGCGTATCACATCGTTTGAGTGTTCTCCCAGCAGCGGGGAACGCGGCACAGACTTGACCCGCGGCAACTCGTTGCCAAACACCACCGGCTGGCGACTGACCTCGACCTTTCTTCCGTCTATGGTTGTTTGCGGCTGAAGCAGCTTGCGCTCCCTCGTCAGCGGATGATTGAGTGCTTCCAGCACATCGAGAACCGGGCTGTTGGGGACATCATGCTGGTCGAGAATCGCGAGCCACTCATCTCGCGAGCGGGTTTTGAACCGGCTCTGCAGTTCATGCATCAACACGTCCCGATTTTGCAGGCGCTCTTTCATGGTTACAAATCGAGGGTCCTCGATGAACTCCGTGCATTCCAGCGCATTGCAGAGCTTGCGCCAGAAAACCTCCGTGAATGCAGTGACCATGAGCCAGCCATCTTTGGTCTCGAACCGCCCCATGGGCGCCACCGATGCATGCATGGAACCGGACGGCAATGGGGCGGTGCCAGTGGCTTGGGTTAGGGTTACGTAATAGGAGAGCAGGTTGAACATGCAATCGTACATGGCCACATCGACCACCTGCCCCTTGCCGGTTTCCTTACGCTGGAGCAATGCGGCCGTAACCGCCTGAAGCGCAAACAGGCCGGGAATAAGATCCCCGATGGAAACACCACAACGCAGCGGCCCGCCATCCGGCTCGCATGTAACGCTCATGAAACCGGTGAGCGCTTGGATATTAGCGTCGTACACAGCCTTCTTGCGATACATGCCCTCCGTCTGACCAAATCCCGAAATGAGGCACTGGATCAATCGGGGGTTCCGGGCGGCCAGGGCTTCTGTGCTAAGACCCAGCGCATCTAGTGTGCCAGCCCGGTAGTTGCTGACGATCACGTCGGCCTTTTCGGAAAGCCGCAAGAGCAGCGCCAACCCTTCCGGATTCTTCAGATCGAGGCCAAGACTACGCTTGCCATGGTTGATGGCGAGAAAGTAATGACTGGTCTCCCCGATAAAGGGGTGAACACCGCGCGTGTTATCAGGGTATGCGGGGCTTTCCACTTTGACGACATCTGCACCCTGATCCACCATGAGTTGCGTGGCAAAAGGTCCAGAAAGGGCCTGGGTCAGGTCAAGAACCCTGATTCCCTTGAGCGGTTTTCCTGCTTCAGACAATCGCATCTCCTCGATAAGCTTGCCAATAAATTCGCGGTGGCAACCGGCTTACCACTTCAGCTTTGACTTGCCGGCAACCGCACTGAATCCGTCGATTGCCCCGCGCGAGTTGGATGACAGCTGGAACAGTTCGCTCTCAAGCGCCTTCGCTTCCTTTGTTACCTCATAGGACTTGAGCAAATTCTGCTTAGTCCAGCGTATGGCATCCGGGGAATTCTTCGCAATGCGCTCAGCCATCTTACGCGCCTCGGCCATGAGATCAGCGAGCGGGACAACCTTGTTGATCATGCCCAGCTCGTAGGCTCGCTTGGCATCGATGGGATCAGCAGTCATTGCCATCTCCATCAAGACACAGAGTGGCAGCGCTTGATTGGATATTCCCACCATGCAATTGACGATGCCCACTGCTACCTCAGGTAGACCGAATGAGGCATTGTCCGCGGCAATGCGGATGTCGCAGCGCATCGCGATGAGGAGCAGGCCTGCCCCGAGGCAATGCCCCTGGATGGCGCCGATCACCGGCTTGAACAGTTTGCTCTGCCCGAAGATGCCCAACTCGTCCTGCGGCGATTTGCTCCAAGGGGCCTGGCGCTCCCGGTAATCCTTGGCATCACCTCCGGCGCAGAATGCGCGTCCGGCGCCGCACAGGATCGCGACGCGGGCTTCTTCGTCATCGTCGTATTGCTGGAATGCCTCGGCGAGTTCATCCGAGGTCGACTTGCCCCAGGCGTTGAGCCGCTCGGGGCGGTTCATGGTGATCGTGGCGATATGGCCTTCGCGTTCGTACTTGATCCACTGCATGGCATCTCCTGCTGTCATGTTGAATGTTGAAAATTTCCAGGGCGGCGCATTGGGCCGATGCCGGCACCTGTCGCTCTCAGGGCTTGAGGTTGAGTGGCCGGATGAGCGCGCCCATCTTGTCGAATTCGCGGACGATCTCCTGCCTGAAATCCTGCGGTGTCGTGCCGGCACTGGTGAGGCCGTCGTTCTTGAGATAATTTTGGATCTCGCCGGTCTGCAGGGCATCGACAAAGGCATTGCGCACCTGCATGGTCAGTTCATCGGACATGCCCGGTGGCGCGAACACGCCTATCCAGTTGCTCATGCCGAATTCCGGGAAGCCAGCCTCACGGATGGCGCGCACGTCGGGCAGCACGGGCGAACGCTCGGCACTGTCCACGCCCAGCGCCCGCACCTGCCCCGCGCGCACCTTGGGTGCGACGTCCTGGATCGCGGCAATGACCATGTCAACATGCCGGCCCAGCAATGCCGTCATCGCCGGGCCGGATCCCTGAAAGGGGACGTGAGTCAGGTCGACGCCAGCCAGCTTCTTCACCAGTTCAATGGAAAGGTGGTTCATCGATCCGGTGCCGGAAGTCCCGAAAGTCAGCTTGCCGGGCTCGCGGCGTGCCTGGGCAATTGCTTCCTCCATGGACTTGATGGGTGAATCGGGCAGCACCACCAGCACTCCTGGAAACCGCACCAGCAGGCTCACCGGCGTCAGTTCCTTGATGGGATTGAACAGCATCTGGATATGCGGCGAGATCAGCACCGGCGAACTGGCCGTGACCATCAGCAGCTTGCCATCCGCGACCTGCTTTGACACGAACTGCCCGGCAATCTGCCCCAGCGCACCCGGGCGGTTCTCGACGACAAAATTGACACCCTGGCGAGCCTGCAAGCGCCCCGCCATGAGGCGGGCCATGGCATCGGTGCCGCCACCTGGGGCGTAACCGACCATGATGCGCACATCGCCATTGGGAAACTTCTGCGCCGCTGCCGGCCCGGCCAAAAGGCCCACGGCCAGCGCGGCCAGTAACAACTGCATGCCTGTCTTCAGGGTCATTTCACACCTCCGTCGAATCGGGTCGTTGAACAGGTGGCTCAGTCGGCGCTCGCACCGGCCAGTTCCACGGCCTTTCGCCACTTCACCAGCTCTGAATCGACAAAGGCGGTGAATTGCTCGGCGCTCATGGGTTCGGGCGTGATGCCAAGCCCGTTGAGCTTCTCGACGATCTGCGTATCCTGCACTGCTTGCTGCATGATGCGGTTGACCGCCTGGATGGCCGTCATTGGTGACTTGCCCGTGGTGAGCAGGCCGTACCAGTTGTCGGCCTCGAATCCGGGGAGGCCGGATTCGGCAATGGTCGGCGTGTCGGGCAGGGCGCGATTGCGGGTGGCGCCGGTCACCGCAATGAGCCGCACCTTGCCGGACTTTACCTGGGCCATGGCGGCGACCATGTTGCTGAAATACACCGTCACTTCGCCGCGCAGCAGGCCGGTCAGCGCGGGGCCGCTTCCCTTGTAGGCGATGTGCGTGAGGTTTACCCCTGCTGCATGCTTGAACATCTCCGCGATGATGTGGGATGCCGCGCCGCTGCCCCCCGAGGCGTAGTTGGCGGTGGCGGCATTCTGCTTCGCGTAGGTGATGAGTTCCCGCACATTGGTAACCGGAATGGACGGATGCACGATGAGCACATTGGTGGCCTTGCCGATGAGGGCGATGGGGGCCAGATCCCGACGCGCGTCGAAAGGCATGTTCTTGTAAAGCGCCGGATTGATGGCGTGGTTGCTTGCCACCAGCAGCAAGGTATGGCCGTCGGGTGCAGCCTTGGCCACATAATCTGCGCCAGTATTGCCGCCGGCACCGGGTTTGTTCTCGATGATCACCGACTGTTTCCAGGCTTCGTTGAACCTGGGCAGAAACAGACGTGCCAACAGGTCGGTGGACCCACCGGCCTCAAAGGGCGAAATGATTCGAACCAGCTTGGTCGGGAATGCCTGCGCCTGCACGCTGGCGGGAATTGCCAGTGCTGTCGACAAGGCCATCAGCAGAGTACCCATGTTAACCACGTGCAATTTCATGATCTCTCCTTTTTCAGTCTGCATTGCGGATTACTGCCCCGCCGTGTCACCGTCCAGGCTCTCGCCGGCATTTCCCGGAGACAAAGCGGGTTCTTTTTAGACCACTTTCTGCTCCCGGAAGGCCGCGATCTGTTCCGCGGTATAGCCGTATTCGTCGAGAATCTCGCCGGTGTGTTGCGCGAGCGCCGGCGGTGCACGCCGTGGTCCGATATCCCAGCTGCTGAAGCTCATCGGCGCCCCCGTCAGCTTAACCTCACCGGCGGTGGCGTGCTGCACCGAGACTACCATGTCGTTGGCCAGCACCTGCGGATGATTGAGCGACTCCCTGAGCGTGTTCACCGGCGCAATCACCACACCGGCCTCCTCGAAGATGACGGTCCATTCGGCGCTGGTTTTTTTGCCGAAGGCGGCGTGGAAGTATTCGTCCAGCGCGGCGCGATGCTTCACGCGCAGCGCGCCATCGGCGAATCTGGGGTCATCCACCAGCGCCTCACAGCCGAGCAGGCCGCACAGTTTCTGCCAGGACGCTTCGTTGAGTGCGCCCGTGACCACCCAGGAATCCTGAGTGCGGAACGCGCCATAGGGCGCGAGGTGGCTGACGCCGGCGCCGGCGCGCTTCGGTTCTTCTCCATGCATGAGAAAGGACGCGGCATGCTGGGCCATCAGCGCGAGCGCCGTCTGCAGCAAAGACACCGTGACCTTCTGTCCCTTGCCGGTACGCGTGCGCTGCATGAGTGCCGTCATCACCGCACCATAGGCCGTAATCCCGGTGCCCAGGTCCACCACCGAAGCGCCGGTGCGCACCGGGCCACCGTCGGGCTCGCCGGTCATGGACATATGACCGCTGAAGGCCTGCACCGCACCGTCGTAGCCGGGCTTGTCCTTCATCGGTCCCTTTGCGCCATAGGCAGAAATGGAACAGTACACCAGGCGCGGATTGATGGCGGACAGCTGTTCATAGCCCAAGCCCAGCCCGTCGAGCACCGGTCCCGAAAAATTCTCCACCAGCACATCGGCCTGCGCGGCGATCCGGCGGATGATCTCCTGGCCCTCCGGGCGCTTGATGTCCACGGTAAGGCTGCGCTTGTTGCGATTGACGCTGAGGTAATCGAGGCTCTCGCCATTCCACAGCGCGCCCCAGCGCCGGTTTTCGTCGCCCAGGCCCGGGCGCTCAATTTTGATTACTTCCGCACCCACTTCCCCTAGCAGCGAGCAGCAGTAGGGACCGGCCAGCACCCGGCTGATATCGAGCACCTTGTAGCCCTCGAGCGGCAGCGTCATCGTGGCGCCCTTTGCTCTAGGCATTGCGCTGCCGCAGGCTGCATCAGCCATCCTTCCATTCAGGCGGCCGCTTCTCGACAAAGGCGGTGAAACCTTCGATCGACTGCGGAAAGCTCGCCATCAGGGTGACCATGTCCGAGGCGGTGCGTACGGCCTTTTCGAATTCCATGTCCATGAGGCGGTAAAAGAGTTCCTTGCCCACCTTCATGACGGTGGGCGACTTCTTAGCGAAGCGCGCCACCACCTTGTCCACTTCGGCTTCGAGTTGGGCCGCGGGCACCACGCGGTTTACCACGCCCAGGCGCTCGGCCTCGGCGACATCCATGGGTTCGCCCGAAAAGCAGAACTCAAAGGCCTTGACCCGGCCCATGACGCGCGGCAGATAGGCCAGGTGGTAAGCCGGTACGATGCCCCGATCAACCGCGGGCAGGCCGAGGGTCGATCCTTCGGCGGCGATGATCATGTCGCACATAAACGCAATGGTGCAGCCCGCCTCGCGTGCAGGTCCGTTCAGCATGACGATGGTCGGCTTCTCAAGGGCACGGTGTGTCGAGTAGAAGCCCCAATAGAACGACTCGAAGTGAGCCCTGGCCTCTAGACTTGACCTCCCACGGTGCAACTTCAGATCGATTCCAGAACAAAATGCGGACTGCGCGCCAGTCAGAACGATCGCTCTCACGTCCGGATCCCGGTTGGCACGATTCAGGGCATCCTTGATCTCCACCTCCATCGCATGATTGATCGCATTGCGGACCTCGGGGCGATTCAGGGTAATCCGCGCCTGCGGCCCCATAACCTGATACTTGATTGCGGTGTATTCCATTGGCCTATCCTTGTCTATGGTAGCTGCGGAGCGAATAAGTATCTGACGTTGACAAATATGTGTCCAATACTAATACTGAAGTCATTAGTATCTATTCGGTCTTAATATGCGACGAATAAAGTACTTCCTCGCGGTCGCCGAAGAACAGCACTTCGGGCGTGCCGCGGACAAATTGCATATTTGCCAGCCGCCGCTCAGTCATCAGATACGGCTGCTAGAAAAAGATCTGGGGGTAGCATTGTTTGTCAGGACCACCCGGCGCGTGGAACTGACTGAAGCGGGACGATCACTGTACGAGGGCGCACGTCAGGCGGTGGAACAGCTGGACCAGGCGATTACCGCCGCCCAGCGAATTCAGGGCGGTTACGGCGGCAAGCTTCGTATAGGATTCGTTTCAACTGTAGCCTTCAAGATGCTATCCGAGGTGTTGCACGTATTTCGGGATCGCTATCCGCATGCCACGCCCGAACTATTTCATCTGACGTCCTCCCAGCAAGCAGAAGCACTCCGAGCTGGAAGCATAGACGTGGGATTCTGCAGGACACCACCTGGAGGAAACATTGAGTCCCGGGTAATAGAGCGCGAACCGCTCTTCGTGGCGCTTCCCGGCAAACACCCCCTCGTCAAGCGGAAAACAATTTCGGTTGAAGCTCTGAAGGATCAACCCTTTGTCATGTGGGACCGAGAACAAACTACAGGGATCGCACGAACCATACTTTCAGTCTGCAACAAGCATGGATTCGACCCGAAGGTTGCACTGGAGGTTACCAATCCCTCAGCAATGCTCGGATTCGTCGCAGATGGCGTGGGCGTAGCGATCGTTCCGGGTTCCGTCCTTCTGTTGAAGCCAGACCACGTGGCGTTTCGCCCCCTGGACGACAAGGCGTACTCCACCATCTCGCTGGCGTGGCGGCCCGAAAATCGTTCCAAGCTTGTTCCTCACTTCGTTGCCATGGTCGATGAAATCTGCGATCAACACACTCCATCGCGGAAAAGTGCTCGTCGTCAACCAATCCCATCCCCCTGAATGCTGCCTTTCGCAAATAGAAGTTCTAGGGAAAAGTGAGGCACAAACAAACGGTGGGCTGTATTGCCAAGAGGGACTGGCGACGGTGATGCTGGTTTCGCATTGGTAGCCAATCCATATGGAAAACCGCACTTCGCTGGCACATGAGTAAATACTTGATGCCACAGTGTTTCTGCGTGTGCCAACTTCGACGGTGTTCTCCACATTTTTGAGAACAGAGACGCCGCCGGGCGACAAAAGCTCGCGCAGTACATGCTGCGCGAACCGTTCTCGCTGGAGAAAATGAAATACGACCAGCGCACCGGCATGGTTCTATACCGCTCGCACCTGCACAAAAGCCTGAAACGCAACTATCAGTTGATGCCCGGTGCGCAATGGCTGGAACTGCTTTGCCGGCACATTCCGGATCGCTTTGAGCATCTGGTTCGATACGTGGGCTGGTATTCCTGACGGTGCAGGGGAGAACGTGCTCGTTTAGGCGAGGCCACGCCAGTCGCCGAGAGAGCCGCGCCCAATGATCCGATTGCCCACGCAGTACGGGCCCGCTCGGCCTGGGCGCGGCTGATCTACAAAGTCTATGAAGTTGACCCGCTCGAATGCCCCAGGTGCAAAGGGCCAATGCAGGTCATTGCGTTAATTGACGATCCCGCCGTAGTGCGGCGAATTCTCAAGCACCTGCACCAATGGTCGCCGGCTAGCAGCCTGTCGGACTTAGCCGACACTTATTTATTGAACTTGTCATCGAGGCCATAGAGTAAACGTTCTTTGATATGGGCATAGGATACACAGGCGAGGCGAACGAATGACACGATTTGTGACGG
>CANKAJ010000139.1 GCA_947479645.1 Betaproteobacteria bacterium | reverse complement strand
ATGCTGTTGTCCGCAGCTGCAACGGAGGATCTGCTGGGACAGTGCTGGCGATTGCAGGACCTGGATGACGTGGGGCAATTGGCCCAGCGGTTTTTTCAGGGCAATGCGCAATCGAGCCGCTGAGTCGTGTCTGGATCGTCGGGTAATTTATTGTCAAGTTGGAATAATCTATTAATATCGAAGGATGAAATGAAACTAATTATTATCAAGTGTTATGTCCTTTTTACAGCCTTGCTGGGGGTATTTGTTTCGGCGTTCGCGCGTGCCGACTACCCAGAGCACCCGATACGTATCGTCGTGCCCTTTGTGACCGGCAGTTCCAACGATATCCTGGCCCGACTGACCTCGCCGGTGCTGAACAAGGCGCTGGGTCAGCCGTTCATCATCGTCAACATGCCCGGTGCTGATGGTCGCATCGGCATCGAGGCCATGGTCAAGGCGCCCGCTGATGGCTATACGATCCTCTTCAGCGGTGGGGCAATCGCGCTGATTCCGGCCCTGCGCAAGACCGTACCCTACGATCCCTTGCGCGACGTCCAGCCGATTGCCGAACTGGGTGCAGGGCCCTATGTGGTTGCGGTCAATCCCAAATTGCCGGTACGCAATATTGTCGAACTGGCTGACCTGATGCGCAAGAATCCGGGCAAGTACAACGCGTCAGCCGGCGGCAACTCCACCTTTATGGGCATGATCCTGTTTCAGATCGTCACCGGCAGCAAAGTGGAAATCATTTCCTATAAGGGGACGGCGCCGGCTGCGCAGTCGGTGGTCAGCGGCGAGACGGACCTGACCGCAACCGATGCGTCGGCGCTGGTGTCCTTCATTCCATCCGGCAAGGTCAGGGCGCTGGCGGTGGCCGGTGACAAGCGTCTGACCTCGCTGCCCGATGTGCCGACCACGAAGGAGGCCGGGTTGCCTGACTTTATCGCCGGCACTGCATTTGGTGTGTACGCCAGGGGCGGTACGCCCGAACCGATCGTGCGCAGGCTGAATGTCGAAATCAACAAGGCCATTGCCACGCCGGAGGTGTACAGGCACCTGGTGTCCATCGGTCTGGACCCCAGTGCGATGTCAGCCGAAGCCTACACCCAGCAATATCGCCGCGAACTGGCACGCTGGAAAGACGTGGTGGCGAAAGCGAAATTGCCGTTGCAGGACTGAGGCTGGCGACTTTTTGAAAACTACTCCGCAACAATCTTCGCGTCAGCGATGACTTTCTTCCAGCGCTCGTATTCGTCGCGCATGGTTTTGCCCAGATGTTCGGGGGTGCCACCAGCGGGTTCGGCGCCCTGGCGGGTGAAGGTTTCAATGACCTGAGGGTCCGCCAGCGCCTTGTTGATGGTGGCGTTGGCCTTGCCGATGATGTCGCGCGGAGTCGTAGCCGGGGCGAACATGCCGTACCAGGAGAACACTTCGAAACCGGGATAGCCGGATTCGGCCACGGTCGGGATATCGGGCGCCGCCGGAGAGCGCTGCGTGGTGCCGACGGCGACGCCGATCAGCTTGCCGGTCTTGATATAGGACATCACGCTCGGCATGCTGGTGAGCGTGAACTGAACCCGCCCGCTCAGCAGGTCGGTCATGGCCTGTGCGCCGCCCTTGTAAGGAACATGCACCATGTCGATACCGGCCAGCGACTTGAGCAGTTCCATGCCCATATGGTTCGGGCTGCCCGGGCCCGGTGAAGCGAAATTGAGTTTGCCCGGTTGCGCCTTGGCCGCCTTGACCAGGTCACCGACGGTGCGCACGTTGAGTCCGGGGTGAGCCAGAATGATCTGCGTGCTGATCACCAGCTGGCTGACCGGCGCGATGTCCTTGAAGATATCGAAAGGCAGCTTGCTGCCGTACAGCGCGGCGGGAATGGACGTATGCCCCGAGGTTGAAAACAGCAGCGTATAGCCATCGGGCGCCGAGCGCGCCACATATTCGGTGCCGAGCACGCCGTTGGCGCTGGGCTTGTGCTCCACCGTAACCGGCAACGCCAGCAATTCGGCCATCTTGGCCGACACAGTCCGGGCGACCAGGTCAGTGGCCGAGCCGGGCGTGTAATTCATGATTACGCGCATCGGCTTGTTGGGATAAGCCGCATTCTGGGCCGACGCAGGCAGACTCCACATGCCGGCGACGGCGGCCAGCAGGCTCATGGTGACGCGGGTACTTCCGATCAATGATCCTTTATGCATCAAATCCTCCCGAAGCGTTTTGTTTGAATTCCCGCCAATCAAAGATCGCGAGCCAAGATCAATGTTACAAGCCGACACAATTGTCATTCCAAAGCCATTGGCTGAGGAATCTGCTGTGGAGTCCGCCCTCAGAGCAGATTTCTCACCATGCTCGGAATGACAGTATTTTTGAACTTACTTCCTACTCTGCAACGATCCTGGCGTCGGCGATTACCTTCCTCCAGCGGTCGTACTCTTCACGCATCAACTTGGTCACGAATTCGGGGGTGCTGCCGGCGGGTTCGGCACCCTGTGCGGAAAAGGTTTTGGCCAGTTGCGGGTCGGCCAGCACCTGATGCGTGACGGAATTCAATCGTGTGACGAGCGCGGTGGGGGTTTTGTTTGGCGCAAACATGGCCCACCAGGTTGATACTTCAAAGCCCGGAAACCCGGATTCAATCATGGTCGGCACATCGGGTGCTGCAGACGATCGTGCCGGGGAACCCACCGCAAGTGCCACCAGCTTGCCCGACCTGACAAACGGCACCACGGTGGCCATGCTGTTCAGCATCAGCTGAACGCGGCCGGCCACCAGATCCTGCATCACCTGCGATGTTCCCTTGTAAGGCACATGCAGCATATCAATGCCGGCCATGGACTTCATCAGTTCGATGCCCAGGTGATTGGGACTGCCAACGCCGACCGAGCCATAGTTGATTTGACCGGGCCTGGACTTGGCCATCTTGACCAGTTCGGCGATGGTTTTGACGTTGAGCGACGGGTGCGCAACGATCATTTGCGTGCTGATGAGCAGCATGCCAACGGGGGTCATGTCGCGGAAAGGATCGAAGGGAAGCTTGTCGGTATAGAGCGCTGCAGCCAGTGATGTATGGCCGGCGCTGCTGATCAGGAGCGTATGACCATCCGGTGCGGCGCGTGCCACCGTCATGGTGCCGATGGCGCCGTTGGCGCTGGGCATGTTGTCCACGACAAAGCTCTGGCCAAATATTTCCCCCATTTTGGCCGCCACGGAACGGGCCACCAGGTCGCTCGGGCCACCGGGGGTGTAGTTGATGACGATGCGGACTGTTTTCGAGGGATAAGCTGGACTCTGGGCCAGCGCGACCGGGCCAGCCAAGCCGGTGGTGATGGCAATGGCGGCGGTTGCTATCAACATCTTGCGGATTCTGGAATACGTGCGCATCAAATCTCCTGAGGGTCTTTGTTATTCTGGTCGAACAGTTTGAATGTAACCGATGCCTGGATCGGCCGGAATTGGGCATTACTCTGAAGCGGTGATGCCGGCCTCCTTGATCACTTTGCCCAGGCGCCGCGTCTCGTCGAGGAGAAACTTCGCGAAACCCTGCGGCGAACTGGCAATGATGGCGGTGTCGGTCGCCACCATTTTTTCCTTTACATTGGCGTCCGCGCTGGAAAGCTTGAACCAGCCATTGGCTTTGCTGATGAATGCCGTTGGCGTTTTTGCCGGCGCAAGCAGGCCGAGCCAGCTGGAGTATTCATAATCCTTCACCCCCAGTTCCACCACGGTCGGAATATCCGGCATCAACTGGCTGCGCACGTCCCCGGTCACGGCGATGGCGCGCAGTTTGCCGGATCTCACATAGGCGACCGACGCCAGGGTTGTTCCCGCCGTGACATTGACGCGACCCGCCATCAGATCGGTCAGGCGCTGGGCGGGTGCCTTGTAGAACACATCCGTTACCTTGGTGCCGGTCATGGAATGCAGCAACAGGCCCGGCATCTGGGTTGAACTGCCCGCGCCGGTGGACGACCAGAACAGTTCGCCGGGATGGGCCTTCACATAGTCCATGTATTCCTTGAAATTCTTGAATGGCGCTGACGGATGCACCAGGATCATGAAGAAGCGCTTGGTCACCAGCATCACCGGGGCAAGACTCTTGTTGGCATCGTAGCCGGAGTCCTTGTTCACCAGCGGCAGCGTGACGTAGGAGGAGGCCGTGCCGAGCATGGTGTAGCCGTCGGGTTCCGCGCGCGCCACCGTGGTTGCGGCGATGGCGCCACCGGCACCGCCCCGGTAATCGACCACGAAGGTCGGCGTATTGGGAATGCGGCGCAGCGCATCCAGATGCAGGCGGTATTCCGTGTCGACCGAGCCGGGGCCGTCGGTGGCGAGGATCAGCGTGATCGGTTTGGTCGGGTAAGCGTCTGCGGATTGCTGCGCCAGCGCCGGGGTGACGCAGGCGCCGGCAAGCATCGCCAGCACCAGCCGTGACAGGGGTTTCTGGATGACCTTCATTTATGCTCCCTTGAACAAGGTGTGATTCCGGAATCGGGCAGGTGTGCCTGACGCACTATTGCCGACAGCGGCGTGGCCTGTGAGCCGCACACAGCCTTTTTCCGTACAAAAAATTATTCCGCGACGATTTTCGCGGCCGCAATAACTTTCTTCCAGCGCTCAAATTCGTCGCGCATCAGTTTTGACACGAATTCCGGTGTGCTGCTGGCGGGTTCGGCGCCCTGCGAAATCAGCGTCTGCGCGGTTTGCGGATCAGCCAGCACCTGATGGATGACGCCATTCAGGCGGCCGATGATCGGGGCGGGTGTTTTTGCGGGTGCAAACAGTGCGTACCAGGTTCCCACCTCAAAGCCGGGGTATCCGGACTCGATCATGGTCGGCACCTCGGGCGCTGCACGCGAACGCGTCGTGGATCCGACGGCCAGGGCCACCAGTTTGCCCGACTTCATATAGGGCACCACGGTAGCCATGCTGTTGAGCATCAGCTGTACGCGGCCCGCCAGCAGATCCTGCATGACTGGCGCCGTGCCCTTGTAGGGGACATGCACCATGTCGATCTTGGCCATGAACTTCAGCAGTTCCATGCCGAGGTGATTGCCGCTGCCGATTCCCACCGATCCGAAATTGAGCTGGCCGGGTTTGGCCTTGGCCAGTGCGACCAGGTCGGCGATGGTCTTGATGTTGAGGGAGGGGTGGGCCACGATGATCTGGGTGCTGTTGACCAATTGGCCGACCGGTGTGATGTCCTTGAACGGATCAAATGGCAGCTTGTCGCCCTGCAAAGCGCCGACGATGGAGGTGTGCCCGGCGGTGCCGAACAACAGGGTGTAACCATCCGGGGCAGCACGTGCCGCGGCCACTGTCCCGATGGCGCCATTGGCGCTCGGCATATTTTCAATGACGAAACTCTGGCCCAGCACTTCGCCCATCTTGGTGCCGACGGTTCTCGCCACCAGGTCGGTTGGGCCACCCGGCGTGTAGTTGACGATGATCTTGACGGTCTTGTTAGGGTAGGCTTGCGCTGCAGCCACTTGGCTGAACAGTCCGATGCTGACTGCGCAGAGCGCTTTGAGTAGGAAGTTCATCGGGTGGGTCTCCAGGACGGTGGTTGCGCTGCAAGTTTGCGGATATTCAAGTGGTGAGTATGTATTCCCAGCGCGGCTTCTCGAAAACGTTTCACAGTGAATCGAGGCCAGGTAATGCTTGCTTATTCCGCGACAATTTTCGCCTCCGCAATGACTTTTTTCCAGCGCTCGTATTCATCGCGCAGCTGTTTTGACAGGAGTTCCGGTGTGCCGCCGGCCGGTTCGGCGCCTTGTGCGGTGAGCGTTTTGGCCGTCTGCGGATCAGCCAGCGCCTGATTGATGATGCCATTGATGCGAGCAATGATGGGGGGAGCGGTCTTCATCGGCGCAAACGCTGCGTACCAGGTGGACACCTCATAGCCCGGGAAACCCGATTCGATCATGGTGGGCACATCAGGGGCTGCCGCCGAACGCGTCGTTGTGCCCACCGCCAGTGCGACCAGTTTGCCGGACTTGATGAAAGGCACCACTGTGGCCATGCCGTTCAGCATCACCTGCACGCGGCCGGCCACCAGATCCTGCATGACCTGTGATGTTCCCTTGTAGGGCACATGCACCATGTCGATCTTGGCCATGGATTTCAGCAGCTCCATGCCCAGGTGATTGGGACTGCCAACGCCGACGGAACCGAAATTGAGCTGACCGGGTTTGGCCCGGGCCATCTTCACCAGGTCGGCGATGCTTCTGATGTTGAGGGAAGGGTGGGCCACGATGATTTGCGTGCTCATCACCAGCATGCCGATCGGGGCGATGTCCTTGAATGGATCGAAGGCCAGTCGTTCCGGATACAGCGCAGCCACAATCGACGTGTGGCCTGCGGTAGAAAATAACAGCGTATAGCCATCGGGTGCGGCGTGGGCTACCGCCTGGGTGCCGATTGCTCCGTTGGCGCTGGGCATGTTGTCGACGACAAAGGACTGGCCGACGATTTCGCCCATCTTGGCACCAACGGTGCGTGCCACCAGATCGATGGGGCCGCCGGGGGTGTAGTTCAGGATGATGCGCACCGGTTTGGCGGGATAGGACTGTGCCGTGGCCAGCGAAGTCAATGCAGCCATGCCGATTGCACAAAAAGTCCTGAGAATGCAGTTCATGAAATCCGCCTTTGCGATCCTGCCTGGTTTTCTATTCCGCGATGATCTTCGCGTCGGCAATGACTTTCTTCCAGCGCTCGTATTCTTCACGCATCAATTTGGACACGGACTCAGGCGTGCTGCCCGCGGGTTCCGCCCCTTGATCATTCAGCGTCTTTGCAATCTGTGGATTGGCAAGAACCTGATGCACCACCGGGTTGAGTTTGCTGATGATGGCCGCCGGGGTTCTGGATGGTGCAAACAGGGCATACCAGGTGGACACCTGATAGCCGGCATAGCCCAGTTCTTCCATCGTCGGAATATCCGGCGCCGCGGATGAGCGCTTGGTGGTGCCCACGGCCAAACCGATGAGTTTGCCGGTTCGCACCAGCGGGATCACGGTGGCCATGCTGTTCAGCATTAATTGCACGCGGCCGGCCAGCAGGTCCTGCATCGCCGGCGCCGTTCCCTTGTAGGGCACATGCACCATGTCGATCTTCGCCATGGATTTCAGCAATTCGATGCCCAGTTGATTGGAACTGCCTATCCCGACCGATCCGAAATTGAGCTGGCCCGGCTTGGCCTTGGCCAGTGCAACCAGTTCGGCAATGTTCTTCACCCCCAGGGATGGATGGGCCACGATCATCTGCGTGCTCATGACCAGCATGCTGATGGGAGTGATGTCCTTGAACGGGTCAAAGCCGAGCTTGTCGCCCCACAGCGCGGCGGCAACCGAGGTGTGTCCGGCGGTGGAAAACAGCAACGAGTAGCCGTCAGGTGCCGAGCGCGCCACGTTCTGCGTGCCGATGGAGCCATTGTTGCTGGGCATGTTTTCAATGACGAAGGGCTGGCCCAGGATTTCGCCCATCTTGCTGCCGACCGTGCGCGCCACCAGATCGGTGGGGCCGCCCGGGGTGTAGTTGACCACGATGCGCACCTGGCGTGCCGGATAGTTCTGGGCGGTTGCCTGGATGCTGAGTGCGGCGGTGAACAGTGCCACAATCAATGATGATATTGCCGGTCGGATTGCTTTCATGGACTCGCCCTGTGGGATTTCCGTTCAGGATACCGCTCATTCAATCCGCGTGCAGCGAATCGAACTGCATACGCTACTCCGGAACGATCTTCGCGTCGGCGATCACCTTTTTCCAGCGCTCATATTCATCGCGCATCAGTCTGGCGACATATTCGGGCGTACTTGCCGCCGGATCGAAACCGGCGCCACCCAGCGTCTTGATGACCTGCGGGTCGGCCAACGCCTGCACTGCCAGCGCGTTGAGGCGGCTGATGATATTTGCGGGCGTTTTGGCAGGCGCAAACAGCGCGAACCAGGTGGACACCTGATAGCCTGCATAGCCCAGTTCCTCCATGGTTGGCACCTCCGGCACCGCATTGGCTCGGCTGGTGTAGCCCGAGGCCAGCGCGATGAGCTTGCCTGACTTGATATGGGGCAGCGTCGTCGCCGCGCCGTTGATGAATACCTGCACACGGCCGGCCAGGAAGTCCTGCATGACCGGTGCCGTGCCTTTGTAGGGAACATGCACGATGTCGATGCCGGCCATGGATTTGAACAATTCCATGCCGAGTTGATTGGGGGTGCCGATGCCGGGCGAGCCGTAGTTAAGTTGGCCGGGTCTGGATTTGGCAAGCTTGACCAGTTCGGCGATGGATTTCACGCCCAGGCTCGGATGGACCAGGATCAACTGATTGCTGTTGACCGTCATGCTGATGGGGGTAATGTCGCGAAATGGGTCGAAGGGCAGCTTGTCTCCATAGAGTGCCGCTGCGATTGCCGTGTGTCCGGCCGTGGACAGCAGGATGGTGTAGCCATCCGGCACCGCACGCATGGTCGCCAGGGTCCCGATGGAGCCGTTGGCGCTGGGCGTATTCTCGATCACGAAGGACTGGCCGCTGATGTCCTGCATCTTGCTGCCCACGGTTCGCGCCGTCAGGTCGGTGGGGCCGCTGGGCGTGTAGTTGACGATGATTTTCACTGGCTTGACCGGATAGGCCTGGGCTGAGGACAGCTGGTTGATACCGGCAAGTCCCACTGCGCACAGCATTTTCAGGATGATGTTCATTGAATCGACGTCCTTGGTTATGGTCTGGAATACGGCGTGTTGCTATTGTAGATTCAACAGGCTAGCTCATTCCGGGGCGATTTTCGCCTCGATGATAACTTTCTTCCAGCGCTCGTATTCCTCACGCATCAGTCGGGAGAAAGCCTCTGTTGTGGTCGGCGTAAGTTCGGTGCCCTGCGCGGTGAGTGTCTTGACCACTTGCGGGTCGACTAGGGCCTGATTGGTCAGCGCATTAAGCCGCGCGACGATCGCCGCGGGCGTCTTTGCAGGAACAAAGAATGCGCCCCAGGTGGACACCTGAAAGCCTTTGTAGCCGAGTTCTTCCATGGTCGGAATATCCGGCGCTGCAGCCGAACGCGTCGTCGAACCCACCGCCAGTGCCACCAGTTTGCCGGCACGCACATATTGAATGATGGTAGGCAGGCTGTTCAGCACCACGTGCACGCGGCCCGCCAGCAGGTCCTGCATCACCGGGGCCGTCCCCTTGTAGGGAACATGCACCATGTCGATGCCGGCCATGGATTTGAGCAACTCGATACCCAACTGGGTGGAGGTGCCTACCCCGACCGAGCCATAGTTGAGTTGCCCGGGTTTTGATTTGGCGAGGGCCACCAATTCGGGGATGCTTTTCACACCCAGCGCCGGATGGGCCACGATCATCTGTGTGCTGTTGACCAGCATGGCAACCGGCGTGATGTCCCTGAAGGGATCGAAGCCCAGCTTCTCCTCATACAGGGCGAGACCCATGGTGGTATGACCGGGGGTGGAATACATCATCGTATAGCCGTCGGGCGCCGAGCGCGCCATGGCCTGGGTGCCGACGGCACCGGTGGCGCTGGGCATGTTTTCGATCAGGAACGGCTGGCCGGTCAGTTCCTGCAATTTGCCTCCCACGGTGCGGGCGATCAGGTCGGTGGGACCGCCGGGGGTGTAATTCATGATGATGCGGACAGGCTTGGTGGGGAAGGTCTGGCCCAATGCAGACGGATTTACGATGACGAGTAATGCGCAAAGTGCAAGGAATCGCCTGTTCATCCCGCCTCCCATTAGATTGTGTCCCGCCAAGGACAACGGGAGTCTACCCTCGTTTCGTCATGCACTCGTTATCCGTAGTTGATCGATGCCGTCCATGATTCATCGAGGCGGTTGCGCCTTCTTGCTGTTGCGTCTGATGAGCCAGATTACGATCCAGGTGAGCAATGCGCTTGCGGGGATCGTCAGCAAGCCAGTCTGCGGGCCGGTAGATCCATCGCTTAGCGGGAATGCCTGCTTTTCCTCCGCTTCGTATTCGACCTCATGGGTGTAATCCCCGACCTTGGCCTCCAGTCTTATGTGTTGACGCCCCGGTGACATTTCTGACGCTGTGTAAATTGCTGCATCTCCATCCTGATCGCGGACCGTGTTGCGGCCTGGAGGCAGCAGGAAGGAGTAGTGTTTCACTTTGTTGGTCACACTTTGCATGTGACGCATTTGCGTTACGGCATAGCTCAGGCTGTTCTCATCGGCTCCTTGCCGGATGGCAATCATCACGGGAAAGCGGGCGATTGCTGCAGCATCGAGGGGCGCACCCGCGCCGGTCCGTGTGAGCAATGGCGCGACCAGCAGTGTCAGGATCGCGTAAAACGCGACGAAGACTGCGATCGTGATGACGGTGCGTTCAGTTCTGGACATGGCCTTGCTCTCCTTTGAGGGGGCGAAGAGTGCCGTCATGCGTGGCGGTCCCGTGTGGGCGATCATCATGCCAGAGACTGGCGCAACGCATTTGATCTGCCTCACCAACGACGGCTATTTCTGCAAACCATTGGAGGTAATGCGACTGTATCCGGCGGTTTTGCAGCGTTCCGGCACGCTGGTTTACTTCGGCACCTGCGAAGAATGCAAACGAAGCAGCTTGCGCGAGTCGGCGATGAGTTCGCGCAGGCTGCCGCGATAGAGCCAAATGACGCCGCACATTCCATAGAGTGACAAGGATGCGGGGAAATTCGCCTCGCGCATCAACTCCAGCGCGACGGGATTCTTGAAGTGCCAATACAGCCAGTAGCATCCGTCAACCGTAAACCAGGTTGCGAAGAGCATTGCCGGCCACTGTGCCCATCGTCGCTCCATGATGACGCGAATACTCCACGGGGCGGTGAGATAGGACAGGCCCGCCATGATCAGACTGATGGTGATATCCCAGTCGGGCGCCTCATAGTAGAACGAGCCGGCAATCAATAACGTGATGCCGATTGCCAGCGTGAACAGCTTCCATGGCCTGGCGTACTCTGTAAGCACAGTCTTCTTCATTAATCGCATGGGCTGCCTAAAGACCCCTAAAGACCATATGCCGCCTGGGTGAATGGCCCCAGCGTGGCCATGGCAAACAACATCACCGTCACCCCGTCGGCAATGATCTCGAGAATCATCATGACCTGTGCCGCCAGGGCGTCATCGAGAACGTGGCGTCTGACGAGCGCACGTGCCAGCACCAGCAGCGCTTGCAGCACCAATCCCAGCAGTGCAAAGCCGCGCGCGGATCCCCAGTTGCCCAGTGCCTGGGAAGCTGTTCCGGACCAGGAGCCGACCTGGAAATAGGTATAGGCGACAATCCCATACCCGACGAGCGCCGCGCGTAGCGTGGTATGGTCAGGCCGCTTCATCGTGTTTGCGTGCCGCTCGCACCCTCAGATCAACCTCAATTCAACATAGGTGGTTGCTACCTTCCCTTGAACACCGGTTTGCGCTTTTCAGCGAAAGCCAATTGCGCTTCGCGGGCATCCTCGGTCTGCGACAACTGCACGGTGATGTTCTGCTCGAAGCGGTAGCCGTCGCGTTGCGGCATGTATTCGCAGACGTTGTAGGCCTGCTTGGCCAGGCGTATCGCCAGCGGGCTTTTCGCGGCGATGCTGCGTGCAATCTTCATGGCTTCGTCCATGAGTTGATCGCGCGGCACGCAGGCTTCGATGATGCCGAGGCGGTACAACTCCTGCGCCGGCAGGCGGTCGCCGGTAAAGACAAGGCGGCGGCCGCGCGACTTGCCCACCAGCCGCGACAGCATGGCAGTGCCGCCGGCCAGGCCGACGTCGATCTCGGGCATGCCGAAAGTGGCGTTGTCCGAGGCGAGCATGATGTCGCAGGCGGTCATCAGGCCGAAGCCGGCACCGAGCGCCGCGCCATTGACGGCGGCGATGACCGGCTTGGCGCATTCACGGATGCAGTTGGTGTATTCACGCGCGGTGCGGTTCAGCCGCCAGTAATCGCCCGGTTCGTTGATCACGCCCTTGCGTTCCTTGATGTCGGCGCCCGCGGAAAACACGTTGCCGGTGCCGGTCAGAATCGCCACGCGCACATCGTCGCGGTCGTTGAAGGCGTCAAAGGCATCCATGATCTGGTTGCGGAACTCGGAATTCTGCGCATTGACCGGCGGACGGTCCATTACGACCGTGGCAATGAAGTCCTTGACGTCAACCTTGATGTATTGCGGCATTGCTGATCTCCGGAATGGGTGGATGAAAAGTGAAGTTCGCTGATGGAGTGAGGCCGTGGTCGGGTCGGTCGGATGGCAGCGGCCATGTGCCCATGTGCCCATGTGCGGTGGCTGACCTCCGGATGGCTGGGAACTATACCAGAGCGGGGTTTGTGATTTCTCCGCTGGCAGCCATGGCCGGGCTATTATTCAGGCCGGCATGCGCCGCTCTGGGGCGCATCGGCATCGGCGGCACAGCCGCCTATTTCGGAGAAAATCTTGGAAGTCACCCGCACCCTGGCACGCTACGTCGTCAATTCGCATCGCGACGACATTCCCGCCAACGTCCGTCATGAGGCCGCCCGCGCATTGCTCAACATGGCCGGCTGCGCCATTGGCAGTTCGCGTCATGAAACCATCGAAAACACGCTGGCGGCGATCAGTGATTTTGCCGGCGCGCCGCAGGCGGCGGTGTTCGGACGCCGGGAGCGCCTGGATATCCTGAATGCGTCACTGGTCAATGGCATCAGCGCGCATGTCTTCGATTTCGACGACACCCATGTGCGCGCCACGCATCCCAGCGCGCCGGTGTACCCGGCGGTGCTGGCGCTGGCCGAGTGGCGCAAGCTGAGCGGTGCTGATTTGGTGCATGCCTTTGTGCTGGGCGTGGAAACCGAATGTCGTGTCGCGCTGTCGGTGTTCCCCGAGCATTATGACATCGGCTGGCACATCACCGGGACGGCCGGTGTGTTCGGTGCGGCCGCGGCGGCAGGCAAGCTGCTTGGTCTTAACGAGCAGCAAATGACCTGGGCGCTGGGCATTGCCGCCACGCAATCCTCCGGCCTGCGCGAGATGTTTGGCACCATGTGCAAGAGCCTGCATCCGGGCGCCGCGGCGCGCAATGGGCTGATGGCAGCGCTGCTCGCTTCGCGCAACTTCACCAGTTCGAACCAGGGCATCGAAGCGCCCTGCGGTTTTGCGCATGTGACCTCGACCCAATTTGATGCGTCGGTCATCACCGACGGGCTGGGCGAACACTTCGAACTCATGAACAACATGTACAAACCGTTTGCCTGTGGCGTGGTGGTGCATGCAGCCATCGACGGCTGCCTGCAACTCAGGAAGGAACATGGCATCCGCTTCGAGGACATTGAAAAAGTTGAACTGACGGTATGTCCTATCGTGCTCAAACTCACCGCCAAGGAAAAGCCGCAGACCGGCCTCGAAGGCAAGTTCAGCATCTTCCACGCCGCCGCCGTGGCGCTGGTGCAGGGCGCGGGCGGCGAAGCTCAGTTCAGCGATGCGGCCGTACAGGATCCGCGTGTCATCGCAATACGCGATCGCGTCACGCTTAATCCGGACCCGGGGCTGACCCGCCTGAAGGCCATCGTCAAGGTCGTATTGAAGGACGGCAAGTCGGTCACCTGTCGTATTGAAGATGCGCTGGGAACGCT
>CANKAJ010000138.1 GCA_947479645.1 Betaproteobacteria bacterium | reverse complement strand
ATGCCACCCTTCATAGGCCTCTTCGAATCTCATCTTCCTTATCTCCTGTAGCACTCGCGTCGGTGTCATTTCGCACCCCCTTCGGGGCACTATGACAACCGGACAGATGTCGTGCTACAGAACCGGACAGATCATGAACTCGCAACAGCGTGGGGGCGTGTTCTTCTATGGGGCCGAACGCAGAGCTAACCGGCCGCCGCAGCGCGAAGCGCGGAGGGAACCCAAAAGCACGGCTTTTGAGCGGTCCGTGTTGAGCGCCGGGTTAGGGTTCGTCACCTAAACTCACATACGCCGTAGTATTGTGACGGCACCACTTCACCCTCAATTTGCGTGTGCCTGCTGTGAACAGAGACTCCCTTGGAGTCGACAGTGGTGGTCATTATGTTTCCGCTGCCAGTTATTTCGATGAAGGTGATGCCACCGCCTCCCGGGATTGCCTGGACCTTAGAGCTACCGTTGTTCCCGACCAAATAGGCAGCGTCGTTCTTTGAGTCGATGATGAATGTGAGAACGAACGGTTTCTTGACGCTTTGCACTCCCTCAGAGGTTGCGTACTTCTGGTAGTTGCACACAAGAGTGTCGGTCTGATCCGCAGCTGCGGCACCCCAACAGATCAAAGCAATCGTGAATGCGATGACAGGACGCATGGAGGACCCTAACGTTTAATCATCGACCGAAAAACCATCTATCACGACCACTGGCTTTTCGGCACATCGATAATTTTCCTTCTCGACAGGTACTTGCAATCGCATCGCACATTCTCCCTGCCGTGATAGATGGTTTTGAAATACTTAAGTGCTTGATCTAACAGTCCGTGAAACCTTGCAGGCGCGAGAACCATTCTCACCTTTTCCGGGTCACGTGACAACTTCACGTGAATGTCCATACCTTCCCGCCACGGCTCGTGGTTGCAAAACGGCTGAATTTTCAGTACTGTATATATATACAGTATCCGCTATCCCAAAAAATGTCTCGCGAAACTGGTCAAGAATGCTCGCCGACCCGCAAGCCGCGCCTGCTGGAGCAGGTGCATGAGGCTATTCGCCGGCTGCACTACAGCCGCCGCACCGAAGAAGCTTATGTGCACTGGATCAAGCGCTTTATTTACTGGAGCGGCAAGCGCCATCCGGCCACGCTGGGCGAGCGCGAGGTCACGGCTTTTCTGAGTCACCTGGCGTCGGAGCGCAATGTGGCCGCGGCAACGCAAAATCAGGCGCTGGCGGCGCTGCTGTTTTTGTATGGGAAGGTGCTTGGCCGCAATCTTGCCTGGCTTGACAACATGGTGCGGGCCAAGCGTCCGGTCCGGCTGCCCTCGGTGCTGACCCCCAATGAAGCCGACGCGCTGCTGGCGCAGTTGAATGGTACGCATTGGCTGATGGCGGGCCTTCTGTATGGCTCGGGCCTGCGCCTGATGGAATGTCTGCGCTTGCGGGTCAAGGATGTGGATTTCGCCTATCGCCAGATACTGGTGCGCGACGGCAAGGGCGGCAAGGATCGGGTGACCATGCTGCCGGAGCGGCTGATTCAGCCGCTGCATGTGCAATTAGGCGAGGCGCGACGATTGCACGCGCTTGATTTGCGCCAGGGTTATGGCGAGGCCCATCTGCCTTTTGCGCTGGCGCGAAAATACCCGCGGGCCGGCTACGAATGGGGCTGGCAGTACGTGTTTCCGTCGGGCAAGCGCTCAACCGATCCGGACGACGGCGTCATTCGTCGCCATCACCTTGATGAGTCGGTGCTGGCGCGCGCGCTGAAAGATGCAAAACAGGATGCCGGAATACACAAGCGCGTCAGCGCGCATGTGCTGAGGCATTCCTTCGCCACGCACCTGCTGCAGGCCGGTTACGACATTCGCACCGTGCAGGAATTACTCGGGCACGCCGACGTGTCAACCACCATGATCTACACCCATGTGCTGAACAAGGGCGGCAAGGGCGTGGCCAGTCCATTGGATCGCGCGGCTCGTGTAGAACAGCCGCCTCCCCGCTATCACGTGCCCGAACCAGTCGGCGCGGGAGCGTAGAGTCTGAGTGAAAACGCGTTGTCGGCCGCACCTCAATCAAACTGCAGGTTCACCGCTTTGGCGACCTTGGCCCAGCGCTGCGATTCGAACGTGATGCGCTTGGCCAGGTCTTCGGGCGTGCCGCTGCCCAGTTCCACTTTCTGCGCTTCGAGCGGCGCTTTGACTTCGGGGCTTTGCAGGGCGAGGTTGATCTCGCGGTTGAGGCGCGTGATGATGGCGCGCGGCACGGCCGCCTGCGTGACCATCGACATCCACGTGCCCGAATTGAAGCCGGGGTAGCCGGCCTCGGCCATGGTGGGCAGGTCAGGCAGCTCGGGAAAGCGCTTGTCGGCGGCGGCGGCAATCATTTTGATCTTGCCCGCCTTGACGTGACCCTGTATCGAGGCCATGCCCATCAGGGCGGTATCGAGCTGGTTGGCGATCAGGTCGGTGATCATCGGCGCATTACCCTTGTAAGGCACATGCGTGATCTTCACCCCGGCCATCTGCTGCAGCAACAGCAATGCCATGTGCGCCGACGAACCGATGCCGGTGGAGGCAAGGCTCAGCTTGTCCGGATTGGCGCGCGCGTAGTCAATGAATTCGGCGGTCGTCTTCGGCGCGAAGCCCAGGCGCGACACCAAGAGGTAGTTGTAGTTGGTGAGCAATCCGATGGGTGCGAAATCCCGGTTCACGTCATAGGGCAGCTTCTTGTAGGTGTGCGGGTTGATGCACAGCAGGTTCTGCGGGGCGGTCAGCAGCGTGTAGCCGTCGGGTGTGGCACGTGCGGCGAGCTCTGCGCCGATGATGGTGTTGGCACCGCCACGATTCTCCACCAGGAAGGTCTGCCCGAAGGCTTCGCTCAGTTTGTTCGCCAGTGGGCGCGCGGTGATGTCGGTGTTGCCGCCGGCCTCGAAGGGCACGATGATGCGCACCGGCCGCGACGGATAGGCCGGTGTCTGCGCCTGGGCCAGTGTGCCCAGCGTGCTCAGCGACGCGAGCAGCATCGCCATGCCTGCCGTCACCGTGCGCGCGTTGGACTGCGATTGATTTGCGGTCTTCATTTGGACTCCTCCAGTTTGTTTTGCGAATGGCATTGGGGCGGTGTTTCACCGCTCCGGGCATTGCTCGGTCGTCTCGGTCATTGACCAGTCATCACTCAGTCATCAAACTGCATGTTGACGCCCCTGAGCACTTTTGCCCAGCGTTCGGTCTCGAAGGAGATCTTTCTTCCCAGGTCCTCGGGGCTACCGCTGCCCAGCGTCACCTTCTGCGCTTCCAGCGGCGTCTTCACCTCGGGGCTTTGCAGCGCGCGGTTGATCTCGCGATTGAGCCGCGTGACGATGGCGCGCGACACCCCCGCCTGGGTGACCACGCAATTCCAGGTGCCCGAGCTGAAGCCCGGAAAGCCGGCCTCGGCCACGGTGGCCAAATCCGGCAGTTCGGGCAGGCGCTTTTCCGACGCGGCGGCGATGAGCCTGACCTTGCCCGCCTTCACCATCCCCTGCACCGCCGCGAGGCCCATCATGCCGGTGTCCAGCTGGTTGGACATCATGTCGGAGATCATGGGCGTGTTGCCCTTGTAGGGCACATGCAGCAGCTTCACGCCCGCCATCGACTCCAGCAGCAGTTGCGCCACATGGCCCGATGAACCATTGCCGGTGGTGCCGTGACTGACCTCGCCGAGCCGGGCGCGCGCCAGCGCGATCATGTCGGGAATGTTCTTCGGCGCAAAGCCCGGACGCGCGACCATCACATAGGCATAGTCGGTCAGCAGCGCCACCGGGGCGAAGTCCCGCGTCACGTTGTAGGGCAGGTTGGGATGGGTGGAGGGTTTGATCGAGAGCGTATTCTGCGTGGCCACCAGCAGCGTGTAGCCGTCGGGCGCGGCGCGCGCGACGATCTCCGCGCCGATGACGGTGCCGGCGCCGCCACGGTTCTCGACCAGGAAAGGCTGGCCCAATGCCTCCGTCAGTTTGTTGGCCAGCGGCCGCGCCACGACATCGGTGTTGCCCCCGGCCACAAAGGGCACGATGACACGCACGGGTTTCACCGGCCATGCCGGCGCCTGCGCGTGAACGAGGGTGCCAGTCGATGCCAGCTGCAGCACGATTGCCACCGCAAAGATACGCAACGCCGATAACGGGCTGCATCGGGTCATCATGTGCACTTCTCCCCCAGCGCGAACGCTACTCCTTGGCGCGGATCAGGCGGATGACATAGCCGCCGGACTTTTCGTCGCGCTCCAGTTCCATCAGTTTGCGCTTGCCGGCCTCGTCGAGCAGGTCGGAGAAGGCGCGAAATCCATACGACGATTCATTGAAATTCGGGCGGCGGCGCTTGAGCGCCTGCTTGACCATGGAGCCCCAGATCTTCTCGCCCTCGCCGCGTTCGGCGTTGAGCGCCTCGATGGTCTCCAGCACCAGATCCATGGCTTCCTGCTTCTTCTCCTCGCCGGAGGCGGCCTCTTTGGATTCTGTGGCGGGGCGCGCTTCCTTGCGCTTGCGGGCGGCGCGCCGGTTGCTTTCATCCTCGCGCACCAGATCGTCGTAATAAATGAACTCGTCGCAATTGGCGATCAGCAAATCGGAAGTGGAGTTCTTCACACCCACCCCGATCACGGTCTTGTTGTTCTCGCGCAGCTTGGAGACCAGCGGCGAGAAGTCCGAATCGCCGCTGATGATGACGAAGGTATCGACGTGCGCCTTGGTGTAGCAAAGGTCGAGCGCATCCACGACCATGCGGATGTCGGCGGAGTTCTTGCCCGACTGGCGCAGGTGCGGGATTTCGATCAGTTCGAACGACGCGCCGTGCATGTCGGACTTGAACTCCTTGTAGCGCTCCCAGTCGCAATAGGCCTTCTTGACGACGATGCTGCCCTTCAAGAGCAGTCTTTCGAGCACCTTGTTGATGTCAAACTTGGCGTACTTGGCGTCGCGCACGCCGAGGGCGACGTTCTCGAAGTCGCAGAACAGCGCCATGCTGCGTGTTTCCGGCTGTGAGGCCATGATGGGTTTCCTGGTGTGAAGTATTGAAAGATACGCTCAGGCCGCGCCCAGCGCCTGGTCGAGATCGGCGCGCAGGTCTTCGATGTGCTCGATGCCCAGCGACAGGCGCAGCATGTCTTCGCTGACGCCGGCCTTGGCCAGTTCATCGGCATTGAGCTGCCGGTGCGTGGTGGAAGCCGGGTGCGTGGCGAGCGACTTGGCGTCGCCGATGTTCACCAGCCGCGTGAACAGTTGCAGCGCATCAAGCACGCGCGCGCCGGCTTCGCGGCCGCCGGACTTCAGGCCAAAGGACAGGATGCCCGACGCCCTGCCGCCCATGTATTTCTTGACCAGGGCGTGATCCGGATGATCGGACAGGCCGGCGTATTTCACCCAGGCCACCTTGGGATGCTTTTGCAGATAGAGCGCAATGGCCAGCGCGTTGTCGCAGATGCGATCCATGCGCAGAGCCAGCGTCTCGATGCCCTGCAGGATCAGAAAGGCGTTCATCGGGCTGATGGCGGCACCGGTATTGCGCAGGGGCACCACACGCGCCCGGCCGATATAGGCCGCCGGGCCCAGCGCTTCGGTATAGACAACCCCGTGATAGGACACGTCGGGCTCGTTCAGGCGGCGAAAGCGCGCCTTGTGCTCGGCCCACGGGAATTTGCCGCTGTCGACGATGGCACCGCCCACGCTGTTGCCGTGACCGCCAAGATACTTGGTCAACGAATGCACGACGATGTCGGCGCCATGCTCGATGGGCCGGCACAGGTAGGGCGAGGGCACGGTGTTGTCGACGATCAGCGGCACGCCATGCTTGTGCGCAATGGCGGCCAGCGCGGCAAAGTCGGTGACATTGCCCAGCGGATTGCCGATGGATTCGCAGAACACCGCCTTGGTGCGCGCGTCGATCAGCGGCTCGAATGTCTCCGGCTGGCGAGGATCGGCGAAGCGCGTTGTTATGCCCATTTGCGGAAAGGTGTGCGCAAACAGGTTGTAGGTGCCGCCATACAGGGTGCTGGCCGACACGATGTTGTCGCCGGCTTCGGCGATGGTCTGGATGGACGCCGTGATGGCGGCCATGCCCGAAGCCATGGCAAGAGACGCGAGGCCGCCTTCGAGCGCGGCCACGCGCTTCTCCAGCACGTCCTGGGTCGGGTTCATGATGCGCGTGTAGATGTTGCCGGGCACCTTGAGGTCGAACAGGTCCGCGCCATGCTGGGCGCTGTCGAAAGCGTAGGCCACCGTCTGGTAGACGGGAACCGCAACGGCGTGCGTGGTGGGTTCGGGCTTGTAGCCGGCGTGGACGGCCAGGGTTTCCAGTTTCATGGCGTTTCTCGCTTTTCTGTCTTATAGGGTATGGGTTGCGGTAGGGATTGGAACGGGGGGCAGGACTTGAGTGTACTACCCCGGGCGCTGCTGCTGCAGCAAGCGGTCAAGTGCATTGGCAAAGGCCTGTCGGTCCGCCTGGCCAAATGGCGGCGGGCCGCCGGTATCGACGCCGCTTGCGCGCAATTCGTCCATGAAGCTGCGCAGGGACAGGCGTTCGCGGATGTTGTCGGCACTGTAGCGCTCACCACGCGGATCGAGCGCGAGGCCGCCTTTGTCCAGCACCGACGCGGCCAGCGGGATATCGGCGGTGATGACCAGATCGCCCGCCGTCACCCGATTGACGATCTCGTTGTCGGCCACATCGAAGCCACCGGGCACCTGCAGCGCGCGAATCCACGGCGAGGGCGGCGTGCGCAGCATCTGGTTGGCAACCAGCGTGACATGGATGCGCAGGCGGTCGGCGGCGCGGTAGAGGATTTCCTTGATGACGCCCGGGCAGGCATCGGCATCGACCCAGATTTGCACTCCCTCAGCCCAGCACCGCCTCGACATCCGCGGCAATATCCTCAGGCCGCGTCTTGGGCGCATAGCGACGTATCAGTTTGCCGTCACGACTGACGAGAAATTTGGCGAAATTCCATTCGATGTCTTCCGGGCCAGCGGCACCGGCGGAGGCTTTTTTCAGCCATTGGTACAGCGGGTGGGCATTGGCGCCGTTCACCTCGACCCGGGCGAACAGCGGAAAGGACACGTCATAGTGGGTCTGACAGAAGGCGCCGATCTCCTCAGCACTCCCCGGCTCCTGTGCGCCAAACTGGTTGCACGGAAATCCCAGCACGACAAAACCCTTGTCGCCGAACTGCCGGTACAGCGCTTCCAGCCCGGCATACTGCGGTGTCAGGCCGCATCGACTGGCCGTGTTGGCCACCAGTACCACCTTGCCTTTGCACGCCTCCAGATTCAGCGTGTCCCCGGCCAGGGTTTGTGCGCAGTAGTGATGCAAGTTGTCCATGAATGCCCTCCTTCGGTGTTGAGTGAATCAACAATGACATTCAATTGTGACGACGCGTCAGTCAATTGCCTGTGGTTTTCGGGTGCAAGGCACGATGTTCCCTCACTTCCATTTCGGTCATGGCGTCGATCATGGTCCGGTATACGCGCTCGACCACCATGGTACTGGCGCCCAGTTCGCGGGCCTGGCGGGTGACCCGATCGATGATCTGCTCAACGCGTGCCGGCACCACAACGGCCTCCACGCTCGGCTTGAAGCGCGCCGCCTGGCGTACATAACTTTCACGCTCGGACATCAAGGCCACCATCTGTACGTCGATACGGTCAATGTTAGCGCGCACTTCGTCTAGTGAATTGCAGGGAGCTGGAGATTTTCCTGTGGGCATGGTCAAGGTTCAATCAGTTGAAAGGGTCGGCCGTTTTATAACACGGACCGGTTGATATTGCCGATGCCGCCAATCCCGTTGGCAGCTCCGGTTCGTGCGTTCATGCCTGCCGGCGCATGGAACGTCGGGCGCTGCTGACGCCCAGAAATATTTCGCGCAGAAAGACCAGCAGGCTGGCGATCAAGGCCAGCATGGCCACGATGAACAGCACGCCGAGCACCCGGGCCAGATTGGCGGCAAGAAAGGCGTCGATGAAAGCCACGGCAATCAGCATGCAGATGAACAAGGCGCACAGCACGGCGAGCACGATGGCGGCATAGATCAGGTGGATGCGGCGCGCCACCATCGAGAGTTCCCACTCCACAGCCTGCAACGGGTCACCGGCCAGCTCCAGCCGCAGTTTGTTCAGCACGCGACCCCGATCCACGGCGCGGCCCAGGCGGCTGGCCAGCACGTTGAGCAATGTACCCACGGCCGTGAGCAGAAACACCGGCGCCACCGCCAGCTGAATGACGTGGGTGATTTCGTCGATGCCGTTCAGTGGCAGCATGAATGAGGCCATTTATTTTTTGCCATTATGAGGGCGCGCCCAACGGCAATGCCGGCTGCAGTTCCCAATTGAGGGACGCACCGACGCTGATCGCTCCACCGCTGATCACTTCGGCAAAGGCGCCGCCGCGCCAACCGTCGCACAGCGCCACCCGCAACCCCGGCAGCGCTTCGTCCATGCGCTCGCAGGGCTTGGTCTCGCCGAGGATGCGCAGCCGACACTCACCTCCGGACGAGTGAATGGCCAACACCTTGCCGCGTGTGCGAAACAGCGGCAAACCGCTGACCACCAGGTTGGCGCGTCGCGCCGACGTCGGCAGCATGCCACCCAGTCTTTGCATGATGTCGTCCCACACCTCGCGCTCGAGCAGCGTGACCTGGCGCTTGCCACCCTGATTGGCGCAGCCGACGATGCCGCGCGCGGCGATCAGTTCAGCCGTGGCGGCCGCGTCCATGACGTTGCGTTTGGCGCGCTTGATCCAGATTTGTTCGAGGCAGGCGGTGGGCATGGGGGCTCAGAGCAACGAAAGACTTCATGATTTGATAACAATTTTCTAATAAACTGCGATCAAAATTGATGGAATAATCCTAACTGATACTATTTGTTTAGTCGTCACCGCAACTGCGTGATGAACGGACGGCTATGCCGCCGTTCCATCACGCAGCGTTTGATCCGGCGCCAACGGCGTCCGCATCAAACGATGTTGAGATGCTCGATGCCCGCCGTGATGTCCTTGTTCTTCGATTCCTTGGAATGCAGCTTGATCATCAGGCGCAGGTCGTTGACGGAGTCGGCGTTGCGCAGCGCATCTTCATAGCCGATGCGGCCTTCTTCATAGAGGTCGAACAAGGCCTGGTCGAAGGTCTGCATGCCCAGTTCGCGCGACTTCTTCATGATCTCCTTGATCTCGTGCACATCGCCCTTGAAGATGAGGTCGGCGATCAGCGGCGAGTTGAGCATGATTTCCACCGCAGCAGCGCGCCCCTTGCCTTCCTTGAGCGGAATCAGGCGTTGCGCCACCAGTGCGCGCAGGTTCAGCGACAAGTCCATCAGCAACTGGGCGCGGCGCTCTTCGGGGAAGAAGTTGATGATGCGATCCAGCGCCTGGTTGGCGCTGTTGGCATGCAGCGTGCCGAGCGCCAGGTGGCCGGTTTCGGCGAAGGCCACGGCGTGCTCCATGGTTTCCTTGTGGCGGATTTCGCCGATCAGGATCACGTCGGGCGCCTGACGCAGGGTGTTATGCAGGGCATTTTCCCAGGAGTCGGTATCCACGCCGACCTCGCGCTGGGTGATCAGGCTCTTGATATGGGGATGCGTGTACTCGATCGGGTCCTCGATGGTGATGATGTGCCCGTAGTGGTTTTCATTACGATAGCCGATCATCGCCGCCAGCGTGGTCGATTTGCCCGAACCGGTGCCGCCCACCATGATCACCAGACCGCGCTTGGTCATGATCACGTCCTTCAGCACCGGCGGAATCTTCAGGTCCTCGAACTTCGGGATGGAGGTCGTGATCACCCGCAGCACCAGACCGACGAAACTCTGCTGCACGAAGGCATTGACGCGAAAGCGCCCGATGCCGGCCGGCGCAATGGCGAAATTGCATTCCTTGCTGGCTTCAAATTGCGCCGACTGCTTGTCGTTCATGATGGAGCGCGCCAGGTCCGCGGTGTGCTGCGCCGTGAGCGGTTGATTGGACACCGGCGTCATCTTGCCATCGATCTTCATGGCCGGCGGGAAACCTACCGTAATGAAAAGGTCCGAGCCCTTCTTCTGAATGAGCAGGCGCAGCAGGTCGTACATGAATTTGGTTGCCTGTTCGCGTTCCATTTGTTCCTCGTCGTCGGTTGCGGAGCGGGAAAAACCCGCCCTCGTTGCGGTCTGCTGCTACTCGTGTGGTGCTACTTGAAGGTGTCCTTGTTGGCGGCCTTGCTGCGCGCCTCTTCCACTGACACGACATTACGCTGTACCAGCTGCTGCAGGTTCTGGTCGAGTGTCTGCATGCCGAACTGCGAGCCGGTTTGAATGGCGGAATACATCTGCGCAATCTTGTTTTCACGGATCAGGTTGTTGATGGCCGGTGTGCCGATCATGATCTCGTGCGCGGCAACGCGACCGTTGCCGTCCTTGGTGCGCAGCAGGGTTTGCGCAATGATGGCGCGCAGCGACGTGGAGATCATGGCGCGGATCATGTCCTTCTCCGCCGCGGGGAACACGTCGACGATACGGTCGATGGTCTTGGCCGCCGAGGACGTGTGCAGCGTGCCGAACACCAGGTGGCCTGTTTCCGCGCCGGACAGTGCCAGGCGGATGGTTTCCAGATCGCGCATTTCACCCACCAGGATGACATCCGGGTCTTCGCGCAAGGCCGAGCGCAGCGCGTTGTTGAAGGACAACGTATGCGGGCCGACCTCGCGCTGATTGATCAGGCACTTCTTGGATTCGTGCACGAATTCGATCGGGTCTTCGATGGTAAGGATATGGCCCTCTTCGACTTCGTTCTTGTGGTTCACCATGGCCGCCAGCGTCGTGGACTTGCCCGAACCGGTCGGCCCGGTCACCAGCACCACGCCGCGCGGCTGGTCGGCGATGGTTTCGAAGATTTTCGGCGCCTTCAGGTCTTCCAGCGACAGGATCTTGGAAGGAATGGTCCGCATCACCGCAGCGGCGCCGCGATTCTGCACGAAGGCATTGACGCGGAAACGCGCCAGACCGGGAATGGCAAACGAAAAGTCGCACTCCAGGTTCTCTTCGTAGAACTTGCGCTGACCATCATTCATGATGTCGTAGATCATCCCGTGGACATCCTTGTGGTCCATGGGCGGCAGATTGATGCGCTTCATGTTGCCGTGAACCCGGATCATGGGCGGAACGCCTGCCGAAAGGTGCAGGTCAGACGCTTTGTTCTTGACGACGAACGCCAGAAGTTCGGAGATATCCATATATAATCGATGCGCTTCCCTGAAGGTAGGGTGCCGCTGCGGCGGCGCCCATTGGTTCGACTGGTTCGTTCCGGACCTGTGCCAAAGGTCCCTGAATCAAAATCCAAGTGTAAAGCCTTGTTGTGTCTTGATTATGGCAACAATCGCGACTCCCTTGCAAGCAAGGCTTTTGGCGGTGCGCACGCGCATCGTCAGCGCCAGCACTGCCGCCGGCCGCGCGCCAGATTCGGTGCGCCTGGTGGCCGTTTCCAAGACATTTTCTGCCGATGCCGTGCGTGAGGCGGCTGCGATCGGGCAACGGGATTTTGGCGAGAATTATGTTCAGGAAGCAGTGGAAAAGCTGCGAAATACAGTGGATCTGCCACTCGTTTGGCACTTTATCGGCCCCATCCAGAGCAACAAGACCGTCTTGCTCGCCGAACATTTCGACTGGGTACATACGATTGACCGCGAAAAAATCGCCAGGCGGCTGTCGGAACAGCGCCCCGAAGGCCGCGCCCCGCTGAATGTGTGCATCCAGGTCAATATCAGCGGTGAATCCAGCAAGAGCGGCGTAGCGTCAACCGACGTGACGGCCCTGGCCCGGATCATCACAAGCTTGCCCCGACTGCGCCTGCGCGGACTGATGGCCATTCCTGAAAACACCGACGATCCTGATTTACAACGCCAGGCCTTTGCCCGACTGCGCACAATTCTGGAGTCGCTGCAGCGCGACGGCATGGTCCTCGATACACTGTCCATGGGCATGTCGGCCGACCTCGAAGCCGCCATCGCCGAAGGGGCCACCATGGTGCGGGTGGGGACAGCAATATTCGGGGAGCGAAATCGTTGATGAATCAAAATTTGAATCACTCGGAATAACGCATCATGAAAATCACCTTCATCGGCGGCGCACCGATAACGAACAAGGGGGTATCCCCCCTGGTATATCCCCCACTTCAGCTTGCTCGGAATAACGCATCATGAAAATCACCTTCATCGGCGGCGGCAATATGGCCCAGGCCATCATCGGCGGGCTGTGCCGCGGCGGATTTGACGCAGCGGACATCAAGGTGGCCGAACCGGTCGCCGAAGCGCGCACACGACTCAGCGCCGACTTCGGGGTGCAAACCCAGCCGGCCGCGGCGCAGTGCGCGCCCTACGGCGACCTTGTTGTGATGGCCGTCAAACCGCAACAGATGCGCGAGGCGGCAACGGCATTGCTGCCCGGACTACAGCCCGGGCAGGTGGTGTTGTCCATTGCCGCCGGGATCCGACTGACGGATCTGTCGCGCTGGCTGGGCGGTCATTCCCGTTTGATCCGGTGCATGCCCAATACCCCGGCGCTGATCGGGGCCGGGGTCACCGCGGCTTATGCGATGCCCGCTGTCAGCGCCAATCAGGTCGCCGATGCCGAGCGTGTGCTCAATACCATGGGCAAGTCGCTGTGGGTGGCCGAAGAAGCGCTGTTGAACGCGGTCACCGCGATATCCGGCAGTGGACCTGCCTACGTGTTCTACTTCATCGAAGCGCTGGAGCAGGCGGCCGGCGAACTGGGCCTGGCACCGGATGCGGCGCGCACGCTGGCGCTGGAGACCTTCCTCGGCTCGGCCCGGCTCGCCGCCGGTTCCAGTGACGATCCGGCCACGCTGCGTACCAAAGTGACCTCCAAGGGCGGCACCACCGAGGCGGCGCTGGCGGCAATGGACGGCGATCGCGTCAAAGCCGCCATCGTCAAGGCAGCGCACGCTGCCAATGCGCGCGCCATCGAACTGGGCGAACAACTGGGCAAGGACTGACACCATGATTGCGCAAATCGTCACCCTGCTCATCGATACGCTGGGAACCCTGCTCGTCTATGTGCTGCTGCTGCGCTTTCACATGCAGTGGCTGCGCGCGCCGTTTCGAAATCCGGTCGGCGAACTGGTCACCGGCCTGACCAACTGGGCAGTGCTGCCATTGCGGCGCATCATCCCGGGCCTGCTCGGGCTGGATATTGCGACGCTATTGCTGGCCTGGCTGGCACAGGGACTCATGGCGCTGGTGCTGATGTCGCTGCGCGATTACGACTTTGCGCGGGCCTCCGGCGCCATGTATGCGATGGTGGGCGCGCTGGCCGCCATCGAACTGTTGCGCATGTCAGTGATGCTGCTGATCGCAGCCGTCATCGTGCAGGCGCTGCTGTCTTTCATCGCGCCCTACTCGCCGCTCGCGCCAGTGCTGGACGCGCTGACGCGACGCTTCTACCAGCCGTTCCGGCGCTTCATTCCGCCCATGGGCAATATCGACCTGTCGCCGCTGTTCCTGATACTGGCCGCGCAAATCGTCATCATCATTCTGGAACGCCTGCGCTTTGCCGTCACGACGCCGTTTTAAGTGCATTGCGCT
>CANKAJ010000137.1 GCA_947479645.1 Betaproteobacteria bacterium | reverse complement strand
CCAGCACATTCCCTATACCGGCAGTCCGCAGGCCTATGCCGATCTGATCGGGGGGCGCACGCAGTTTTACTTTGCCACCGTTGCGTCCGCCGTGCCCTTCCTCAAGGACAACCGCGTGCGCGCCATTGCAGTCACCAGTCTGGATCGCAGCAAGACGCTGCCGGACATTCCGTCGCTGAATGAATCCGGCATGCCCGGATTTGAAGCCACCAGCTGGCAGGGCGTGCTGGTTCCGGCAAAAACCCCCGCGGCGGTGATCAACCGCTTGAATGCGGAAATTCTCAAGGCATTGAAGAACCCGGACCTGCACCGGCAGTTTGATACTTATGGCACGGTCCCGCTGGGCTCCAGTCCGCAGGCATACGGCAACTACATGAAAACCGAAAACGAAAAATGGGGCAAGATCATTCGGGACGAACAGATCAAGCCGGAGTGAATAATTTTCTGAAGGAGGAAGTTAAATGAGCAATGCAAGTCACGGCGGTCAGGAACCGGGGAACGACGCCTCGGATATTTATGCGGCACATCTGGCGCGAGTCGGCTATTCCGATCTCCCGGGCAACGCGATCACGGCGGTCAAGGCGAGTATTCTCGATACGCTGGCCTGCGTCTATGCGGGTACCTCCAGCCCTGATGTGATTGAAATGCAGGGCGCTGCAAAAAAATGGGGCGGACAACCCAGTTGCACGCTCATCGGCACCGGCGGCGTGAAAGTGCCTCCCGTGAATGCCGTGCTGGCCAATGGTTCGGCCATCCATCAGGATGACTTTGACGATTGCCATGACAATGCCCCATCGCATCCCACGTCGGCCAGCCTGATTCCAGCCCTGGCCGTTGCCGAAGAGATGGGCGGGGTGTCGGGCAAGGACATCATCGTGGCGGTGGCCCTGGCCAATGACCTTACCTGCCGCCTGTCCAAGTCGATCACGGCGCGCATATTCGATCATCCGTGGTTTCGCGCTCCGGTGTGTGGATTGTTCGGCGCTACGGCGGCGGCGGCAAAGATTCGCAAGGCCACCGCGGCACAGCACCGCCATGCGCTTGGGCTGGCATTGCCGCTGGTCGGCGGGACCTGGGCCAGCATTCATCACCTGGATTCGAGCGTGCGCGCTGTACGTGACGGGCTCAATTACCACAATGCCATTCTGGCTTCGGAACTGGCCATGCGCGGACTGCGCGGCGATCCGGATGTGTTCGAAGGCCCATATGGGTTTTTCAATGCCTATTACGGCGGCCAGTTCAGGCGCGAAGATGTCATCGGTAAACTGGGCGAGCATTATGAGTCCGCCTATGTGTCCCTGAAGCCATGGCCTTCCATGCGCAACCTGCACAACATGGTCACCTCGGTGCTCAATGTGATGCAAAAGCACAACCTGACTTTCGAGCAGATCGCCAAGGTGGAAATGGAGGTTGGCAAGATCAACCTGACGCGTTGCCGCCCCGCCAGCGTGGGCGCGGTGCCCAGCCATCGCATCGACCTGCTGAGCAATCTCGTGTTTGCGGTGGCGGGCGCCATCCGGCACCGCAATATTCCGCTGGCGCTGTTTCATGACGGCAAGGTTGCCGATGACGTCATCATCAATGCCATGCCGAAAGTCAGCTGGAAGTATTCGGAGCGCCAGGACACCGCCTCATCGTTCGAGAACGGGCGGGTCGAAATCACCACGGTTTCCGGACAGAGTTTCAAGGGGGAGTGCACCACTGCCCTGGGTCATCCGGACAATCCCATGTCGGTGGAACTGCGCAAGGCAAAATTTCTGGACTGCTCGAAGATTGCCGCCCGGCCGCTGCCGGAAAAGCAGGCGCTGGAAATCATCGAAATGGTGGAGCGTCTCGAAGACCTGCCGGACATTGCCCCATTAATGAAGCTGCTCGCCTGAACAGGCCTGCGACCGGATAACAATCAAAAACCTACTCATCGGGAGTAATACAAATGGCTTTCACCGCTGCTGAAGAAGAGACGATTCGCAAGACCATCGAGGAAACCCGGGTCCGCTGGACCATCGACAGATACTTTCATTGCGTGGATTCCCTGAGCTGGAAATTGCTGGCCACGATATTCACGCAGGACGCGACATTTGAATTCAATTTCAGCGACACCGAGAAAAAGGTCCTGACCGGCAATCAGGTCATTGCCGATTACTTTCAGGAGCGCAACAAGATATTCCGCACCAAGACCCATTATGTGGGCCATGCCGAAATAGCCATCGTTGACAACGTTGCCAAGGCCGATGTGTTCGCCATCTCCAATGTGGTGATCGAGGAGAAGATCGCGATCCGGGGCCTGCGCTATGCCGACGAACTGGTGAAAGGTGCCGATGGAATGTGGCGATTCAAGAGTCGCCTGCACAAGGCGCAGTGGCAGCATTACGCCACCTTCGTCCCGCCGGAAGTACCGAAAACCTGACCTGCGCAACGCGCGCGTTCCGCCGGGAGAATGGCGAACGCGCGTTGTGGCGGACGTGCAGGACCTCATGACGCGGTATGTTGAGGAACAATATGATCTCTGAAGCATCTTCCACCGTAGCAGAGCCCATTCTCGATCAATTCAGTGAATGGTCCCGACAAATCACCTGGGACACCGTTCCCGCCGCCACGCGCGCCATGGTCAAGCGCGAACTGCTGGATTATCTGGGCGGGGCCATTGCAGGACGCGCGGTGGTGGGCATGCCGCCGTGGTTGCAGGTTCTGGTCGGCATGGGCGGGCACGAGGATGCGCACGTCATCGGTGGTCCCGCGGTGCCGCCCCAGGTTGCAGCGCTGTGCAATGGCTACTTCGGGCATGTCCTCGAGTTTGATGACACGCATGATGCGGCGACCCTGCACGCCGGTTCGGCTCCGATTCCGGCGGCGCTGGCGGCAGCCGGCCGCAAGGGGGGAGTGTCGGGCAGGCAACTGTGCGAGGCGCTGCTGCTCGGTATTGAGCTGACCTGTCGACTCGGCGTTGCCACGCGGCTGAATCTGATCGAAGGGGGTTGGATCTATGGCGCCCTGCTGGGCCACTTTGGCGCGACACTGGCGGCCGCACATGTCCTCGACAATGGTGAGGCCGCGCTCAAGAACGCTTTCGGCATTGCCTATTGTCTGGTCTGCGGCAACCATCAATCGTCGCGGGAGGGGGCGCCGACCAAGCACGTGCAACCCGGATTCGCCGCTTCGAATGGCGTGCTTGCCAGTCTGATGGGCAGCGCGGGGCTGGCGGGCATCAAGCAGCCGCTGTCGGGTGAAGATGGATTGGTGCGCGTCTATCTGCATGGAAAGTTCAGCTCGGAAACGGCGCTGGCTGATCTGGGCTCCCGGTTTGAAACCGATCGCCTGTCATTCAAGCCCTATCCGACCTGCCGGTTTACCCATCCGGCCATCAGTGCCGCGCTGGAAATGCGCAAACAACTCGATGGCAATATTGACCGACTGGAACGCCTTGAACTCATTGTCGGACCGCAGGCGCATGACATCGTCGGCCGCGCGGAGCCTGAGCGGCTGAATCCAACGACCCGGATTCGGGCGCAATTCAGTATTCAATGGGCGGTTGCCGTCGCACTGGTGCACGCAGAGCTGACACCGCGCCAACTGGTTGAGGAGATTCCACCTTCGCCGCGTGTGAAAGCCTGCATTGAGCGTATTGTTTGTCAGGTCAATGCCAATGCTGCGGACCGCGACATTGGCGGCTGCATTCTGCGCTCGCACGGGCCGACGGGGGTGCTTGAAGTCCAGGAAATAAACGCCAAGGGACATCCGGACAATCCCCTGAGTGATGACGAAATGCTCGCCAAGTTCATGGCCAATGTCAGCCTGGCGGGTGTTTCCGCGGACGCGGCGCGCAGGCTTGCAGATGAAATAGGTGATATCGATGCCTTGCCTGATGTGTCCGTCTTTCTGTCGCGACTGGGTCAGTTTGACGGACGCGCATCCTAAATGCCCTGAGCGCGATACCGAAATAAACGCCGACTGACGAGCGAACGACCGATTGCAACAGCCGTCCACTGGCGCATCAGCACACATATTGACCGGAGACTTGCCATGAATGTTTTTCATATCCGATGCGCGCAGGCGGTTTTGCTGGCGTCGTTCGCTGCTTTTGCCCACGCCCAGGATGCGGCACCGCGCTACCCTTCCAAGCCGGTTGCGATTGTCGTGCCCAATGCCCCCGGGGCGTCCTTTGATATTTTTGCCCGCATGTATTCGCAGAAGCTCAGCGACAATCTGGGCCAGCCATTCATTGTTGATTTCAAACCCGGCGCGAGTGGAACGATTGCGTCGGCTTATGTGGCCAAATCCGCACCCGATGGCCATGTACTGATGATCGTGTCGCCGAGCTTTACCATCGCGCCACTCCAGTACAAGGACCTGCCGTTTGACACCATCAAGAGCTTTGCACCGGTTTCGCTGTTAACCAAGGCGCCGTATCTGGTGGTGGTCACGACTGCATTGCCGATCAAATCCATGAGGGAATACATTGCCTACGCCCGGGATAACCCCACGGCGCTGAACATTGCGACCACCGGCGCGGGCAGTTTCAACCATCTGGCAGCCGAGTGGATACACAGTTCAACCAATACCCAGGTTTCCTATGTGCACTACAAGGGTGGCACGGCCTATGTGCCCGATCTGGTGTCCGGACGCGTGCATGCCGTGATCAGCAGCATTACCTTCATGAAGCCGATGATCACCGCCGGCAAGGTCAGGCCCATTGCCGTGAGTTCGATCACACGCAACCCGGCGATGCCGGATCTGGCGACCGTGGCCGAGCAGGGTGTGCCGGGTTACGATGCCGTGAACTGGGTTGGGCTGGTCGCTCCCGCCGGCACGCCAGGCGCTATTGTCAGCAGACTGAGTACCGAAATGGCCAAGGCGCTGAAGCAGGCCGATGTGCTCAGTGCGTTGAGCCTGGATGGGACGCAGGCGGTGGGAAGCACGCCGGAACAATTCAGCCAGGCACTGGCCGAAGAACTCGACCGTTGGCGCAAGCTGGTGCTGGGTCGCAATATCAAGCTGACCGAGTAGTCAGAGCAGCGTGACCGGATATCAGGATATGAGGGACGTTGGCCGAATCGTTCGGATTGCCAATGTCACGTGACACACGTGATCCATGCAATTGCAAAGGAAAGCATCATGACGGGGAAATTCGAGTACGACCTGATTAGTATTGGTGGCGGCATTGCGGGGCTGGTGGCTGCCAATCGCGCCTCTCAGCTGGGACTCAAAGTGGCCGTTCTTGAGCGCGGGAGCGGCGATCTCTACGCCTGCAATTCCCGTTATTCCGGTGGTGTCATGCACATCTCATACAAGGATCCCGCCAATCCGCCCGAGGAACTGTCCCGCGCCATCAACGAGATCACCAATGGCTACGCCGCCTCTGATCAGGTGCAGGCCATCACGACCAATTGTCGCCGCGGCCTCGATTGGCTTCAGGAGCAGGGTGCCAGGTTCATGCGCATCGATCCCAGCATGCAGCGCGCCGATATCGGCTCGCGGGCGTGGATACTGACGCCGGTACGCCCGCCGGTAACCCAGCTAGAGTGGAAGGGGCGCGGCGCCGACGTGACGTTGCGTGCGCTCGAAGCAGGACTGGTCAAGCGTGGCGGAGTCATGCACAAGGGCACCAGCGCCCTCACGCTGATCATGGAGCAGGGCGTCTGCCGTGGCGTTACGGCTCGGCAGGGCGACCACGAGGTGCAGTTCCATGCGCGGGCCGTCGTTCTCGCTGACGGCGGATTCCAGGGCAATCAGGAACTGGCCCGTCAGCACCTCACACCCGCGCCTGCGGCGGTCAAACAGCGCGGTGCAGGCACCGGCATTGGCGATGGCATGCGCATGGCCCGGGAAGCTGGCGCCGATATCACCGCGCTCGACGGTTTCTATGGCCACATCCTTTCCCGCGATGCCATGCAGAACGACCGGCTGTGGCCCTATCCCCAGCTTGATCTGGTGGCCGCCGCCGGCCTGCTGGTCAACCAGGACGGGAGGCGCTTTGCTGACGAAGGACTCGGCGGTGTATTCATGGCCAATGTCATCGCGCGGCAGCCTGATCCGCTGGGCACGTCGGTGGTCTGGGACGAAGTGATCTGGCAGGACTCCGGACGCGCCGCGGCAGTGGCGCCCAATCCCGCGCTGGAAAGGGAGGGCGGCAAACTGTACAAAGCCGATTCCATCAAGGCATTGGCTGGCATGCTGGGTGTGGACGCGCAGGGTCTGGAGACGACGGTGCGCGATTACAACGCCGCCGTGGCGGCGGGCACCATCGGGTCGTTGCAGCCGTCGCGTTCCAACAAGCGGCGAACAGCCCAGGCCATTGCAGTCGCCCCGTTCTATGGGGCACACGCCTGCGCCGGCATTACCTACACCATGGGCGGTGTTCGCATCGATGGCAGTGCCCGTGTGCTGGATACCGGTCGCGCGCCGATCAAGGGTTTGTACGCGGCAGGTGCAACAACCGGCGGCCTCGAGGGCGGACCTGCGGTCGGCTATGTCGGCGGCTTGATGAAGGGAATTGTATTTGGCCTGCTGGCCGCGGAAGCGGCTGTCGCCGCACTCGCGAGCTGAATATCAACAAGCCCTGATGGAGAAGTGTGATCTGATCTGCCCTTCAGTCCGCTTGCATTGCGATTAAGTAAAAACTTCACGGTCGGGGTATTCATCCCGGCCTTGACCACGGCGCCACGCCCCTCTGGATTCCCCGAATTGGCTACCCCGCCGCAAGCGGCGGGGAATTCGAGATTTCAGGAGTGAAGTCTCCGCTGCCTGCTAACATCCGGGTTAGTTTGCTGTGATCCGGTTTCAGCCGGAGAAAGGAAGTCATGCAGGTATTGGTCACCGGGGGCGCCGGGTTTATTGGATCGCACAGCGTGGAGGCACTGCTCGCCGATGGTGCCAGTGTCACCGTGCTGGACAATTTTTCCGCAGGCAGGCGCAGCAACTTGCCATCCGCGCATCCGTCACTGCGGATCATCGAGGGTGACATCCGTGATCCGGCCGCTGTGGCACAGGCCATGTCCGGAGCGACCGAGGTGCTGCATCTGGCGGCACAGGTGTCGGTGCAGATCTCGGTCAATCAGCCGGTGGAATCCTGCCATCAGAACGTGGTCGGCTTTCTCAATGTGCTCGACAGTGCTCGTCGCTGCAAGGTTCGCCGCATGGTGTACGCATCCAGTGCGGCGGTGTATGGGACGCCCGAGGCACTGCCACTCGACGAGCAGTCGCCCGTGGCGCCGATCTCCCCCTATGGACTGGAAAAGTCCATCAATGACCAGTACGCGCGGCTGTTTCTAGGATTGTATGGATTACAGGCCATCGGCATGCGCTATTTCAATGTCTACGGGCCGCGTCAGGATCCTTCATCGCAATACGCCGGCGTGATCAGCAAGTTTGCCGCCGCCATCACGACCGGGGCGCCATTGCGCATATTCGGCGACGGCGGCCAGACCCGCGACTTCGTGTTCGTCAGGGACATCGCGCGCATGAACCTTCGCGCGCTCAAAAGCGAAGGGGCGAGCATCACGGGGGTCTGCAATATCGGCACCGGTCGCTCGGTGACCTTGCTGGAGCTGGTCGAGGCGCTGGAGCGTTGTGCCGGCCGGCGCGCAGAACGGCGTTTCGAGCCGGCCGCAACCGGCGATATCCGTGATTCGCGCATGTCGCCGCAGCGTCAGCAGGAGTGGTTCAGCGACCGTCCGGCAACCTCACTCGATGAAGGCCTCGCGGCTTTGCTCGCGCATGCCAATCCGACTGCCTAGCCCTGGCCTCACAACGATCCCCGGGGTGATGTCCATAACGAGTCACGTGATGGACGGACTCCAACGCTGTCTGTTCGCCGTACTGATGGCATGCATTGCGTTGGCCACAGTGGCAAATAGCGAGGCTGCAGATCCACCGGGGGTTGCCACAGGCACAGCACCCAATATCGCGTTCTATTACGGCAAGCAGCCGCCATGGGACGAATTATCGGCGTTCGACATGGTGGTCGTGGAACCGGGCAATGTCACGCTGCCGCTGGTTCGTCCCGATGTTGCCTCCAGGGGGCCGGGCTGGCTGGGCCAGCAAACTGAACTCCTTGCCTATGTGTCGGTGGGAGAACTTCATCCGACGCGGTCGTATTTTTCGCAATTACCCGCGGCCTGGCGCAGCGGCGCCAATACGGCCTGGGGCAGCATCATCGTCGACCAGGCGCAGCAGGACTGGCCAGCCTGGTTTGTCGAGCATGCCGTGGCGCCGCTCTGGAAGGCGGGTTACCGTGGCTTCTTTCTGGATACGCTGGACTCCTTCCAGCTCGTGGCGAAGTCCGATGCCGAGCGGGCTCGTCAGCAGGAAGGTCTGGTGCGTACCGTGCGCGCGATCAAGGCGGCCTTTCCCGATGCCCGGCTGATCTTCAATCGCGGGTTCGAGATCCTCCCCCAGGTGCATGAACTGGCCACCGCCGTGGTTGCCGAATCGCTCTATCAGGGCTGGAATGCGGAAAAGAAAAATTATCAGGAAGTGTCAGAAGTAGACCGATCCTGGCTTGTTAGCCAACTGAATGTAATCAGGGACAAGTACCGGATTCCGGTGATTGCCATCGACTATGTGGCGCCGGAACGCCGCGAACTGGCGCGCGCCACCGCCAGTCGGATCAAGGCGCTGGGTTTCGTTCCCTGGGTTACCAACCCTGCGCTGGATCTCCTGGGTGTTGGCGCGATCGAGGTCATGCCGCGCAAGGTACTGCTGCTTTACGATGGTCAACCCAGCGCCATCGGAGTGACCTTTGAGTCGGCACACCGCTTTCTTGCCATGCCGCTCAATTATCTGGGTTACACCGTGACTTATCAGGAGGTGGGCCAGGCGTTGCCGGACTATCCGCTGGCGGGTCGCTACGCCGGCGTGGTGGCGATGTTTGCCGCCGACGTGGTCAACGCGCGGGTGGCACCCTTGTTGAAGTCCGCCATAGACCAGGGCATCAAGGTGGCATTGTTCGGCAGCCTGGGACTGCCGCGGGGCGAAGTGCTCAAGGCCACGCTTGGCCTCGCCACGGGCGCGTCAGCGGGCGAAAAGTCGGGTGAAGCAGCGCGCCAGCCGTCCCGGCTCAGCATTGACGTGCAGGATCCGCTGATCGGATTTGAAGCGCAGCCGCTGCCTGACCGGCGCCGTTTCTTTGCACTGGCCGCGGTCGGCGGGCGGTCGCTATTGCGTTTGCGCAGCGACGGTGGCGTCAGCATGGATGCGGCGGCGCTGATGCCGTGGGGTGGCTATGTGCTGGCGCCCTACAGTCTGATGTCCCTGCCAGCCAACAAGGGCGAACGCTGGGTGGTGCGCCCCATCGAATTTCTGCGTGCGGCCCTGGCGATGCCCGTGATGCCGGTGCCCGATATCACCACCGAGAATGGCCGTCGTCTGATGATGGTCCATATCGATGGTGACGGCTTTGCCAGTCGCGCTGAAATGCCCGGAACGCCTTTTGCCGGCGAGGTATTGCTGCGCGAGGTGCTCGAGAAATATCGCGTGCCAACGACGGTCTCGGTGATCCAGGGCGAGTTGGCCGCGGATGGCCTGTACCCTAAAGACTCCCCCGCACTTGAGGACATTGCCCGCAGGATCTTCAGGCTGCCCCAAGTGGAGATCGCCAGCCACTCCTATTCGCACCCGTTCCGCTGGCACCAGGTTGAAATGGAGAACAGTATCGATGCGGCCGAAACCTATAATCTGTCCATACCCGGCTACCGTTTCAATATCAAAACCGAAATCGACGGTTCACTGAAGTATATTGACTCGCGACTTGCGCCTGCCGGCAAGCGGGCCGCCGTTTTCCTGTGGACCGGCGATAGCAACCCCGGGGAGGATTCGGTCGAGCAGGTTTACGCGGCCGGTGTGCTGAGCATGAATGGCGGCGAGACCCTGATCACGCGCGCTGCACCCTCGTTGACGCTGGTTTCCCCCGTCGGCATACGCAAGGGCGATTACTACCAGATTTACGCGCCCAACCAGAATGAGAATGTGTACACCAACCTGTGGACCGGACCCTTTTATGGTTACGAGCGCGTCATCGAGACTTTCGAACTCACCGATCGCCCGTGGCGCCTCAAACCCATCGACATCTATTACCATAGCTACTCGGCCACCAAACGTGCTTCGCTGGCGGCGCTGCATCGCGTCTACCAGTGGGCACTGGATCAGCGCGTGATGAACATCTACGCGTCAGAGTACATCGCGAAAGCGCTTGATTTCATGCGCATGACAGTGGCGCGGACACTGGAGGGGACCTGGGTTGTGCGTGGCGCCGGACAACTGCGCACCATGCGCATGGCCGCAGCAGCGGGTTACCCGGACCTCGCTGCGGGCAGCGGTGTGGCCGGATATGCCGTTCACAATGATCAGCGCTATCTGCATCTGGCCGCCGCCGAAGCCCGCTTTGCGATCGTGCCTGCTGTGTCCGGTGTTCCCTATCTTGCCGACGCCAATGCCCGGCTGGAACACGCGACGCTCAGCGCATCCGGGCTGAGCCTGGAATTCAACGCGCATCTGCCGCTCGCGTTTTCGCTTGGCAATGCGCAGGGGTGTGAGGTCCGCGCCGGCCAACAACTTGTTTTGCCTGTGGCCGGTGTCGGCGCCGCGGGCCGCTACGAAACGAAGCAGGATGGACGAACGACGGTTACCGTCAGCTGCCGACGCTGAGGTGGCGAGGCAGGTTCGCGTCCGGCTGCTGTCGCCCTGGGCAATGCTGGGCATCGTCGTGGCAGTCTGTGGCGTGCTTTATCTGCTGTTCCCGAAGCAGTCGTTGCTTGAGCAGATCCGGGCCGAGCGCGGCAACGATGCATTGACAGCGGGTTATCTCGCCGCACTGCTGCGAAGCGAACCCGCCAACCACGAATTGCGTTTGTTGATTGCCGAAAAGCATTTTGCCATGGGGCAGTTCGAACCGGCGCTCGAGGCAGCGGAACCGGCCATGCTGTCGCCTGATCCGGCGCTGCGCCGACGTGTGATTCTCCTCGAGTTTCAAATCCTCCAGGCCGAGGCGGCGGCAGCGCTCCCCGGTCGTCCTGAGCATGCTGCCATCCGTACCCGCCTGGGTCAGCACTTGTCGCGTTACGTTGGTGAGGACTGGCCGCCGCGGCGGCTTATCGAGTTTTCACGTGCCGCGCGGGCATCGCAACTGCATAAACTGGCTGCGGCGTTTGATGATCGCCTGGTTAGCTCCGAACTGAATGTACGGCCTGAGTGGCTCGATGAAGCGGCGCAGGGTGCTTTGGGTGATGGTGGCTATGTTGCTGCGGCACGCCTGTATTTCGCGGCGCAGCGACGTGCCGTGACCCGTGCTGACCGGCGCGACTATTTTCTCAAGGGCGTGGCGACGTTGCGTTCGGGCAACCTGCTGGGCGAAGCGCTTGCCGCTGCCGATAAGGAGATTGGCGACTTGCGCGACGATGAGCCGACGCTGGCCTATCTGGCGCGGCTCGCGCTCGCCGCCGGGGAACCGGCGCGTGCGCAGACCTACATGAAGCGCCTGCTCCATCTGTCGCAGGGCCGTCTTCCCCTGATTGCACGTCGAATCGTCACGCCAGCGGCTCTGGCCGAAGCGCTGGTCACCTGGCTGGTGGCCTCCGCGCACGCGTCGCAAGCCACTACTTCCGACGCGCCAGTTGCGAGTGCGCCAGGTCTGTTGCGGCGCCCGTACGATGAGGCCTTGTACACCCTGGCTTTCGACGTATTCATCGCCAATGGCAATGTGATCGATGCCTGGCGGGTGGCCGATGCCGCGGTGGCGCAACGGCCGGATGATCTTGTCTGGCGCCGCCGTCTCGCGCAAACGTCCGAATGGAGCGGAAAACCGCAGGATGCGCTCATGCACTGGCTGCTGCTGGCCCGGCGCACGGATGCTGAGGATGCCTGGCAGGGCGTGCTGCGTCTTGCACCGGGACTGCAGGATGATGAAGCTTTGCTGATTGCATGGAAGCGCGAGGCAAGCCGGCGCGCACTTACTTCGAGCGAGTGGCAGCGCATCTCCAACCTCTATGAATCGCTGGGCCGGCCGGCTGAGGGCATTGCTTTCTTCAAGGACCAATATGAGCGGCGCCGTGATGCCGCCATCCTCGATATCGTTGCCACGCTCGAGGAGCGCAGCGGCCACCTCGACGATGCCATTGCCACCCTGGAACGGCTGCTCGCGCAGGCGGGGCCCGATTCTGCGCAGGCGGTGCGTCTGGCCACGCTGTTGTTCCTGCGCAGCGATTTTGCCCGGGCCTATCGTGCGCTGCAACCACTGCAGGGGCAGACCCCGAGCGAAGACACCGCATACTGGAAGCTGCTGGCAGACTTGGCCTGGCAGATGCAGGACGACGGCACGGCGGCCGATGCCTACGGCAGGTTGCAGGTTGCCGGGAATGCGAACGCAAACGACATCGAACGGCTGGTGCAGTTGCTGCGTCCCGGGAATCCGGATGAAGCGCGTCGCATGGCGCTTTTCTCATGGCGAAAATTCCGCAGCATGTCGGGCTTCATGTTCGCACTGGAATTGGCCAACGAACAGCGCGACTACGATGGCATGAAGATGCTGATCGGCGAGGTCAGCCCTGAGGATGAAACCCGACTGGCCGGCAACGGCTTTTATTTCACGCTGCGCGCGGTCTATTTCCAGGCGATCGGCGAGCGCGGCAAAGCCATGGCCGAATACCGGCGCGCCATGGCGGCCAATCCGGGCAATACCGATCTGCGCCTATCCTACCTCTGGCTGCTTATTGATGCCCGTGAAACAGCGGAACTGCGCCAGCGCCTGCTGGCGTGGGGTGGTGAGGTCAATGCGGTCTGGTGGGATGCCTATGCCGCAGGTTACCAGGTGCTGGGCGAGCCCAAACGCGCACTGCCCTGGTTGTCGCGTCAGACTGACAGGCGCGCCGGCGACTACCTGTGGCTCGCAAACTACGCCGAAGTGCTGGCCGAAGCGGGACAAGCAGGTATGGCGGATCGCGTGCGCCGTCACGCCTGGATACAGGCGCGCATCCGCCTGCGTGACCAGCCGTCACTGGCCGCGCAGCGTGAATCCATGCTCGCGTATGCGCGCCTGGCTTTGCGCAATGTTCCTGGCGACGGATCGCTCAACGCCATGCGCAGATTATTGCGGCAGGACACGGCGCCTTCGATTGCGGTAGCGAAACCGATAGTTGTGGTGGAGGGCAAGCCGGCACCGGAAATCGCGCTGGATAACGCAGTCAATGAACTGGTGCTTGCCTGGTCGCTGGGCGAAGAGCAGATCGAGGCGGCGCGCCAATGGATGTGGTCGCGTTTTGCGCGCCGCGTGGAAGCGCCGGCCTGGGCTGATATCGGCCTGGCACTCGCCGAGCGTGACAGGGAACGGCTGGTCGTGCTGCTCGATGACGAGAAGCGGGTGGCAGCGCTGCCCGATTCCGCACGCATCGATGCGGCTCGCGAAACCGGCCGCTTAAGGCTGGCACAGTCGCTGGCGTTCTTCGCGCAGCGGCGCGAACCGGACAACGCGGACATTCACCTGCGCCTTGCTACCGATCTGCTCGCGACGGCCTCCAGCGTCATCTTCAGGGAGACGCGGTTCGAACGCGGCGTGGTGCAGGGACATGAGCAGTCGGCGCGCCTGCAGGTCTGGGCGACGCCGCAACTGCGACTTGCGCTCGATATCAACGTCCTGCACCAGCATACTGGGGACGCAGGACAGCTCACCGGAGTCCCTGGCGTGGACCGGACGCTCGGCGTCTCCGCCTTGTGGCAT
>CANKAJ010000136.1 GCA_947479645.1 Betaproteobacteria bacterium | reverse complement strand
TTCAGTTCAGTATCCGCCGCAACGAATCGCGGGTGTTCGGCGCCATAGCGCTTGGACGCTTCATTCATGCGCTTTTCGGCCTCGGCTTCCTGTGCCTTCGCGCTCATAAATAACGGGTTTCTCAGCATGACCGGCAGCGTTTCCAGCGGTTCCTTGGAGCGGCCTTGCAGCGCCGCACTGATCTGGTTCAAGTTGCTTTCGGCTTCGGCACTCTTGGCGCGGGCATCGGATAATGTCTTTTGCATCTCCTGAAGCTGCATTGACGTGCCACCTTGGGGCATGCCCTTGACGTCCACGATACGCTCACGTTCGCGATAGCTTTGCAGCGCTTGTTCGGACTCGACAAGTTTGCGGCGCAAGTCGCCGGATTGCCCGGTCAGCCACGAGGTGGCTTTCTGTGTCATGCCCATGCGGGCTTCAAGGTCGCTCTCAATAAAGGTTTCGGCCAGCGCATTGGGCACAGCGGCGGCCAGTTCCCGGTCGAAAGAGTCAAAGCTGATCCGGATGAGCTGGCTGCCACGGACAGGCTGAACGGAAAGGCCAGCCTGAATTCGACCAACGACACTTCGTTCACTGGCTTGCTGCGCGGGCAATTCCTGCTGCGGATCACCGATCAAGCCCTCTGGCAGCCAGTCTGCCCAAAACGAGGCGGGGCGGCGTGCTTGCGGACTGAATTCCTTGTGCTCAGTCAGATTGAGCTTGCGAACAAGTTTGGTGGAGAGGTCCCGCGATTTCAGAATTTCCGTCTGTGTCGGCAAAAAGTCCCGGGCGCCCATCTGATTATAGACGTCCTCGATCGAAACAAGTTTTTGCTTGGTCGATTCCACCAGTATCGTCGCGGTGGCGCGGTAGATCGGTTTCAGGCTGTTGGCAAACAGCATTGCCAGTATTCCCACCGCGGTGGCCAGCGCAATAATGCGCCACTTGTTGCGGGAAATGGCCCGCCAGTAGCGCACAAGGTCGAGCGTTTCCTCCTTTTCAAGATCCTGATCGCCAACCAGTTGCTGGAACGGAAGATTCTTCTCGACAATGGCATTCATGCGCGGGTTCTCAAAAGAAGCTCTGTTCCACAGTCAGGATGTCACCCGGATTTACAATGTCGGTCAGCCGCACCAACTGGGGCTTCTGAGAGGAATCGTTCTCACGGATGATAAAAATCTTTTCTTTAGAAGCGCGTTCCTTGAAGCCTCCCGCCATGGTAATGGCCTTGAGCACCGTCAAACCCGGAACATAAGGGATCCCGCCGACTTTCTGCACTTCGCCGTTTACGTAGAATTGACGGTACTCATTTATGGTCACCGTCACTTGCGGGTTGAGCAGATAGCGGCCCTTCAAGCCATCGCGGATCAGCACTTCGAGCTCGGACACGGTTTTGCCGAGCAAGCGTATCTCGCCCAGGATCGGGTAGGAAATCGTGGCGGCATCCGACAGGCGGATATTTGCGCGCCGTAGATCTTCCTCGCCCAGAACCTGCACTGTGATGACGTCGCCTGAACCGAGCTTGTAGTTGGAGAGACTCAAGTCGCGCTCTTGCGCGTGAGCAGCGGCGCCCGTGAAGCAAGCCAGGAATATGGCAACCGCCAGAAAAAAAACGCTAATGGAATAAATACGCATCTGAAAGGAAAATAAGTGCTAACGATACGTACATGAGATAAATGGGAGGACAGCCTGCCTAAAAAAAAGTTCACCGCAAACGCAGCAGATGAAACAGCACGATTCAGGCCAAAGATTATAACAACATATTACTTGCTTGCGACATTGGGCGCGAAGCGCTGCTCAAGAAGGCGTTGTTCTTCCCGCAACCGCGGGAATCCGCTATCTAAAGCGGATGGATTTCATTCTTAATCAGTATTCGCGCAGAGAAGACTTTCTCTGTGAGCGCGGCAGGTGACAGATACTGCTCATAAGCATCCGTCGAAACACTTGGCTTACAGCGTCGCCTTGACCGTCAACATGAAAACGTTTCTCTGGTAGTTCAAGTTGGGCGGAAGCACACCAAAGATAGAGATTGGGATCTTGGAATCGCGACCAGTATGAGTGTAATCAGCGCCAAACTTCAGCGTTCGAGAATAGGCATAAGAGAGGTTTGCTCCCAGCGTCAATGTCGAATCAATACGGCCTAGATTGATTCCATTGCCAACTCCCATGAACTGGTCTCTCTTCCAGTTGGCAAGCAGGCCCGATGACACTCTGCTGTTCCATGCGTGATTCCAATTCGCGCCAAGCATGTTGCTCAACAGGAAATCGCCAGTGCCGGTGGACTCAGTAGTTCTCTTGGCTGCGGTAAAGTCGAACACTGAATAAGTGAGCGGACTCCAGCGCACCCCGGCATCCCAAGAGACTCCGGAAAAGTCATTCCGGCCGGCCGCTGAGAAATCCTTGGTTTGCCGACCGATTTTGAACGTGCCCGATGTCAGCGCGGTGGCTTCCCACTTTGCGCCAACCAAGTAGCGTCTTTCCGTTGAGTCCTGGAAAGATGTCGAGAGCTTGTAGTCAATGTTGGTTTGCTGGGCCTGGAACAATAACTCGGTCTTGGGCGCAACACGCCAGAAGAAAGTGCCCCCGAGCGTGGCCTTGTCAGTGTTTAGCGCTGTCGTAACGACCGGGTTGTTTTGATAGCGCCTAGTGTAGTAGGCGCCGTCGACTTCAATGCGCCCCTGGGCGCCGGGGGCGCCATAGGCAAAGACCCCGTCAATACCGTTTTGATCCCATGTGGACGGGGTCGGTGCGTTGACGTCGGTTGATCCGCGCGCATCGGCGCCACGCTGATATTCTCCTCGCAACTTTAGACCGGTGCGTTCCGTCAATGCCAGATTGCCCAAGGCGTAGAGACTATAAGTCGTGGTCTTGTCCGCCGAACTGCTGGTGTATTGCAGCAGATTTGTGCGTGCCCCGATCTCAATGTCTTTCGAGCCAAATTTGCCTTCCAGTCTGACGGAGGGGGTGATTGACGTTGTCGTCGACGAGACCTTGTTGCTATTGGTTGCCAGCACGTTGTCGTTATAGCCAAGCGAGGCGTCAATGCTCGGGTACGCGATCATTGGCCCAAATGGAATACCTCCAGCGGGCGCTTGCGCCGCCGCACTTTGCATGAGCCCAAGCGAGACACCAAACAGGGCCCCACTTAAAACAGTTTTTACGTTATTCGTTTTCATTATGGATCACCCAAGCAAAATGATGAGACTGGTAAGCAGCGAAATCCTAACAATCAACGCGAATCTTTGCATCTAAGATTCGAATCTTGAAGCAAAAAACACCGGCAAGGTAAGTCTTGTTGCTATATTGCAACATTGACTCCAAGCGTACGGGACTCACACTTTGGTGCGCCATCATACCAAACATTCCATGTATGTGGCCAAATTGTCGATTCTTCTCATAACTAATATCAGAATGAAATTATTGAAATTTCAACAGACTGCTAAGGATAAGTCAGCATGATAATATGCCCGATCAAAATCTGGAATGGCAAAAATGTTGCGGTGCAAATTCGTCGATACAGGCCATAGCAAGCTCGAATGAAGCATTTGAACGCTGTATTACTGCACAGGCAAGTCGACAGAACCAGGGCCAATGTGCCTTCTCCCGCATTATCGCAATACAAGAACAATGAACACGTTGGTTTATAGGATACAAAAGCGTGCTTTTCTGTGCGGTACCGCGCTTAATCCGCTCAAATTGGCGATCGGTCGGCACATGTGGATCTCACTGGAAAATTTTACCGAATGCGAAATTACAGTACCCGCAAACGCGTTCTGATCACGGGTGGTGCCGGCTTTCTTGGCTCACATCTGTGCGAACGCCTGCTCGCTGAGGGCAATGACGTCCTTTGTGTCGACAACTTCTTTACTGGCACTAAGGACAACATCGCCCATCTGCTGCCTAATCCCAGCTTTGAACTGATCCGCCATGACATCACTTTCCCGCTCTTTGTCGAGGTGGACGAAATCTACAACCTCGCCTGCCCAGCATCGCCCATCCATTATCAGTTCGACCCGGTGCAGACCACCAAGACCAGTGTTCACGGCGCCATCAACATGCTCGGGCTGGCCAAGCGCATCAAGGCCAAGATACTGCAAGCATCCACCAGCGAAGTCTATGGTGACCCGAAAGTCCATCCCCAGACCGAAGACTATTGGGGCAACGTCAATCCCATCGGTATTCGGTCCTGCTACGACGAAGGCAAGCGCTGCGCCGAGACGCTGTTTTTCGACTATTACCGCCAGTACCAGCTCAGAATCAAAGTGGCGCGCATCTTCAACACCTATGGCCCGCGTATGCACCCAAGCGACGGGCGGGTGGTGTCCAATTTCATTATTCAGGCCTTGAAAGGTGAGCCAATCACCATTTATGGCGATGGCAAGCAAACGCGCTCCTTCTGCTATGTTGATGATCTGGTCGATGGTTTGGTCCGATTAATGAACTCTCCCGATGATTTCACCGGCCCGGTGAATTTGGGCAACCCGGGCGAATTCACTATCCTGGAACTCGCGCAAAAAGTGATCACACTCACTGGGTCAATATCGCCGATTGTGTTCAATCCGCTGCCCGCGGATGACCCAACCCAGCGCCAGCCCAATATCGCATTGGCGCGGCGTATGCTTGACTGGGCGCCTTGCGTAGCATTGGACGAGGGACTGCCTCGCATCATCGCCTACTTCCGCGATTCGGAAGCCAAGGCGCTGTAACGGCATGTGCGGCATAGCCGGCATCTACGCGTATAACTATTCTGCTCCGCCGGTTGACGCAGACGAACTATTGCGTATCCGCGAAGCCATGATCCGTCGTGGGCCGGATGGTGCGGGCTTGTGGATGGCTGAAGACCGACGGGTCGGCCTGGCGCATCGCCGCCTAGCCATCATTGATCTTTCCGAAGGCGGAGCGCAGCCCATGGCTAGCGCGGATGGCAGGCTGTGCGTCACCTTCAATGGCGAGATCTACAATTATCGCGAATTGCGCAAGAACCTCGAAGCCAGGGGATGTGTGTTCGTTTCCAATTCCGATACCGAAGTGTTGCTGCACTTGTACGCGGAAAAGGGCGAGGCCATGGTCCACGCGCTTCGCGGCATGTATGCCTTCGGCATCTGGGATGAGCGTAATCAAGAACTGTTTGTCGCGCGTGATCCGCTCGGGATCAAGCCTTTGTACTACGCTGACCACGGCGGGACGTTTCGTTTCGCTTCGCAGGTTGAAGCGCTGATTGGCGGCGGAGGTGTCGATACTGAAGAAGACATTGCAGGCGTTGCCGGCTTCTATCTGATGGGGTATGTGCCCGAACCGCGTACCTGCTACCGAGCGGTACGCTCACTGCAGGCCGGCACTACCCTGCGCGTCGGCCGGGACGGTGCGCGTTGCCCCGTTCACTATTTCAGCGTTGTCGAAGAGTTCCTGAAGGCCGAAGCCAATCCCAGCACGTTCGGCTCCGAGGAAGCGGCGGCGCAGTTGCGCGAAGCGCTGAGTGATTCCATGCGGCACCACATGGTGGCGGATGTACCAGTGGGACTTTTTCTTTCCGCAGGCGTGGATTCAAATGTCCTGGCAAGCTTGGGTGCCGAACTCAGCCCGCAGAGGCTGCGAGCACTTACGCTGGGTTTCCGGGAATACAAGGGGTTGCACAGTGACGAGACGATTATCGCGGAGCAAGCCGCCGCCAGTCTGCATTTGCCCCATACCAGCAGCTGGATCAAGCGCGAAGATTTTCGTGATGAGCGCCAGAAGGTGTTTGCCGCGATGGATCAGATGTCCACCGACGGGGTGAATACCTACTTTGTTTCGCGTGCCGCTGCCGCCAGCGGTCTCAAGGTGGCGATATCGGGTCTGGGCGGCGACGAATTGTTTGGCGGCTATCCCAGCTTTAGAGATGTTCCACGAATGAAGCATTGGACCCCACCCTTGCCGTCTCTAGGGAAGGCGATACGCACGGTCACGGCCAGGCCTCTGGGATGGATGACTTCACCGAAGTATGCCGGCCTGCTGGAATATGGTTCAAGCTATGCCGGTGCTTACCTGCTGCGCCGTGCGCTGCACATGCCCTGGGAACTGCCCGGCTTGCTGGGAAGCAAGCTTGCGGCCGAGGCGCTCGCCGAGTTGCGTCCGCTGGACACCATGAGCGAATCCATTCGCGGACTCAAGAACGAGCGCTGCATCGTCGCGGCGCTCGAGTTGACCTGGTACATGCGCAATCAGTTGCTGCGCGACTCGGACTGGGCGGGTATGTTCCATGGTGTCGAGATTCGTGTTCCGCTTGTGGATGCCAACCTGATTCGCATCCTGGCACCGCAGTTGGCGGGCGCTCGCCCGCCGGGTAAAGCGGAGCTTGCTGGCGCCGTCGATCATCCGCTGGCTGCGCAAATCGCCAGGCGCAGGAAATCGGGCTTTGCCGTGCCGGTACGAGAGTGGCTCTACGAGGATCTTCCCAATAGGCAGCAGGAACGGGGTTTGCGCGGCTGGGCACGTGTTGTGGGCCATGCCAAAGGGGGGCGCAAATTCCTCTGCCTGCTCACGGACGCGTTTGGTGGCCATGGTGGCATCGCTCTCTACAACCGTGACCTGCTGCAATCGCTATGCAGCGTTCCGCGCTGTACGCGCGTCGTGGCATTGCCGCGGATGATGCCGAATCCGCCGGAAGCCCTGCCGGCCAGGCTCCTATATCTGACGAAGGCGTTGGGCGGCAAGATGCGTTTTCTCATGACGCTCTTGACCGTATTACGCGAAGAACGTGGCCTCGACATGGTGGTCTGCGCCCACATTAATCTGCTGCCGCTCGCCTGGCTTGCCAGCCGCTACATGAAAGTGCCCCTGGTACTGTTCATTTATGGAATCGATGCCTGGCAGCCGACGCCCAGCTGGCTTGTCAATAGCCTGGCAAAGCGGGTGCGATGGGTCGTCTCCATCAGCGCCACCACGGCGCAAAGATTCCGAACCTGGGTCAGCCCTCGTGCCCAGCAACTGCTGGTGCTACCGAATGCAATTCATGCCGAATGGTATGGCCCCGCAACAAAGAATCCGGCTTTGCTGCGGCGTTACTCGCTGGAGGGCAAGACGGTGCTGATGACCCTCGGGCGCCTTGTTTCGGCCGAACGCTACAAGGGGTTCGACGAGGTGATCGAGCTGATGCCAATACTGATCCAGACACTGCCCAAGCTGGTCTACTTGATTGTGGGCGATGGTTCGGACAAGGTGCGCCTGCAACAGAAGGTCCAGTCGTTGGGACTTGCTGATCGGGTGGTGTTCACCGGCCTGATTGCTGAGGCGGAAAAAGCGGATCACTACCGGCTTGCTGATGCCTATGTGATGGCCAGCCACGGCGAGGGCTTTGGCTTTGTGTTGCTGGAGGCGATGGCATGCGGCGTGCCGGTACTTGCGAGTAGTAAGGATGGCGGCCGCGAAGCGGTACGCGATGGCCAGCTGGGAGTACTTGTCGACCCTGGAAATGCCGACGAACTCAGGGACGCCATCCTGCAAACCCTGGCGCGCCCGAATGGTGTGGTTCCGGCTGGACTTGAATATTTTTCCTACGCCAACTTCGAGGCGCGCACCCACAAGCTGGTCGCCGATGTGTTGTCCGAGGCGCAACCCTTGGTCGCACAGGTATGAAAAAAGCGCTGATACTCGGCATCTCCGGGCAGGACGGCGCCTATCTCGCTCGTCTTCTGCTTGACAAGGGATATAGTGTATTTGGCGGTTCGCGTGATGCCCAGATCACCCCTTTTGCGAATCTGGTGCGCCTCGGAATACGCGACCGGATTACCTTAGAATCGGTCAGCCTGAATGATTTTCGTAGCGTCATACAGACGATCAACAAAATGCAGCCGGACGAGGTTTACAACCTTTCCGGGCAAAGCTCGGTCGGCCTGTCGTTTGAGCAACCGGTGGAAACCATGGAGAGCATTGCATTTGGCACCCTTAACCTTCTGGAAGCTATCCGCTTCAATGGCAAACCGATCAGACTATACAACGCTTGCTCATCAGAATGCTTTGGCAACATCACCGACCGACCAGCTGACGAAAATGCCCCGTTCCGACCTAAAAGCCCGTATGCCGTGGCCAAGGCTGCCGCATTCTGGGAGGTCGTGAACTACCGCGAAGCCTATTCGATGTTCGCGTGTTCAGGGATTCTCTCCAATCACGAGTCGCCACTGCGTCCGGAGCGCTTTGTTACTAGCAAGGTGATTGCGGCCGCCTGCCGTATCGCCGCAGGGTCAAAGGATATCCTTATGCTGGGTAATCTTTCGATCGCTCGCGACTGGGGCTGGGCGCCCGAATATGTGGAAGCCATGTGGCTGATGTTGCAGCAAGAGAAACCGGATGACTACGTGATTGCCACGGGGCAGACGTATACCTTGCAGGAGTTTGTTGAAGCCGCATTCGCTGCGCTGAGATTGGACTGGAAAAGGCATGTGACGACCGCTACTGAGCTTAGCCGGCCCAACGAACTGATAGTGAGCCGGCTGGATCCGTCAAAAGCAAACGCCAAGTTGGGGTGGAAGGCAATATATCTAATGCAGGACGTAGTGAAGATGATTGTCGACAATGTATCAAAGGACCATTGTGTTTTGTAGTAACGCGCGCCTAGCCCGGGTTTATGGTGGAAATAATGACTAACCCGCCCACCTTGATCATCGAAGCGGGCAGAACTGAGCGCCATTACTGGACAGATCTCTGGCGTTACCGAGAACTCTTTTACTTCCTTGCCTGGCGCGACGTCCTTGTCCGTTATAAGCAGACCGTACTTGGGGTTGCATGGGCAGTGATACGGCCGTTCCTCACCATGGTGGTATTTACACTTGTATTTGGTACGCTGGCAAATCTTCCATCAGAGAATGCGCCTTATCCAATCCTTGTGTTTGCCGCACTGTTGCCCTGGCAACTTTTCTCAAGCGGTTTCTCCGAAGCGGGTAACAGCCTGATCAGTAATGCCAACATGATTTCCAAAGTTTATTTTCCGCGGCTAATTGTTCCAGTGAGTGCGATCATCGTGAGTCTTGTGGATTTCATGATTTCCGCTTTCATCCTCGCCGCTTTGCTAGTTTGGTATGGATTTATGCCAGACTTACGAATTCTAACTTTGCCCCTATTCGTGATGATGGCGGTCTTAACGGCCATGGGGGCTGGTTTTTGGACCGCGGCGCTAAGCGTTAAATATCGCGATTTCCGCTTTATCGTGCCTTTCGGGGTACAACTCGGCCTTTACATTTCGCCTGTCGGATTCAGTAGCGCGGTTGTTCCAGAGCAATGGCGAATGCTTTATTCATTAAACCCCATGGTGGGCGTAATCGATGGCTTCAGATGGGCCATTCTTGGAGGGAACGTGACTCTGCACTGGAACGGATTGATACTATCCCTATTCGTTAGTACCCTTCTTTTGAGTACTGGCGTAATGTATTTCCGGAAATTGGAAAATTCCTTTGCGGACGTAATTTGATGCAATCTGAATTCGTCCGACTAGCACTCGAATCAGCGGGCGGCAGAAGAACGCTCAACGTCCGGGATCAAAATTCAATTCGCGCCAACGGTCAAAATCTCAGTAAGGCGACTTTACTTTTTAGTTGCTTGATGCTTCGTCGCCCACAAATCTAATGAATCAAGAGCTTGAATCACATCGTATTGGTGCTTTAGATGGATTAAGGGCGATCAGCGTCGCTCTGGTTATATTTGCGCACTTGTCGCAAAACCTGAACATTGGGATGTTGGCAAAATATGGAAATCTAGGCGTCAGTATTTTCTTTTTCATTAGTGGATATGTCATCTGCTTGAATATGGTTAAGGAAGAAAGCGAAAGGGACACCTTTTCAGTCGCTGCGTTTTTTGCAAGACGGTGCTTCAGAATCCTGCCCCCATTAATACTGTACGTGGCCACGGTTAGAGTCTTGGAGTACTTGGGATTTACCCCAACCACCTTGACTGGGTATTTAGGCGCTCTTACGTTCAGTTGCAACTTGAGGTTTGTGATTTGCGATTGGTTTATGGGTCACACTTGGAGCTTGGCATTTGAAGAGCAGTTTTATCTGGTGTTCCCCATATTGTGTGTCCTAGCGAATGGTAGCAGTCGCATAAAAATGTTCGTATTTCTTCTTGGTATTTGTCTATTGGCAGGGTTCGGACAATATATCGTGAGAGTGGCAAATTCTTGGATCAACCCTGGGCACTATTATTCCTTGCTATGTCTGGGCGTGCTTGTAGCCCTCAACAATACTAAAGTGCTCAGGCAATTAAGACGGTATTCCAAGATTACTTTCTATATCTCCTCCGCGTGGCTTTTCTTGTATTTCCAATTACCACCCAATGGACTTCTGATTGCGACACATCTTTTATTCACTCCATTGTGTATCGCTGTCATTGTCCTCTCGCCGATTGCCTTTCCTGATGCATGGTTTGCCACAGTACTGAGAATCAGGCCTGTAAGATTCCTGGGCAGGATTTCATATGGCGTTTACCTTTGGCAACAATTGTTTCTGGCAGATCGATCCATCTATTCGGGTTTCGATTTGAGTACCGTGTGGATATTGCTCTTCGTGCCAGTATTGCTTTCGTACTACGTTGTTGAACGGCCGGCGTTAATGTATGGAAAACGGCTTTCAGCAAGACTTCAGCAATCTAATTAGTGCTATTGGACCTTTGTGCATTTTCTTAAACTCTGAAAAACTTTTGGCGAAAATGATAGCCCTATTGCCGTTTGGTACCTGCCTCCCACAACTTCAATGAAATCGCAATGAGATGACAATCGTTATTGAAGCAAACGGCATTGGCAAGAAATATCAAATCTGGCACAAATCGGAGCCCAATTACGTTACGCTAAGAGATGAAATTGCTGCCGGGGTTGCGCGATTTGCCGAGAAAATTGGCCTGTTGCGGGGGCAGCATACTGCGACCACTGCACGAAGGGAGAACGAGGAGTTTTGGGCGCTACGTGATATCGACTTCAAGGTTCGGCAGGGAGATCGTCTGGCAATAATTGGCCGCAATGGCGCTGGGAAATCGACCCTACTGAAAATCCTATCAAGGATTACCGAACCAAGTGTGGGAAAAGTTGCAATCAGAGGCCGAGTGGCCAGTCTGTTGGAGGTGGGTACCGGATTTCATCCGGAGTTAACGGGCCGTGAGAACATCTTCCTCAATGGTGCAATACTTGGAATGTCCAAGGCCGACATCAAGCGCAAATTTGATGAAATCGTTGCATTTGCGGAGGTCGAGCAATTCTTGGACACGCCGGTTAAGCGTTACTCCTCTGGAATGTATGTAAGGCTTGCGTTTGCGGTTGCGGCACACCTGGAACCAGAAATACTGATTGTTGATGAGGTTCTGGCCGTTGGAGACGTGCACTTCCAGAACAAATGCCTCGGCAAGATGGAGTCAATCGGTAACGAGGGACGCACGTTAATTTTTGTTAGCCACAACATGGGGGCAGTCGAGAGGCTGTGTACATCAGCGATAGTATTGGTCGATGGGAAAATAGCTAAAGCGTCTAACGATGTGATGGCAGTAGTGCGAAGTTACCTCGGCGCTTCAGAGAAAGCTTTTTTAGCTGAATGGGTGAATCCAGGTGGCGCTTATGAACTCGATTATATAATTCCTATTAATTTCAGACTGTTAGATGAGACTGGTGCCACCATAAGCCCACCCTTACGACACGATCAGGAAGTTTGGGTGAGTATTGAGTTATTGGTCCGGAAACTAGATGCCTTATTAACCGTTGGTTACGCAATTTACACTGAAACTGGTGAATTGCTTTACTGGAGCTATCACACGGATACGAATGAGGCAGATTGGCCACGCCTAACACTAGGCACATGTACATTAACTTCGATGCTACCTAAGCTATTGCTAAATGAAGGTAATTACCGCTTGGAGCTTTTGGCTGGACTTCATGCACAGCAATGGTTCCTGGAGCCAGGTCAATCAGTTCCTGCCATTTGGCTTGACCTAAAGGGAGGTTTTGGAAAGGCTCCTTATTGGACTGCGCGCCGTCCTGGATATCTGGCGCCAATCATCAAATGGTATCGAACTAAATGAAATGGCACAGGCGATTTCTGGTGGTCTTAAGGCAAGTGCCAGTCGTCGGGGTCTTTACGCTTACGTGTTTTGCAGTAATTGACACCAGCAACATTGAGTAAATGCTCATTATTGCGGTGATTTACTGGCACTTAAAGCGTGCGATATTTTGTAGACTCCCATCGCGTTAATTCAGTTGGGTACAAATTTATTTCTGAGGCGCCAGTTAAGTTGATAGATGGCCTTGGAAAAACGGGCGATTCTAGTGCTAGAGCCAAATTTGACGAATGTGCATGCCGAGCAGTCGCGAATGCCTCAAATCGATTTCTTAAAAGGCTTAGGAGCAATGATACTTAAACAAACTGTTCGCCAAATTCTTGGACTGGGAGGGAGCAAGAAATCCCTGGTGGACCAATTTGCGAGAAAAAGTTTTTCACAGTCGGGCGAAGATTTGATAGTTGATTATATTTTTCACTGGTTAGGCTTGAGTGCTATCAAGTACCTTGACGTTGGTGCAAATCATCCCATTTCCTTAAGCAACACATTCTATTTTTATAGTAAAGGCTGTTCAGGGGTATTGATTGAGCCTGACCCCAATTTGTATTCCGATTTGGTTCGCATTCGAGAACGCGATGTATGTTTAAACGTCGGAGTCGGCGCCGAGTCTCGATTGTCTGCAGAATACTATGAGATGTCAGATAAAGCGTTAAGTACATTTTCGCGGTTCGAAGCTCAACGATATGAATCGTATGGAAGGCAGCGGATTGAAGCTGTTCATAATATTCCACTTGTCAGCCTCAATGACGTGGTGGAAAAGTACTTTGCGGCATCACCTAATTACGTATCAATAGATGTGGAAGGATTGGATTATGAAATTCTTCGGACATTTGACTTTCAAAGATTTCGGCCGGAAGTATTTTGTGTTGAGACACTTACATATACTGAAGACCGTTCAGAGCGAAAGCTGAATGAAATTATTGAACTGATGCAGGAACAAGGGTATTTCGTATACTCGGATACGTACTTGAATTCAATTTTTGTCGAAAAACAAGCTTGGTCAAAACGTCGCGTCTAGATGATGTGTTTTCATTAGTACATAAAGAAATGGGTCTGTTGACATTCAATATTTTATGCTTGGAGCTGTTAACTTTGACTGAAATCTGTTTACATCCTGATATTTACGGAGAGTCGGGATGGTTCGTCGATGGTTGCGTGATGACCAGTGGTTGCGGTTGGAGCCGATGTTGCCCGGTAAAGCGGCAGACCCTGGGCGCTCAGGGGAAAACAATCGATTGTTCATCGAAGCGGTGCTGTGGGTCGCTCGCACGGGTAGTCCGTGGCGCGATCTGCCTGCGGAGTTCGGTCTTTGGAATAGCGTGTACACGCGCTTCGCGCGCTGGTCGAACAATGGGATTTGGCAGAAGGTATTTGCGGAACTGGCCAAGGATGCGGACTTTGAAGAAGTGTTTTTGGACGGCACCATCGTGCGCGCCCACCAGCACTCTGCCGGTGCCGCTAAAAAAAAGGGGCGCAAGCGATCGGGCGATCCCGTGGTGGGCTGACTACCAAGATTCACGCACTGGTCGAGGGCTTGGGCAATCTTGCTCGATTCGTCCTGACCGGGGGGCAGGCTCATGACATCACGCAAGCGGCCACGCTGCTGCAAGACATTGATCCTGATGCTGTCGTGGCCGACAAGGCCTTTGACGCGGACCCTCTGCGTGAGCAAATTGCCCAACTTGGTGCCAAGGCGGTTATTCCGCCACGCTCCAATCGTAACCACCCAGCATCGTATGACAAGCATCAATATAAAAACCGCAATCTCATTGAGCGTTACTTTTGCCGGATTAAACATTTCCGTCGAATCGCAACGCGTTATGACAAACTGGCCCAACGGTTTGCCTCTTTTATCGCTTTGGTCGCAGCATTCGTTTGGCTAACCTGAATGTCAACAGACCCTAGT
>CANKAJ010000135.1 GCA_947479645.1 Betaproteobacteria bacterium | reverse complement strand
GAGATTTCGCTCGCCATGGTCGATGGCGTAATGCCCGGGGATTATGTGATCGTGCATGCCGGCTATGCGCTCACCCGCCTTGATCCGGAAGAGGCCCAAAAGACGCTGGAGATGTTCGCCGAGGCCGCCCGGTCTCAGGATGCCCCGGGAGCATCTGGCACGTGAGGTATGTCGATGAATTTCGTGACGGCCAGCTCGCCGCCGGGATCGCCGCGGCGATGGCCCGCGAAGCGCTGCCGGGACGCCAGTACCACTTCATGGAGTTCTGCGGCGGCCACACCCACGCGATTTCCCGCTACGGGCTCACCGAACTGCTGCCGGCGACGGTGCGCATGATCCACGGGCCGGGCTGCCCGGTATGCGTGTTACCCATCGGTCGCGTCGACGTTGCGGTGCGCCTGGCGCTGGAGAAACCAGTCACGCTGTGCACCTATGGCGATGCGCTGCGCGTGCCCGGCTCGGGCGGCATGTCGCTGTTGCGCGCCAAGGCGCGCGGCGCCGATGTAAAGATGATTTATTCAGCGGCAGACGCGCTGGCATTGGCACGCGCCGATCCGGCACGCGAGGTGGTGTTCCTCGCGCTCGGCTTCGAGACCACCACACCGGCCACAGCCGTGGTGATCCGTGAAGCTGCCGCGGCCGGCATCGGCAATTTCAGCGTGCTGTGCAATCACGTGCTGACGCCACCGGCCATGGCCGCCATCCTGGAATCGCCCACGTCACCGCCGCCTGTGGACGTACAACGGCCTGCAGGAGCACCACCGCCGGTGCTGGACGGTTTCGTCGGCCCGGCGCATGTGAGCACGGTCATCGGCACGCGTCCCTATGAATTCGTGGCCACGCGCCACGGCAAGCCAGTGGTGATCGCCGGTTTCGAGCCGCTCGATCTCTTGCAGGCGGTGCTGATGCTGATGCGGCAGGTGAACACCAATCGCGCCGAAGTGGAAAACGAGTTCGTGCGCGCGGTCGGGCGCGAGGGCAATCTCAAGGCGCAGGCGCTGATGCGCGAAATCTTCGAAGTCCGCGACAGCTTCGAATGGCGCGGCCTGGGTGAGATACCGGCCAGCGCGCTGCGCATCCGCGCACACTACCGGCAATACGACGCCGAGGCGCGCTACGCGACCGCTTATCGCCCGGTGCCCGACAACAAGGCCTGTGAATGCGGCGAGATCCTGCGCGGCGCCAAGGCGCCGCAGGACTGCGCCATCTTCGGCACGCTATGCACGCCGGACAATCCCATCGGCGCCTGCATGGTTTCCTCGGAGGGCGCCTGCGCCGCCCATTACACCTATGGCCGCTTCAAGGACATAACCGTGGTGTCGGCATGAGCAAGGCAGTAAAACCGGGCTATGTGCGCCCGCTGGACCTGCGCCACGGGCGCATCGAGATGATCCACGGCAGCGGCGGCCGCGCCATGGCGCAACTGGTGAACGAACTCTTCGTGGCCGCCTTCGACAACGACATTCTGCGGCAACTGAACGATCAGGCGTGTTTTACGTTGTCGCCCGGCCGTGTCGTCATGGCCACCGATTCGCATGTGGTCTCGCCGCTGTTCTTTCCCGGCGGTGACATCGGCTGCCTGTCCGTGCACGGCACCATCAACGATCTGGCCATGTCCGGTGCCCGGCCGATCTACCTTGCGGCCAGTTTCATCCTCGAAGAAGGATTGGCGCTCGCGGAACTCAAGCGTGTGGTGGATTCGATGGCGCGCGCCTCGCGCGAGGCTGGCGTGCCCATCGTCACCGGCGATACCAAGGTGGTCGAGCGCGGCAAGGGCGACGGCATTTTCATTACCACCACGGGAGTGGGGGTGGTTCCCGACGGCATCGACATCAGCGGCGCCCATGCGCGACCCGGTGACAGCATCCTTGTATCCGGCACCATCGGCGACCACGGCGTGGCGGTGATGTCCATGCGCGAAAACCTCGGCTTTCAGACCGAGATTGCCTCCGATACGGCGGCCCTGCACGAACTGGTCGCCCATATGCTCGCAGCCGTTCCCGGCATCCACGCCATGCGCGATCCCACGCGCGGCGGCCTCGCCACCACGCTTAACGAAATCGCGACGCAGTCGGGCGTGGGCATGCTGCTCGAGGAGTCGCGCATCCCCATCGCACCGCAGGTCGAAGCAGCCTGCGAGTTCCTCGGCCTGGATCCGCTCTACGTCGCCAACGAGGGAAAGCTGATCGCCATCTGCCCGGCTGACAAGGCCGCGCCGCTCCTCGATGCGATGCGCGCGCATCCGCTGGGCGCCGCCGCCGCGCTGATCGGCCAGGTGACCGAGGACCGCAACTGCTTCGTGCAGATGAGGACACGCCTGGGCGGACGGCGCATCGTCGATTGGCTGACCGGTGAGCAGTTGCCGCGCATCTGTTGACCGGCCCGGGCGGCACCAGCGTCCTAGACAATTATTATGATCACTTCTAATTTTCTATTGTTTTTCCAAAATAATTTATAACTTTAATGTAATCATAATACTTCAGCCCATTTCCCCCGACACCACCGATTTGATGCGCCACCAAGTTATAACATCCGTTATAATTTATGAAGGAGGCATCGCCATGAAAATCAAGATCACCACCGTCGGCAATTCCGCCGGCATCGTCCTGCCGAAGGAACTGCTCACGCGGCTGCGCCTGGGAAAGGGCGATGCGCTCTACGCTACCGAACTGCCCGACGGCATAAAGCTGAGTCCTTTCGACCCCAAACTCGCCGGGCAGATGGAGGTGGCGGAGAAGATCATGCGCGAAGACCGCAATGTATTGCGCAAGCTCGCCGAGTGAGGCGGCGCAATGATCATCTGGATCGGGAAAGCACTTGTTTTGGCTATCCACGCTCGTCAGATCGCGGAGCACGGTGGCAGCGCCGAACTGCGTGATGAAGGATTGCTCGAATCGGCGCTGGCACGGGCACAGCAGTTACATGCCTATGGCGATCCGGCGCCGGATCTCGCCGATCTTGCAGCGGCAATTGCCTACGGGCTCGCGCGAAATCATCCCTTTGTAGATGGCAACAAACGCACCGCACATGTTGCCTATCGAACTTTTCTGGCTCTGAACGGCGCGGACCTCGTCGCATCCGACGAAGAAAAATTCGTTGCGATGCTTACTCTCGCCGAAGGCAAGCTCACCGAACATGACTTCGCCGACTGGCTACGCGCACGGCTGCGACTCACCCGGCGGAACCAGGCACATCAGACACATGAGCCAAGCAAGCCTTATCAGGCACCCCGGTCGCGCACAAAACGCTGACCTGCCCTTGCCCGAGCCTCACTTCCCCGCGTCAGCCTGCTCCCAGCCCCCGCCCAACGCCTTGAAGAGATCGGCCACGGCGGCACGCTGGGCGCGCAGCGCGTCGGCCTGGTTCAGCTCCGCGCTGAGCAGATTGCGCTCGGCATCAAGCACGTCGAGCTGGCTGGCAATGCCATTGTCAAAACGCAGCCGCGCCAGGCGCAGGCTTTCCCGCAGCGACAACACGCGCCTGCTCTCGGCATCGAATTGCTGGCGCGCCTGGGTCTGCCCGTCCAGCGCATCACGCACGTCCTTGAAAGCGCTTTGTATGGCCTGCTGGTATTGAATCAGCGCCTGACGCTCGCGCGCTTCGGCGATGTCGACGCCTGCGCGCAGACGCCCGCCCTGGAAGATGGGCTGCGCCAGTCCCGCGGCGAGCGACCAGATGCCGGCGGGACCGGTAAACAGATCGCGCATCGCCGCGCTTTCGCTGCCCAGAAAACCGGTCAATGTAATGGAGGGAAACAGCGATGCGCGTGCCGCCGCAATGCGGGCGTTCGCAGCAATCATGTTCTGCTCGGCCCGCACGATGTCGGGCCGGCGCAGCAGCAGTTCCGAAGGCAGACCCGCAGGTACGACCACCGGTGCCGGATCACCTGCAACGGGCGCATTGGCGCGCTCGCCACTGATCGCAAATATTTCCTGCGGTGTGCGGCCCAGCAGCACGCCCAGCGCGGTTTCCGTCTGCAGGCGCCGGCGCTCCAGTCCGGGCAATTGTGCTTCGGCAGCCGCCAGTTCGGATTGCAGCTGCGCCAGTTCAAAGCCCGAGATGACGCCATTGTCAAAACGCTTCTGCTGCAGCTTGATACCTTCCCCGCGAGTGGCAACGGTACGTCGCGTGGTCGCCACCTGCAGGTCGAGCGCGCGCAGGGCGAAGTAAGCCTGCACGACATCCGCCGCGAGCGTGATGCGCACGGTTTCACGCGCCGCTTCGGTGGCCAGCAGTTCTGCGCGCGCCGCATCGGTCAGCAAACGCAGGCGTCCCCACAAGTCCAGTTCATAGGACACATTCAGCGCAGCGCGATAGTCGTTGCGCTCGCGCGGCGCCCCCGGCGGCAGTGTGCCGGTGCGCAGCGATGATTCGTTGCGGCTGCGGCCGAATGTGGCATCCACCCCTGGCGCCTGGTTCGATTGCGCATACCCGAGCTGGGCACGCGCCTCGTCCACGCGCGCGATGGCGAGCAGCAGGTTGGCGTTATGGCCCAGCGCATCATCGACCACACGGTCCAGGCGTGCATCGCCATACACCTTCCACCACTGTGCGCCAACCTTGCTGGACGACACGGCACCCTGCTCCGGCACATTCCACGTGGCCGGCAACTCCGAAGCGGGGCGCTGATAGCCCGGACCACCGGCGCAGGCGGTGAGCAGCGCGACTGCCGCAGCGGCGACCACGCCTGCTCGCGCGCGCCCGATCGAGAGAGAATCAGCGTGCTTATTCATGGCCCTCTCCCTTCATGCGCGGGGCAATATGCGGGTTGTGCACCGCTGCATGCATTGCCGCGTTATGGTGCTTGATCTCGGCCCGCAGCTCGGCCGTGGACCGCTTCTCGGCCAGCTTGCGATCCGTGATGAGCTTGAAGAACAGCGGCACGAAGAAGATGGCGAGGAAGGTTGCCGCCAGCATGCCGCCCATGACGCCGGTGCCCACCGACTGGCGCGCGCCGGCACCGGCTCCCGTGGAAATCGCCAGCGGCAATACGCCGAGGATGAAGGCCAGAGAAGTCATCAGAATGGGTCGAAAACGCAGGCGCGCCGCTTCCAGCGCGGCGGCCGACGAGGACAGTCCCTCATGCTTTTTCAACGAAGCATATTCGACAATCAGGATGGCGTTCTTTGCCGCCAGGCCGAGCAGCGTGACCAGGCCGATCTGGAAATACACGTCATTGGTGAAGTGGCGCAGATACACCGCCGCCAGCGCGCCGAACGTGCCAAAGGGCAGCGCCATCATCACCGACAGCGGCAGCGACCATTTCTCGTACTGGGCGGCCAGGATCAGGAACACCATGAGCACAGCCAGGCCCAGCGCCAGCGCCGAGGTGCCCAAGGAACGCTTCTCCTGAAAGGATGCGCCGCCCCAGTCATAGCTGAAGTCCGCCGGCAGGATTTCCTTGGCCAGCCGTTCCACTTCCGCAATGGCCTGCCCCGAGGACACGCCGGGTGCCCCCTGCCCGAACAGCTTCACCGCCGGCAGGTTGTTGAAGCGATCCAGCGAATCCGGGCCGGAAGTGAAGTTCACCTTGGCCAGCGTGCGCAGCGGAATCATCTCGCCCTTGTCGGAACGCACATAGATGTCTCCCAGGGCTTCGGGCTGCTTGCGATAGCCGGGTTCCGCCGACATCAGCACCTGCCAGGTACGGCCGAAACGATTGAAGTCGTTCACGTAATAGCTGCTCATCGTCGCCGCCAGCGTCGCGTACAGGCCGTCAATGGAAACACCCAGTGCCTTGGCCTTTTCACGATCCAGATCGACGTTCAACTGCGGCGTCGATGCTCGCCACAGCGTCTGCACACCGCCCAGCAGCGGATCCTTGTTGGCCGCGCCGAGAAACTGCCCCAGCACCTGCGCCATGCGCTGAGAACCACCCTCACCACGATTCTGGATATGGAATTCGAATCCCCCCGCGGTGCCCAGACCGAAAATCGGCGGCGGATTGAAGGCCAGCACCAGCGCCTCCTTGATGCCCGCGGTCTTCATGAACAATTCGCCCACCAGTTGCTTGGCGGTGACATTGCGCTCATCCCAATGCTTCTGGGTGACAAAGATCGTTGCGGCATTGTTGCGAAAGCCGCCGCCCAGAAAGTCAAAACCGGTGAAGGCGATGGCGTCCTCATTGGCCGGGTTTGACTTGATCGCGGCCAGCACCTGCTTGACCACCCGGTCGGTGCGCTCCAGCGTGGCGCCATCGGGCAGAATGACGGCGGAAATATAGAAACCCTGGTCCTCGTCGGGCACCAGGCTGCCCGGCGTCACTCGCCACAGGCCGACGGTGATGGCCACCATGCCGGCAAACAGCGCCAGTCCCAGGAGTCCGCGCCGGATCATGAAGCCCACACCGTCGGCATAGTGTCCGGTGATTCGATGGAACCAGTCGTTGAACCAGGTGAAGAAGCGCCCCGGCTGCCTGTGTTCGCGCTTGAGAATGGCCACGCACAAGGTCGGCGTGAGCGTCAGCGCCACCACCCCGGAAATTACCACGGCAATGGCGATGGTCACGGCAAACTGGCGATACAGTTCGCCGGTCAGGCCGCCAAGGAAGGCGATGGGCACGAATACCGCGCACAACACCAGCACGATGGCCACGATCGGACTGGTCACTTCGGTCATCGCCTTGATCGCCGCTTCGCGCGCCGATAACTGCTCCTCGTGCATGATGCGCTCGACGTTCTCCAGCACCACGATGGCGTCGTCAACCACGATGCCGATGGCGAGCACCATGCCGAACAAGGTCAGCGTATTGATGGAATAGCCCAGCATGTGCAACCCGGCAAAGGTGCCAATCAGCGACACCGGCACCGCCGCCAGCGGGATCAGCGTGGCGCGCCAGTTCTGCAGGAACAGGAAGACGACGAGAAACACCAGCACCATGGCCTCGGCCAGGGTCTTCACCACCTCGCGTATCGACACCTGCACAAAGCGCGTGGTGTCGTAGGCCACCTTGTAGGTCAGTCCATCCGGAAAGCGTGTCGACAGTTCCGCCAGCTTGTCCTTCACCGCCTGGCCCGCATCCAGCGCATTGGCGCCAGGCTGCAGGAAAATACCGATCAGCGTGGCTTCCTGGCCGTTGATGCGGCCGACAAAGTCATAATCCTTGGAGCCCAGTTCAACGCGCGCCACGTCCTTCAGCTTCAATGTGGTGCCATTCGGACTGGCGCGGATGATGATGTTCTCGAATTCGCGCGGATCAACCAGACGTCCCTTGGTCGTGACGGTATAGACCATCTCCTGCGGCCCGCCGGTAGGCGCCTGGCCGATCTTGCCAACGGCAAACTGCGCGTTCTGCTCATTCAGTGCGGCGATCAGGTCGGTCGGCGTGACACGCAACTGCGCCATGCGATCGGGCTTCAACCAGATGCGCATGGCGTAGTCCTTGGCGCCGAATATCTGCACATTGGTCGTGCCCGGCACGCGCTTCATCGCATCCAGCACGTTCAAGGTCACGTAATTGCTGATGGACAACTGGTCATGCCGGCCATCGGGCGAATAGAACGCCAGCACCTGCAGGAAGGACGAGGAGCCCTTGTTCACCGTGACACCCAGACGACGCACATCCAGCGGCAGGCGCGGCTCGGCCTGCTTGACGCGATTGTTGACGTTGAGCGCAGCCTGATCGATGTCAGTGCCGATGTCGAAGGTCACCTGGATCTGCACCACGCCGTTGGCCGACGAGTTCGAGCTCATATAGAGCATGTGCTCGACGCCGGTGATCTGGTTCTCCAGCGGCGCAGCGACAGTCTGCTCCAGCACCTGGGCGGATGCCCCCGGATAAATGGCCTGCACTGTCACCACCGGCGGCGCAATATCGGGATACTGCGCAATGGGCAGCACACGCATCGCGGCCAGGCCGGCGATCACGATAAAGATGGACAACACCGCCGCGAATATCGGACGGTCAATGAAGAAACGCGAGAACATGATGGTGCCCCGCTATTTCGCAGCAGGTTTGACGGCGGGGGCTTGGGCGGCCTTGGATGCATCGCCCTTGGCACCATCGCCCGATGCCCCCGCGGGGGCACCCGCCGGTGCGCCGCCTGGTGGTCCCGCCATCGGCGCTTTCGGCGCGTTGGGATCCGCAATCCTGACCGGTGCGCCCGGACCGATCCTCATGACGCCATCGACGATGACCTGATCGCCGGCGCTCAGGCCGGAGACGATGATCCAGGCATCGCCCACCCAATCCCCGACAACCACCGGATGCGGCTCGGCCTTGCTTTCCTTGTTGACGACATACACAAACTTTCCGCCCGGCCCTTCCAGCACGGCGCGCTGCGGCACCAGAATGGCGTTTGGACGGGATGCCCCGGACAAGGTGACATGCACGAATTGTCCCGTGCGCAACACGCCTTCCGGATTGGGCAACTCGGCGCGGGCATCACTGGTACCGGTGACGGTGCTGATGCGCACATCCGAAAAACTCAGTTTGCCGGTGCGGCCATACGGGCTGCCATCAGCCTGCTTGACGCTGACATCAAATTTGCCGCCCTTGGGCAGGATCAGGCGCCCGGCCGCCGCTTCGTTGCGCAGCTTCAAGTGCTCCGCCTCGGCAATGCCAAAGTTCACGTAAATCGGGTCGACCTGGCTCACCGTCGTCAAAAGCACGGCAGGCCCGGAAACCAGTGTGCCCTCGGAATTCAGCGATCGCCCGGTAATGCCGGCGATGGGCGATTCAACACGCGTGTAATCAACATTGAGTCTGGCGTCGACCGTCCGGGCCCGCGCGCTCTTCAAATCAGCGTCGGCCACCTGCTCGGCGGAAACCGCATCGTCAAATTCCTTCTGGCTGACCGCATTGGCTTCATAGAGCGGTTTCAGCCGCGCGGCATTGCGCCTGGCCTGTGCCAGGCGTGCTTCGGCAGCCGCAGTATCCGCCTCGGCGCGCGCCAGCGCGGAGACAAACGGCGCCGAGTCTATGCCGTACAGGCTTTGTCCCTGGGTCACCAGGGCGCCTTCCGTGAAATTACGTTTCAGCAAAATGCCGGCGACGCGGGAACGCACTTCGACTTCGCGATAGCCAGACGTCTGCCCGGTGTACTCGAAGGTGGCCGGAATGGTTTTGGACTGTACCGTCACGACCGCCACTTCGGGCGGCGGCATGCCGCCCGGTCCACCCGGCCCACCATGGGCAGCGCCGCCCCCCTCGCGCCCGCAGGCGGCAAGCAACACCGCCGCGCCGACGCAGAGCGCGACCAGCGATCGAACCGAAACAAATTCCCGGGCAGCGGCAACAGGCAGAATAGGAGGAATAGGGAGAGCGATGGAGTGTGCGTTCATTGCTTTGGCATCCACGTCAGTTCATGCGCGCCTGTCCATGCGATTTGATCCAGGACAAATACGGATGAAATTTTTAAGGAAATTGAATGACGACTCAGCGTCAAACAAGGTAGCATCATACATACAGTCATAAATGTAAGCAAAAAAAACAGGGAATAACCCTGAATCATGCAAGGACAAAGGAGTAGAACGATTCATGGCCAGACGCACCAAGGAAGAAGCGCTGGAGACGCGCAACGCATTGCTGGACGCGGCTGAACGCGTATTCAGCGAAAAAGGCGTGGCACGAACCTCGCTCACCGACGTCGCCACCGTTGCCGGCGTCACGCGCGGGGCGGTCTACTGGCATTTCAAGGACAAGGCAGATCTGCTCAATGCCATGCTGCGCCGGGTCACCCTGCCCATGGAGGAGGCCAGCCTGGCCAGTGGCGATGATCCGATCGAGGATCCGCTCGGACATGTCCGCAGTTGCCTGATCAACGTGCTCAAGCGCACCGCCACCGATGCGCAGTCAAGGCGCGTCTTTGAAATCGTATTCCACAAGTGCGAGTTCATCGACGACATGGCGCCGGCGCGCGATCGCTGCGTGGCGATGCGGGCGGGCTACCTGTCGGAGATCGAGCGCGACTTGCGCAATGCCATCAAGAAGGGACAACTGCCCCGGGGCGTGCGCCCGCGCAGTGCGGCCATCGCAATGCATGCACTGATCGACGGACTGATCTCGAACTGGGTGCTGGAGCCGAATTTCCAGCTGGGACGCGAGGCCGCGTACATGGTGGATATGTTCATTGACGGCCTGCGCGCTGCCCGAAATTAGCCCTCTGCTTCCTTGCAAGCAGCAAGCCCCGGGTCGCCCGCCGGGTGGCAATACCATTACAATCCTTCGGATTCGGCGTGCAACAGTGCGGAACATCGGCACGTACAGGGCATGCGGAACCATAGTGGAATGAAAGGCAGGCATGGGAACAGTCGTGGCACTGGCAGGTCAGATCGGCGGCGCCAAGCTGGCGGACGGCTTCTACCGTATTCGGGGAGAACACCTGGCAGTCATCGTCAATACTGGAGATGACTACGAGTTGCTGGGCCTGTCCATATCACCCGATGTCGACACCATGCTTTACACACTGGCCGGCATCGCCGATCCCCGCCGCGGTTGGGAACCGGTCGAGGAAACGTTCTCCTTTTACGACATGCTCAAGCGGCTCGGCGGCCCTGATCGCAGTCCGATTGGCGATCGTGGCATGGCAATGCAATTGATGCGTGCCGAGGCACTGCGCTCGGAACGCCGTCCCACCGACATCACCCGGGATTTCTGTCATGCCCTGAACATCACGGCGCGCGTGCTGCCCATGAGCAATGACGCGGTGAGAACCCAGATCCTCACCGAAGCGGGTGCCGTCAGTTACGAGGAGTATTTCTCCGACCTGCAATGCGAACCCGTGGTGAAGGGCTTTTTCTACGCCGGAGCCGATCAGGCCCAGTTATCCGAGGAAATCGTCAATGCCCTCTACGCACCCGACCTCGAGGCCATCGTCATCTGCCCCTCCAATCCGTATCACACCATTCGACCGATTCTGGAGGTCCAGGGCATGCGCGAATTGCTGCGCTCGCGCGGCGTGCCGATTATCGCAGTCACGCCCATTGTCGGTGGCAGCGCACTCAAGGGCTCGGCAGCCAAGATGATGCGTGAACTGGGCCACGAAGTCTCGGCACGCAGCGTCGCCCTCGAGTACTACAAGTTGATCGACGGATTTGTCATTGATGTCGAGGACCAGGCCGATACCGACGGCATACGAGCCTCCGGTTTCGATGTGATTGCGGCGCCAACCTTCATGCGCACCATCGATGACCGCATTGCGCTGGCCAGGACCGTGCTCGATTTTGCCGAAGCCATTCGCAAGCGCAAACTCGCCGAGGCCGATACCTGATGCGATGCCGCCACTAACCATGCCTAAAGCTGCAAACACCCTGAGACGCTATGCGCGGCGCGAGGACCTCGGTCTCTCGGCAGCTGAATATCGCGTGCTGGCCAGGCTCAATACGCCGCAGAAGATCCAGGCCTTTGTCGACGCCATTCCGCAGAATTTCGAGATCGGCGGGCAAACCTGCCTGTCGGTGCGTGAAGTGCTCCGGCAAAACCGCGCGCTATGCATCGAGGGCGCCGTGGTGGCGGCCTGCGCGCTGTGGATCAACGGTGAACCGCCGCTGCTGTTCGATCTCAAGGCCGAACGCGACTCCGATCATGTCGTGGCAATCTATCGGCGGGGGCGCTGCTGGGGCTCAATTTCCAAAACCAACAGCGTGGTACTGCGTCGTCGTGACCCGATCTATCGAAACCTGCGCGAACTGGCCATGTCCTATTTCCATGAATATGCCAACCTGCGCTACCAGAAGACCCTGCGCAGCTATTCACGCGCCTTTGATCTGCGGCGATTGGACCCGGAACTCTGGGTCACCAATCAGAAACATTGCTGGGATCTTGGCTGGGCTCTTGATGCCGCGCATCACTACAAGTTGCTCACACGCCAACAGGAAAAATGGCTTTGCCTGCGCGACGACATCGAGCGCAAGGCACAGAAGCTGAGAATATTTCAGCGCCCCGTAGAGGCCTGATGCGATCGCCAGCAGCGCTGCTGTCGGCGTTGCTGCTCGTCGCCCCGGCATTCGCCCAGCAGGATGACGGCACGCAGCAGGAAATGCTGCGCTCATCGGTCGCTCGCCAGCAGCAGTCTGAGGCGTTCGCACTGCAATTGCGCCAGCAACAGCAATTGCTGCAGATTGCACCGGAGCAGCGGCAGGCGCTGGAAACGCTGCAACTGCAGCAGCGTCAGCAGTTCGATAATCTGAGCGAACAGCAGCAGAGCAGTCTGCGCGCGCCGCAGGCGGGCGGCACAACAGCATGGGGACCGCGTCTGGAGAATCGCGCCCAGCAGATGGAAACGGACAGGCGCAGGCTGCTTGATCGGGTGCAGTAGCTTCGCACCCGGATAGCCTGCCTGCCTGCCTGCCTGCCTCGCGCCACATCCAGGGGACGTTCCCCCTCAGCCCAAATCAGCCGTTCAGGCAGCCCTTTTTACCGAGGACCAGTGCACGTTGCGCCACCCGCCAGCACTCCTGATCCACACGTTGGTGAATCTCAAGTCCAGCTGGGATGTGCGCGTATCGATGATCACATCCCCCGAGGCAATCGCGCAGTCGCCATAGACCCTGACCTTGACGTTGCTGAACTTGAATCCCTTGTACCCGGATTTTCCGCTGACCAGGCCGTCGATGTAGCTGGTCTTGGTGTCCAGTCGTCCGGAACTGTGGATATAGACCAGGTCGTCATCGAACAGTTTTTGCATCGCCGGCCCGTCCGCCGCCAGGATCGCAGCGGTACGCGCCTTTTCCTCACTCAGGATTTCCTCGATGATTTTTGCCTTGTCGTCGTTGCCGCTCATGTTCTCTCCTTGGATTTTGGTGCGTTTACATAATTATCGTTTTAAGAATACCAGCTAATTTCTACAACCATTTTACATATTATTAATATCAATCAATAACAGTTCAGTTTCAATCCAGGGCGAGGCCAGGCCATCTGCGCCAGCCGGCCGGAATTGGATAGGGTCAGATAGGCCGTTTTCAGGCCGTCGCCACCGAAACAGATGTTGGTGGTATAGGCATCGCCGGTAGGCACGAACTCGGCGCCACTGCCATCGGGTGCGCAGATGCTGATACCACCCGGGCCCAGCGTCGCCACGCAGATGAAGCCATTTGCCTCCACCGCCAGCGAATCGAAGCGCGCATAATCGGACGGCGAGTAGATCAGTCGCCCGCCATGCGGCGCCGGCACCGGCACATCGGTGGCATGGGCGATTTCACCTGGCGCGGTGATGGCCCAGGCCCATAGGCGCCCCGTTTCGGTCTCGGTGACATACAGCGTCCTGCCATCGGGCGACAACCCCACGCCATTGGGCTTCCACATCGGAAAAATGACTTCGCGCACCATGGAGCCATCCGGTTTGGCATAGCACACGCGCCCCAGGTCAATGTCGCGATCGCGCGTCTTGCCCAGGTCGGTGAACCAGAATCCGCCATGTGCATCGAACACGATGTCGTTGGGGCCGCACAGGCGATTGCCATCGACCGACTCGTACAGCACGTCGAATTTTCCGGTCTCCAGGTTGACGCGCTCGATGCGGCCGGTGACGTAATCATCCGGCGTGCCTGCCAGATGATGGCGACCATCGCGCTCCACCCATTTGAAGCCGCCGTTATTGCACACGTAAATGTCGCCATCCGGCCCCAGCGCGGCGCCATTCGGGCCACCGCCCAGATTGGCGACGATGGTCTTGCGGCCATCGGGCCATACCCGTGTCAGCGTGCCACGGCGGATTTCCACCAGTACGATGCTGCCATCGGGCAGCCACACCGGCCCCTCCGGAAACCACAAATCATCAGCCAGTATCTTCATTCATCCAGCCCCAAAAATGGTTTTGGCCTGATTCAGGAAGTGCGTTGCAGCGTGCCCAGCATGGTGACGGGCACGGTGGCAAAACTGCCAAAATCCTCGTCCTGATCGAAGGCCTTGTCACCCTCGCTGCTGGCCTCGCCGGTCGCCGCCACCGCGGCAAAATCAAACAACCCTCGATCCATCAGATGCGAAGGCGTGACCCGCTGCAGGCTGTTGAATATGGTCTCAACGCGTCCCGGGAAGCGCCGGTCCCAGTCGAGCAACATGGCCTTGACCTGCTTGCGTTGCAGATTATCCTGAGACCCGCACAGATCGCAGGGAATGATGGGGAAGCCACGGATATTCGCGTAGGCTTCCAGATCACGCTCGCGCACATAGGCCATGGGGCGAATGACCACATGCCGCCCATCGTCCGAACACAGCTTGGGCGGCATGGACTTGAGGCGCCCGCCGAAGAACAAATTCAGAAAGAAGGTTTCCAGTATGTCTTCGCGATGGTGTCCCAGCGCAATCTTGGTGGCACCCAGTTCCGCAGCAACGCGGTAGAGCACGCCACGGCGCAGGCGCGAGCACAAGGAGCACATCGTCTTGCCCTCGGGAATGACGCGCTTGACGATCGAATAGGTATCTTCATCCTCAATGTGATACGGAATACCCAGCGATTTCAGGTAATTCGGCAGCACATCCTTGGGAAAACCCGGGTGACCCTGATCGAGGTTGACAGCGATCAAGTCAAACGAAATCGGCGCCCGTTCACGCAGCTTCAG
>CANKAJ010000134.1 GCA_947479645.1 Betaproteobacteria bacterium | reverse complement strand
TGTGCGCCAAATCGTGCGGTATCGCCAGCCAGGCCACCCGCGTTGGTATTGGTCTGGCCGCTTATGGGGTGCACAAGGCCAGCGCTGGGCACGAAGCTTTGGCCGCCGGCTGAGACGGACTCAATACCCATCGTGATCTTGCCGCCGATCGTGACAGCGTTCTGCGCCAGTACTGCGGTCGGTGCGGCCAGCGCGCCGGCAACAGCCAAGGCCATGACTTTTTTGTTCATCATCGAATAATTCCCCTCAAAATGTTTTATGTCAGACGGCACAACTTCAATACTGCACCGACCCGAATGGGCCCCTTAGGGAGGGCTGATGCAATTGTGCCGACACAGCGCAGGCGGCTCAATGAAAATACGCGAATTCCGATCGTATGAACGCGATATGTCGCATTTTTACAACAACGTCGATTTTGCGACCTGGCCAGCGACGAACCCATAATCAGGCAGATCCGAACATCGATTCCAGTGCCGATCCGGGATCAACCGCCCGCATGAAAGCCTCCCCCACCAGAAAAGCCCTGACTCCGCCAGTACGCATCAACGCCACATCAGCAGCCGACCGTACACCACTCTCGGTCACAACCAGGCGGTCGTTCGGGATACGTGGCAGCAGTGCCAGTGTGGTATCCAGAGAGGTCTCGAAAGTACGAAGATTCCGGTTATTGATGCCAATGAGGGGCGTACGCAATTGCAGCGCTAGTTCCAGCTCCGCGGCGTCATGGACTTCGACCAATACCGCCATGCCCAGCGCCATTGCCGTCGCTTCCAGCTCCTGCATTTGCGTCGGCGCCAGGGCCGCCACAATGAGCAGGATGCAATCAGCACCCATCACCCTGGCTTCATAGACCTGGTACGGGTCAATCATGAAGTCCTTGCGCAGTACCGGCAGGCCGCTGGCTGTCCGGGCCAACTCCAGATACTCGGCGCGACCCTGGAAAAATTGCTCGTCAGTGAGTACTGACAGGCAACTGGCACCATGCTTGGCATAAGATTTTGCGATTGCAGCGGGATCAAAATATTCCCGCAATATCCCCTTGCTGGGGCTGGCCTTCTTGATCTCGGCGATTACCGCGGAGCGTCCGGCAGCAATCGCGGTCTGCAGCGCCCCGAGAAAATCCCGTGCTGGAGCGCACGATAATGCAAGCGTTCGCATGGCTGACAGATCACAACGAAGCCTGGCTTGCGCAATCTCCTCGGCCTTCACCGCCAGGATGCGATCAAGGATATCAGCCACGAGCCTGCCTCCGCATCCGGAAAACAGGAAGAACTTGATAACAAATTGGCTCTAACTGCTTTTGACTAAAGTAGTCGATTATAAAAATGATCATTTTCAAAGGGAACAATTCAAGCATCTAGGCTGCTGCCTGGGTGAATTTCACGAACTCATCGAGCTTGGCCCGCGCGGCGCCACTGGCCATGACCTTGCCGGCCAGCAGCACGCCCTCTTCCATGCTGGCCGCCTTGCCCGCCACGTAAATGGCTGCACCGGCATTCAACGCAACGACATCGCGCGCGGCACCGGGGTGATTCTCCAGCGCTGCCATCACCATGGTGCGGGACTCCTCCACATTGGCAACACGCAACTCGCCAATGTCATGCACCGGCAATCCGAATTGCCCGGGATGCACCGTATATTCTTTCACCTGCCCGTTCTTGAGTTCACCCACCAGCGTGGTGCCGGAAATCGAAATCTCATCCAGACCATCTTCGCCATGTACGGTGATTGCATGACGCGCCCCCAGGCGTTCAAGCACACGAATCTGAATTCCCACCAGATCACGATGAAACACACCCAGTACCTGGGTCGGCGCGCCAGCCGGATTGGTCAGCGGTCCGAGAATATTGAAGATAGTGCGAATACCCAGTTCGCGCCGCACCGGCGCCGCGTGCTTCATGGCAGCGTGGTGGTTTGGCGCAAACATGAAACCGACGCCAACCGAATCAATACAGCGGCCGACCCGTTCCGGCGTGAGATTGATATTGACGCCAAGCGCTTCCATCATGTCGGCACTGCCCGACTGCGAAGACACGGCGCGACCACCATGCTTGGCCACGCGCGCGCCGGCCGCGGCGCAAACGAAGGTTGCGGCAGTGGAAATATTGAAGGTGTGCGCGCCATCGCCACCGGTGCCCACAATGTCCACCAGATTGGACGGGTCAGCCACGCTTACCTTGGTAGACAGTTCACGCATGACCTGCGCAGCCGCGGTGATTTCGCCTATTGTTTCCTTCTTGACGCGCAGACCCACCGCCAGCGCGGCGATTAGCACAGGCGACATCTGTCCGCCCATGATGGCGCGCATGAGCTCGAGCATTTCATCGTGAAAAATCTCGCGATGCTCGACAATGCGTGTCAGCGCGTCCTGCGGGGTGATTGCCATGGTGCGACTCCTTCCGGATTCAAATTGACCCTATTCAAATTGACCCTGGCCAGGCTCAAGCGGCGACATTCAGAAAATTCCTGAGCATGGTGTGCCCGTGCTCGGTCAGTATGGATTCGGGATGAAACTGCACTCCCTCTACAGACACACTGCGATGGCGCAAACCCATGATCTCGCCGTCCGCGGTCCAGGCCGTAACTTCGAGGCAGGCGGGAAGCGAATCGCGTTCAACCGCGAGTGAATGATAGCGTGTAGCAATAAACGGGTTAGGCAACCCTGCGAATACGCCCACTCCCGTGTGCTCTATCGGAGAGGTCTTGCCATGCATGAGCGTCTTGGCGTGTATCACCCGGCCACCAAAGGCGTGTCCAATGGCCTGATGCCCCAGACACACACCCAGTATCGGCTTCCTGCCGGCAAAATGGGCGATGGCCGATAGAGAAACACCCGCCTCTGTCGGTGCACAGGGGCCAGGCGAAATGACGATTCGCTCCGGGTTCAGCCGTTCAATATCCGCGACAGAAACTTCGTCATTGCGCACCACATGCACATCCGCACCCAACTCACCCAGGTACTGCACCAGGTTGTAGGTGAAGGAATCGTAGTTGTCGATCATCAGCAACATGATTGAAATGCCTTCATGATTTAAAGCAAACGAGTTCGGATTCAGCAATAACAGTCTGCATTTGACCGGGGCTCAGGGGACACGGATACTTGGCACCGCGAAATTGAATATCCTTACCTTCCATGAAATGCACCCTTTATGAACAAGACCCTGCTCACAGCCCAGTACCTTGAACTCCTCAAGAAATCGCTTCTCAATGAACTGTATCTGGAAAACGAGGCACGGCTCATACATACTTTTTCAAACATATTGAACAATCGTCCACTTGAATTTAACCACTACTTCAACATTACAGGAATCCAGTCGCAGCTGATCAAGGATTTGCGTACCTACAAACTCAATGGCGCCACGACAGTCATGACGCATACCGATCCGGATGGAACAATTACGCCAGTCTCCGAACTTCGCAATATCACGGAACTTTCCCATTCGATGGTTGGCAGGAAACGGCTGGACAATGTTCAGGCATGCATGGAGTCCGTTCTCACGGATGGTGTAAAGGGTGATTTCATTGAAACCGGCATCTGGCGGGGAGGTACCTGCATTTTCATGCTGGGCGTTCTCATGGCGTATGGCGTGACCGACAGAACGGTCTGGGCAGCCGACTCGTTCCAGGGAGTGCCCCCTCCCACATTGCCCGAAGATGAGGGATTTGACATCAGCTCCAGGGTATTTCCAGTACTTGCCGTATCGCTTGAGGAAGTACAGGAGTTGATCCAGCGATATGGTCTGCTCAATGAAAACATCAGATTCCTCAAGGGTTGGTTCAAGGACACCCTTCCATCCGCACCAATAGAACGATTGGCGATTCTCCGGCTTGACGGAGACTTGTACGAATCCACTATGGATGGACTGGTGCCGCTATATGACAAGATTGAACTGGGCGGATACGTCATTGTTGACGACTATGGCTCCTGCCCGCCCTGCAAACGTGCGATAGACGAATTTCGTGTCCAACACGGAATTTCCGACACGATGCACGTCATCGATGAGCAAAGCGTGTTCTGGCGCAAAACCTGACGATTGCTCCCCGGAATATTGCCGGAAAACCCGCTGCAGAAACACAAACGCGCATGTCCGTCATCCATCAGCAATGGCATGACAGCCGACTCACTCGATCCGGGTATCAAGACCGGCGGTCGCCAGTTCGGCCGCCCGCAGTGTTGCTCTTGCCTTCATGGTGGTTTCGTTCCACTCGGACGCGGGAATGGAATCGGCAACAATGCCGGCGGCGGCCTGCACATGCAATTCGCCGTCCTTGATCACACCGGTACGGATGGCAATGGCCAGATCCATGTCGCCGTGATAACCAAGATAACCCACGGCACCTGCATAAATGCCGCGCTTGACCGGCTCCAGTTCGTGGATGATTTCCATCGCGCGCACCTTGGGTGTACCGGTGACCGTGCCCGCCGGAAATGAGGCCTTGAGTACCTCAACCGCATCCAGCCCCGGCTTCAATAGGCCTTCGACATTGGAAACAATGTGCATCACGTGCGAGTAGCGCTCCACCACCATATTCTCGGTCACGCGCACCGTGCCGGTTTGGGCAATGCGACCGACATCATTGCGCCCCAGATCAATCAGCATTACATGTTCAGCGCGCTCCTTGGGATCGGCCAGCAGTTCCTCGGCCAATGCCGCGTCTTCCTGTGGCGTAGCGCCCCGACGACGCGTACCAGCAATCGGCCGCAATGTGACCTTGCCGCCTTCCAGACGCACCAGTATTTCAGGCGAAGCACCGACCACCTGAAAGTCACCAAAATTGAAATAGAACATGTAGGGCGACGGGTTGAGCGTGCGTAGCGAGCGATACAACGCCAGCGGATCGCCATCGAAGCGCCGCGACAGCCGCTGCGACATCTGCACTTGCATGATGTCGCCATCGAAAATGTACTGTTTCGATTTTGCCACCGCATCAAGATAGGCTGCCTCGCCAATGCCTGATCGCGGTTCATACGCCTTACCGGGACCATGGGCCGGTATCTGCACGGGCTCGCGCAAGGCCGCGAGCAATACCGAAAGACGCTCATTGGCGCGCATGAGCGCAGATGGCTCGCCCGGATCCGCGTACACGACAAAATAAAGCCTGCTGGCCAGATTGTCGAAGATCGCAATCTCTTCGGACTGCAACAGCACGATGTCCGGGGTGCCTACAGGGTCGGGTTTTTCCGGCAACTTCGCGAGCTTGGCTTCGACATAACGCACCGTTTCGTAGCCGAAACAGCCGACCAGTCCCCCGGCAAATCGCGGCAAACCGGTCAGCGGGGCGGCGCGATGGCGCTGCAGATAGGCGCGGATGAAATCCAGTGGATCGGCGCCGGATTCCTCGATCACTGTGTCGCCATCCATCACCATGATCTTGCGCCCGCGCACCACAATGCGTTTGCGTGTCGGCAAACCGATAAAGGAATAGCGCCCGAAGCGCTCGCCGCCAACAACGGACTCGAGCAGGTAGCTGCCGGGCTGGTTGGCGAGCTTGAGATAGACCGAAAGGGGTGTATCTAAATCGGCGAATGTCTCGACGACAACGGGAATACGGTTGAATCCCTGCGCGGCAAGGCGGTTAAATTCAGTTTCGTTCATGACACTGCTCCGGGTGGACGGATTCGAAAACGGTTCTGGGACTGGAAGCACGCCGGCTCAACGAGCAGGCATGTGGGCGCAACAGCTAGGAGCGCCAGCGGAGCCAGCTATGCCAGTGAACTGTCTGGAGGGAATCCTGTCCGTTTTTTTTCGAAGTGAAGCAGGTCATATGGAAACACTCTTGCCGCGTATTTAAGGCATGCAAACTATAGCACAGCATGATAGTCGGTCAAACGCGCCGGAGCCCCGAAAATGCACACCTTCAAATCACCTTGCCCGGATTCATGATGCCATCAGGATCCAGCGCCGCCTTGATGCGCTTCATGAGATTGATCTCGATGGCCGACTTGTAATGGGTGATTTCCTCGCGCTTCATCTGGCCAAGGCCATGCTCAGCGCTGATCGAACCGCCGAGCCGCGCGGCATGATCGTGCACAATCCGGCTTAGTTCGTCAGCAACGCCAGTGAATGCATCCGGCGACATGCCTTGCGGCAGTGAAACGTTGTAATGAAGGTTTCCATCACCCAGATGGCCGAAGGTCACCATGCGTATCCCCGGCAATCGGCGCACCAACGACGCCTCGGCAGCTTCGATGAATTCAGCGATATGCGAAATCGGCAACGATACATCATGCTTGACATTGCGCCCCTCGGCTGCCTCCGACTCCGGAATCCGTTCACGGATTCCCCAGAATTGCCTGCACTGCGATTCGTTAGCCGCAATCGCTGCATCCTTGATCATGTGCCGTTCCAATGCCGCGGCCAACGCCTCTTCAAGCACAGACTGCACCCGATCTGCAGACAGGGTATCGGTCAATTCCACCAGTGCGTAATGTGCAAATCGCGCGGCAAACGGCGCTTGAGAAGCAGGGAAATGCTTCAACACCAGCCCGAGACAATAGTCAGAGAACAACTCAAATCCGGTCAGCCGCTCGCCGCAATTGGCCTGAAGGTGCGAAAGCAATGCAAGCGCCTGTCGCGGCGTCTCGCACGCCACGATTGCGGTCGCCCTGCCCTTGGGCAGCGGAAATAGTTTGAGTACAGCCGCAGTCACTATTCCGAGCGTTCCTTCCGCCCCAATGAACAACTGCTTCAGGTCATAGCCAGTATTGTCCTTGCGCAACCCGCGCAACCCCTCCCAGACCTCTCCGTTCGGCAAAACGACTTCCAACCCGAGCACCAGCTCGCGGGTATTGCCATAACGCAGTACTGCTGTGCCACCGGCGTTGGTGGAGAGGTTGCCGCCGATTTCGCAACTGCCTTCCGCGGCAAGGCTGAGCGGGAACAGACGATCACTATCTCGTGCCGCCTGTTGCAATGTCGCCAGCACACAGCCCGCCTCGGCGGTAAGCGTGTTATTGACCAGATCAAGGCCGCGAATGCGGTTCATGCGCGACAGATTGACAATAACCTGCGTCCCGCTCTCATCCGGCGTTGCGCCACCCACAAGACCGGTATTGCCACCCTGGGGCACCACGGCAACTCGGTTATCAGCACACAATTTCACGACGGCTGCCACTTCAACTGTCGAAGCCGGCTTGACCACGGCGAGCGGCCTGCCGTGGTAGCGACGGCGCCAATCGACGGCGTAAGGACCGGTGTCTTCAGTCGTAGTCAGCACGGCCGCTTCGCCGACAACTGCAACCAACTGTTTGATGATGGACTTTTCCAAATCGTCACTCTCTTTATTTGTGGGCGCCGGCATGGCCGCCACGACTCTGGCAGATGAGCGTGGAATTCTGACAGATCGGCAAGGCGCAGGGAAACTATGGTGATTCAAAGGCAAAGCTGGGAGAATTGCGGCCAATTCCTGAAGCCATTTCGGGAATCCCCGTGACATTCCGTGAGATCCGCATGAGTAAAGGCCCGGTAACGCATAGTGTGTTCGCCAAACTCGACCAGGCAATAGCGCTGCACCAGCAAGGGCGGTATGGAGAGGCAGAGCCTTTGTATCGGGAAGTCATTAAAAAAGTGCCCGATCAATTCGATGCGTTGCATCTGCTGGGGGTGCTCGAAGCGCAAAAGGGACGTCATGAAGCCGCTGCCAACCTCATCAGAAAAGCCCTGGCGGTCAATTCACGTTCGGCAGAGGCCTACTCGAACCTTGCACATGCGCTTAGGGCAATCAATCGACCTGCAGAAGCACTGTCAAATTACGATCGGGCGCTGGCACTAAAGACAGCCTACCCCGAAGCACTCAATGGGCGCGGCAATGCGCTGCGAGACCTCAAGAAGCATGATGATGCGGTGGCCAGCTTTGACCGGGCACTGACATTCAGACCCGATTATGCCGAGGCATTCAATAATCGCGGCCATGCCTTGCGAGCGTTGGGCCGATTTGAGGAAGCGCTAGGCAACCATGAACGTGCATTGGCTCTCAAGCCCGATTTTGCGGATGCACTTCTGGGTATCGGAATTGCGCTACAAGGCCTCGAGCGAAACAATGATGCCCTTACGTTCTTCGACCGGGCACTGTCCATCAAGCCCACCTCGGAAGCTTTCAATTACCGAGGCAACCTCTATCGCATCCTGAATCTCCGCGAGAACGCATTGGCGGACTTTGAGCTCTCCTTGTCAATCAAACCCGATTTCGCCGACGCGCTATATAACCACGGCAATGTGTTGCTGGAACTGCGAAGACACGAAGAAATCATCGTCGACATGGAGCGACTGTTGCACATAGCGCCAGACTATGAATATGCGCGCGGCCATCTTCTTTACTCCAAGATGCACCACTGCGACTGGCATTCGTTCTCCAAGAACAAGGCAATCGTCATTCAAGGCGTCAGGGCCGGAAAACGGGCGATGCTGCCGTTTCCTTTTCTGGCCGTATCGGACTCGGCCAGCGATCAACTGGCATGCGCACAAACTTATGTCGAGCACCAGTGCCCCCCGTCATCGGAACCCCTTTGGACGGGCGAGATTTATCAACATGACAGGATACGCATCGCCTATCTGTCATCTGACTTCCGGGAACATGCCATGCCCTACCTGATGGCGGGGTTTTTCGAGCAACACGATCACGGCCGCTTTGAAACGATCGCGGTCTCGTTCGACTCAAAGGGAAGCAGCGTAATGCGCGATCGCCTGAAGCGCACTTTTGATCGATTCATCGATGTCGAAATGCAAAGCCCTCTTGAAACTGCCAAACTGCTGCGAAGCCTTGAAATCGATATTGCGGTGGATCTGATGGGATTTACTGCAGGTGGAAGGGCCAAGATTTTTGCCTTGCGCCCCGCCCCCATTCAAATCAATTATTTGGGCTTTCCTGCAACCATGGGAGCCACCTACATCGACTATATTTTGGCAGATCGCTATGTCATCCCGGAGGAAATGCAGGCGCATTACTCGGAGAAGATCGTCTATCTGCCCGACACGTTTCAGGCCAATGATGCAAACCGGCAAATCGCCGGGTCAACACAAAGCCGTATCGAGTCAGGTCTGCCGGAAAATGGGTTTGTTTTCTGCTCATTCAACAGTAGCAACAAGATCACACCAGACATGTTCGACATCTGGATGCGACTACTGCAGCGGACAGCCAACAGCGTGCTCTGGCTCATACATGCCAATGCCGCAGTTACCAGCAATCTGCGCAAGGAGGCAAAAAAGCGTGGCATCAATCCGGACCGGCTTGTCTTTGCACCGGGCATGAACAATTATGCGCAGCACCTGGCACGCTACCGCCTTGCCGACCTGTTCCTGGATTCATTGCCCTTCAATGCCGGCACCACCGCCAGCGATGCATTATGGGCGGGATTACCGGTACTGACCTGTTCCGGAAATGCCTTTCCTGCCCGAATGGCTGGCAGCCTGCTCAATGCAGTTGGACTCCCGGAACTCATCACCAACAGCCCCGAAGAATACGAGGCACTGGCAATCACGCTGGCAACAAGCGAACCACTGTTGTCCGATATCAAATCACGACTTGCTGCCAATCGCAGCAGTTGTCCGCTATTCAACACCGACCGGTTCCGTCGCCACATCGAAAGCGCATACATTACGATGTGGGACAGCTATCAACGCGGGGGAGTGCCGACTGGATTCGCGGTTCAACCTTTGCAATAGCCCGGTCTCTGACCGGCGTTCAATACCATTGCCGCAAACCCCTGCGTATCAGCCGCCGCTCCTTTCACTAGGCCCCAATATCCAGCGAGCAGCCACTGCAATATCCGGCACCATGCGGTCACAGTTGAGCGTATCTGTCGACACGCCTTCGTTATAACCGTAAGGTACGCACCAGACGGCACAGCCGGCTCCACGCCCGGCCTCAACGTCATGCCGGGAATCCCCGATAAACAGCGCGTCCGCAGGTGCCACTTCCAATTGTTTGCAGGCATATTGCACCGGTTGCGGATCGGGCTTCCGAACGGGGAGCGTATCCCCGCTGACAACAGCTTTGAAATAATGACCGATGCCGACCCGCTCAAGAAGTTCCAGGGTAAAACGCGCAGCCTTGTTGGTTACCACTGCCATGGGCATCCCGGCGGCGACAAGTTGGTCCAATCCCTCCACCACACCAGGATAGGGGCGCGAGCGACGCCCTGACTCCTCGGCATAGCAGCGCTCGAATATCTCCAAGCCGTGTTGCAACTGAGCCGATGGCACCGTGCCATCAATGCTGCCAGCCAGGACGCGTTCCACCAACTTGTTTATTCCGCGACCAACAAATGTCGAAATCAGCGCCTCGGTTTGCCCAGGCCGATGCAGTTCCGCCAGCATTCGGTTGGCGGATAATGCCAAGTCGGGAACCGTGTCCAATAGCGTGCCATCCAGGTCGAACAGCACGGCACGATAGCGGAACTCACTAGGCATGGATTGCAATTAGATCATCCTGATCACAGCAAATTAACTGAAGACGCCAACAAATCAGGAGACAGCCTGAAGTTCTGCCCGCATTGCAGCGATCGTGGCACGATAATCACCGGCTCCAAAAATGGCCGAACCGGCAACAAACGTATCGGCACCAGCCCGCGCAATTTCGCCAATATTGTCCACCTTCACCCCGCCATCGACCTCAAGCAGGATTGGCTTTCCAGTGGCAGCTATGCGCTGCCTTGCTTCGGTCAACTTGGCAAGCGCCGCAGGAATGAAGCTCTGCCCGCCGAATCCGGGATTCACCGACATGATGAGTACAAGATCCAGTTTCTCCAGCACATGATCCAGCCAGTTGAGTGGTGTTGCCGGATTGAATACCAGGCCCGCCTTGCAGCCGCATTCATGAATCAACCCAATGGTACGGTCGATATGCTCGCTGGCCTCCGGATGAAAACTGATGATGTTCGCGCCCGCCTTGGCAAAGTCTCCTACGATGCGATCGACCGGCTTCACCATCAGATGAACATCGATCACGGCCTGGGTCAATGGCCGGATTGCCGCGCAGACCAGCGGGCCAATAGTCAGATTGGGAACGTAATGATTGTCCATCACGTCAAAATGGATCATGTCGGCTCCGGCGGCCACAACGGAGGTGACTTCTTCGCCAAGGCGAGCGAAGTCCGCCGACAGAATGCTGGGAGCGATTCGATAGTTGGGGTTCATTGGGAATTATTCTATCAGCCTATTAGAGTGATTCGGGCACACTTGACCATTTTCCGATCGCCCACTCTGTACATGGCAGATGATGTTCTGCCGCACCATGCGTTGGCCGACTTTGTCAGAATAAGAGCGTAATCCCAAGCCCCGCGGGGCCGAATTCTTGGATGCACACTCTGCTTCACCCTACAATCTCACCTATTCGGAATGACTGCTTAACAGCATATGTATGCGTGGCATGAAAAGGGACTCAATTCATGGGTGACATTGTCACAGCCAAAAATGGCATCAGATACCGCCTATTGGGCCAACAGGACCTTATCGGCCGACTCCTCAAGCTCAATGGTGAATTCGAACCCGAGACTTTGCAAATCTCGTCACATATCATCACCGGAAAAGAAGGCAGGGTGCTGGATGTAGGCGCAAACATGGGTACATATTGCATCCCTCTTGCCAAAGAATTTCCGAACGTAGAATTTGTCGCATTTGAAGTACAGCAAAAAATCTTTGAGCAGCTAAAAGAAAATATCTCCATCAATGACGCTTACAACATTAACGCCATTCATTCTGGCTTATCTGACAAAACGGAAGAAATAGTCGCCACCGTCCCAAATTATGAATTGGAGACGAACATCGGCGGATTTTCTCTCGACCAAGAAGTCAGGAAAAATGACTATGAAGTCAGGACTACCGGAAACGTCGAAACATTTTCTCTTGTTCCACTGGATGAATTCAGTTTCAAAGATCTTTTGCTGATTAAGATTGATGTAGAAGGCATGGAATTAAAAGTTCTTGCTGGAGCAAAAAAAACTCTCGAAGAAAATAATTTCCCGCCCATTCTGTTTGAAACCTGGTCCTGGAAACCCTGGTTTCAAGAACGCCGAAAAAAAATATTCCAATATTTGCAGGACATGGGATATCTAATCACGCAAATTGGAAACAATAACGTTGCACAGCACTCCGGCAGGATTGACATCCTCAAATTCACAATTAATCGCCAGGAAACCAACCCGATTCCAGCCAATACAATCCCTGAACCGAGCAGCGGCCCGTCTAAAGTACACGGTCGGAACTTCCGCATGTTTGTCCCGTCACAGGATCGAAGTAACTACGAGAGTTTCTTCTATAAATCTTTCTCTGCCGATTTTCTGGCGCGAGTACTCGCGCCAGCCGATGTGTTTGTCGATATTGGCGCTCATTGCGGATATTTTTCTCTGCTGGCCGGCTCGCTCTATCCGAAGCTCAAGATTCTGTCGATAGAACCGGAACCGGATGCTTGCGCCTTGCTGCGTCAAAGTGTTGCTATCCAAAATACATCGAACATCGCTGTACATCAGGTCGCCGCATCCAACAAGTCCGGCGTCGCCAAATTTGTGATAACGGCCCCCACCGCAGGTTCCCATCTCAGTTTTAGCACTGACACGCCGGAACAGCCGACGCTTGATGTTGAGACCCGAACGATCGATGCCCTGATGAACAAGGTGGGACCTAATTCCCTTGTCATCAAGATCTGCGCGCAAGGCAGTGAACTGGCGATTCTCGACGGAGCGTCCGAGACGCTTGCGCGGGTGAAAAACCTGAAGTTGCTGGTCGAATTCAACCCCACGTTGCAAGTTGCCGCAGGGCATCCACCGGAAGCGCTGCTGACGCGCCTCGATGACCTGGGCTTTGTGATTCATCTTCTTGATGAACAAAGACGGCACTTTTGTCGCATTCGTGCGGACAAAGACATAAACTGGCAATCAATTTTGGCAGCCGGATTCGCTAACCTTTACTGTGTACGTCGCGAACAGGCGTTGAGTGTATGTTTTTTTTCACACTCGGCCGGACTGTCAGGTGCCGAACAGGTATTGCTCGAACTTGTCGACGACCTCATTGCGGATCATGGCGCCGTATGCTCCGTCGTTCTGCCGGCACAAGGGCCGCTTGTACCATCTCTGAAGCGCGCCGGGGCTGCCTGCATCGTCGGGTATCCCTACGCATGGTGGTGCACAAACAACGACCAGGTCTTTACAGATCCAGTCAAGCAACAACTCCTCCTGGAAAATGTTCGATCACTTGACGCAACCGTATTGCCTTCGATAAGCGAGTTCGATCCTGACGTAATCTGGACTCAAACCATGGTGATTCCCTGGGGCGCTGTTATTGCCGCAAAACTGGAGAAACCGCATGTTTGGTCCGTGAATGAATTTGGCGAACAGGATTTCGGCTTCAATTTCTTTGCTCCGTTGCCGTCCGTCGCGAGGAACATTCTCGATAGCTCCGAGCTGGTATTCACCTGCAGCAAAACTGTCGCCAAAATGGTATTTCCATCCGCATCGCCCGATAAGGTGCAAGTGCTGTATTGTCACGTTGACATTCCACCTCACAAACTGAAGCAGGATCAAACGAATCACTTCCAGGTGCCGGGAGCTGTCAAGCTAGGTATTTTCGGGCAGGTTCGTCCGACCAAAGGCCAGCAATACGTGATATGTGCAATGGAAAGGTTGCTTTCCCTTGGATACAACGTCGAACTTCTGATTGCCGGCGGCGGTCTTCCAGTTCACATGGAGGAAATTTCCCGATTGATTCGCTCAATGGGAATCGACCAACGTGTGCGTGTGGCTGGCTTCATGGCAAATCCGTATCCTGCGATGCAAGAGTGCGACATCCTTTTGATCGGCTCGCAGATGGAGGCTTTCGGACGAGCCGGAGTCGAAGCCATGTTGCTTGGCAAGCCGGTCGTCTTCTCAGACGCGGGAGGCCTGTCGGAGTTCATGATTGATGGGCAGACAGGCCTGTCGTATGCGCCCGGCGACGTCGATGCCCTAGTAAGTCAGCTGGAAAAGCTACTTGCCAATCCAGAACAGTGGCGAGCAATGGGTGAAGCCGGTCGCGCACAGGCGTTAGCGCTGTTCAGCAAGGAAGCCTTTTCAGGTAAAGCCTATCAGGCCCTGCGAGGGCTGCTGGAACGCGGCCGAAAGGCGTCGGGAATGCCTAGTATTGTCGAAAAAGCGAAAGACTTGGTTGTTGCTGAAACTTCCTATAACGCCCCCTCGGCGCACCAGCCCATTCAGGTTGGTCGCAATGACCCCTGCCCCTGCGGTTCAGGCAAAAAATTCAAGCACTGTCATGGACGTCTGTCCTGAATCGAATTCTTAAGATATTCTTCGTCTCGGTTACTCAAATCCTCACGTTCAACCGCTCCAGGTTACTCAAGCACAATGGCAGACAGCAAAAAGTACGAAATCACCGTATCGACCCGGACACAATACGTTCCGGACCAGTCAGATGAGGCGAACACACGCTTTGTATTCGCCTATACGATTACCATTCAAAATACGGGCAACATCGCCGCCCAACTCATCTCACGCCATTGGGTCATCGCTGATAGCAACAGCAAGGTGCAGGAAGTACGCGGATTGGGGGTAGTCGGCGCTCAGCCACTGCTCAAACCGGATGAGACTTTCGAATACACCAGCGGCACGGC
>CANKAJ010000133.1 GCA_947479645.1 Betaproteobacteria bacterium | reverse complement strand
GGACCCTGTCCCTGCTCACGCCGGGACAGGCCTGCTCCAGTTGCGACACGGTAAATTCGCTGGCGAACCGCTGGATGGCGGCCAACACCAGATCAGTCTTCGATCCCCGCGGCGCTTTGACTTCACCCATCCGCTTCGCAAACTCGCGGTAGGCCATTTTTAGGATGGTCAGCAGGTAGTTGATGTACGGCCACGGATCGTGCCGGCCCTCGTGCCATCCCTGCGAGCTTTGCTCCAGCGTCTCGTGATAGCGCTCCTTGTTTTGTTCGATGAGCCTTTCCAGGCTGACATAGCGGCCCGCTTCGAAACCGGATTGATAGCACGGCAACAGGAGCGCCAACCGGGACACGCGCCCATTGCCATCGCGAAAAGGGTGGATGCACAGCAAATCCAGATTGAACGCCGCCATCGCAATCAGCGGATGCACGTGGCGATCTTCCCTGATAAATCAGGCTCGGTGAAGACATAGCACGTTTGAACTCAATGAGGTCGCACTTGCAGCGAATGGATTATCCTCCTTCGAGTTCCTTCAAGATTTTCCCGGTAGGATTGGGCAGCGGTATTGACTGACGCAATAGATTCAGATCTTTGTGTAATAAGTTTCTCAATATTGACATATTAATATAAATGTCTATTATGAGAATCACTATGCCGGCCAAGTCACCAGAAACTACAGAAGTAGCTGCCGAAAAGCTTGTTGAACTCGGTAAGCGGATACGCGTGCACCGCAAATCTTTGCAGGTCAGCGCTGCCGCGGCTGCTGAATCTGCTGGTATGTCTCGGGTAACCCTGCACAGGATCGAACGTGGCGAGCCTTCGGTCACCATGGGCGCCTATCTGAATGCTATGACAGCCCTCGGAATGGAATTGAGCGTCAACGGTCGTTCAGTTTCGCTTTCGAATACCGAAACTCAAGACAAACTGGGGTGGATTCCCGCTCGTATCAATTTGGAAAACTATCCTCAGCTTAAGCATCTTGCGTGGCAAGTCAAAGGAACCAACGAACTTAAACCGGCCGAGGCGCTGGGCATTTACGAGCGCAACTGGCGCCATGTCGAGACTTCGGCGCTGGAGCCGCAAGAACAGAATTTGATTGAGGCTTTGCGTCTGGCATTCGGAAAGGAACAAGGTGACATTTGAGCGGATCCATCATCAGTTCATCGCCCAGATCCTGTATGCCCTGGACGGTTCGATGCTGCGTGAAGCCAATTGTTTGTTCGGTGGCGGTACCGTCATTGCCTTGCGATACGGTGAATACCGAGAGTCAGTCGACATTGACTTTCTTGTCTCCGATATCCAGAGCTATCGCGGCTTGCGCCAGAAGCTTACCGGTCCGGTCGGCATCAAAGCGATCACGCGGGATGCGGCTGCCCCACTGAATCAGATCAGGGAAATGCGGTCAGATCAATATGGTATCCGGACGATGTTGATGATCGCGGAGCAGCCAATCAAATTTGAAATCGTCCTCGAAGGGCGTGTTGAACTGGAAAAACCAGGCGCGGATGATGAGGTTTGCGGAGTCGCGACACTCACGCCGCTCGATCTGTTGACGAGCAAACTGCTCGCCAATTCGGATAGATGGAACGATGATGGTGTTTTTAGCCGGGACGTTATCGATCTGGCGATGATGACGCCACGCTTGCCTATACTACGAAAAGCCGTGGCCAAGGCTGAACAAGCTTATGGGCAATCCATCTGCCAGGATCTCGATAAAGCGATTGGACGATTGCAAATGCGCCATGATTGGATGGATCGCTGCATGAAGGCTATGTCAATGAACATTCCCAAGGCAGTTTTATGGACGCGGGTGAGAGCACTGCGTCGCGTGTTGTCTGCCAAGTTGGACACGAATACTGATTGAGTAGTCTGCTTTGCCTGGGCGCTGCCTGCTGACAAAGGCATAAGCGGTAGCCGGCCCATTCATATTGCTGTCGCTTACCCGATGTACTCGGCATAGGTCTTGGCCGGGAAGGAGGGATGCACGACCAGCACCGTGGTGCGTTGGCTCATCAGCGACACTGGCGCAAAATCGCGGAGGTTGTCGAAAGACAGATCCGTATAGAAGGCCGGATAGACGGTGAAGCTGGCGTTGGCGATCAAGAGCGTATAGCCGTCGGGTTTGGACTTGGCCACATAAGCGCCACCCACCGTGGTGCCGGCGCCGGGCTTGAAGTCGATGATGAAGGGCTGGCCCATCAGGTCGCCCATCTTGTTGGTATACACGCGCGCCTCGCGGTCGACGGGGCCGCCAGCGGCGATCGGGGCGATGGCGGTAACGGGCCTGGAAGGGTAAGCGGCGGTTTGCGCATGCGCGTTGCCGGCTGCGCCTATGGTAGTGAATGCGACGACTCCGGTGCCGAGCAGGGCGTGCAATGCTGCAGACTGCAGAAGCCGCATGACCATCTCCCTTGGCTGGGCGGATTGGATTCGATGCACAGAATACGCCAAGCGGGTGGGCTTGGAGGATGAAACTTTTTGGCTTGATGTCAGAGTGTGACGACAGCAACAGCTATTCGAAGAACAATTTGATTACATTAACTCGTTAAATTATTGTGAAATGTAATAAAAACATCAATATTGATAATTTTACTTTTCTGCTGATTCCGAACGTTTGCCCAACGGGACTTCCCAATCTTCCATTCGCAATCCAGGCACGCGGCTGAACTCACCGACGTTGTGGGTAATCAGCGTGGCGTCGTGGGCACGGGTAATGGCGGCGATGAGAGTGTCGTTGGGGCCGATGGGCTTGCCCAGGTCCATCAGGTCGGCGTGAATCTGCCCGTAGTGCTCGGCGCATTTGTCGTCAAAGGGTAGGCATTGCAGCGGAGCGAAAAAGGCTTTGAGCAGTTGCAGATTGGCTTCCACCCGCTGACTGCGCCGGGCACCGAAGAGCAATTCGGCTTTGACCACGCTGCAGAGGGCAATATCAGCCGGAATATGCTTGCGGAAGTGTTCGAGAATGACCGGATGTTTGCCGTTGAGCAGGCGAATGCAGACATTGGTGTCGAGCAGATAAATCACCGGAGTTTCAGCCGCTTTTCCCGAGGCGGTTGCGCCGAACGCTCCAGTGGCGCGCCTTCCCATTTGCCAAAGATGTCGAAATATCCCTTCGGCCAGGCGGTGCTGGCGCCAGCATCACGCTTGACCAACTCCGCCAGATATCGAGAAAGGCTCAGACCGGATTGCGTGGCTTTGCGCTGAGCCTGTTTTGCTATCTCATCGGGAACATAACAATGGATCTGAGCCATCGGATACTCCTTATATATGTGGTATATGTGGATTCTAGCAAGATCAGGCGAGAAATACTTCGTTCTTCAAGGGGGCCATATAGACGGGGATTCCGGGGGCGATTGGACTTATTTTCGGTTTGCCAATGTAGTCTATTCGCTATGCGGCAAGAGAATTGAAGCCGAAATGTCGTTAATTCGCTATGGATCAGGCCAATTTGTCGTTCAGCCGCTAATTTGCGAGGAAATGCCGCGAAACCCAGGGGTAGCCCACGAGGCCATTCTCCGAGCGGGTTTGGTCAGTTCCATCTTCCGGTCATCAGCCGGTACTGACCCTTCAACCTACCGTCGCATGCCTGTCAATAAACGCCCGCACCAGCGCTGCCAGCCTATCGGGGTCGGAGGCGGCGGGGTGGTAGGAGTCGTTATCCACGACGAGCAGTTCCGAGCGCGGAATGCGTTTCTGCCACGCTGCGGTGGATTCGACCGAGCCGAGCGCGCTGCCGGTGGTCGTGACCACCAGCGTCGGGCAGTGGATATTGGGCAGGCCGGGATCAACATCCAGCACGGACACCATCTGCATGAAGCCCAGTTGCGTGGACAGCGCGGTGGCCGACATCAGGTCGGCCCACCAGCGCATGTGGGCGTCCGTGGCCTTGCTGCCCAGCCGTGCGCGCATGCTCTTTTCGGCCCAGCTGCGCACGCCCTGGCGCTCCATCTCTCTGACCCAGCCCGGCAGCGTGGTGTTGAAGGCCTGCCCGGGCGAGGCGCGCCCGCCGATCAGGCACAGGCTGTTCAAGAGATCGCTGCGCAGCGACGCGAAATTGAGCGCGACGGTGGCGCCGATCTTGGCGCCGACCAGATGAAAGCGGCCGAGGCCCAGCGTCGTCGCCAGGAGCGTCATGTCGTCCACCAGCACGTTGGGCGTCCACGCGTAATCGGTGGCCATGGGCGTGGAGCGGCCAAAGCCGCGCATGTCCAGGCGGATCACCTTGTAGCGGCGCGCCAGATAGGGCACCCAGGCGCGCCAGGCTTCACCACTCTCGGCGTTGCCGTGCAGCATCACGATGGCATCGGAGGGAACCCAGGGGTCGGTGAAATCGTCCACCGTGTAGAAGAGCGCTGCGCCGTCGGGCGTATTCAATGTCGGCATGGTTTTGTCCTGATAAGTTGTATCAAAATGAACACTCAGTGAATGTGTCATTCCGAGTGAGCAGCGAGGAATCTGCTGTAAATTCAAAGCGCGAAGCGGATTCCTCACCCTGCGGGTTCGGAATGACACGTCTCTTTGAGATCGGCTGTCATTGTTCCGGCTTCAGCCCGAGCTGTGCCGCCATGCGCGCCCACTTGGCCATGTCGGCCTGGATCACGGCGGCAAATTCTTCAGGCTTGTTGCCCACCAGTTCCAGTGCCTGCGAGGCCATCCACTCGTGCATGTCCGGGCGCGCCAGCACGCGCGCGATGTCGGCGTGGATCTTGTTGATGATTTCCTTCGAGGTGCGCGCCGGCGCCAGCACGCCGTTCCAGCCAACCACGTCGTAGCCGGGGACGCCTGCTTCCTGCATGCTGGGCATGTCGGGCATTGATTTGAGCCGGCGCGCGTTGGTCACCGCCAGCCCGCGCAGTTTGCCGCTGCGGATCTGCGGAATCGCGGTTACCGGCGCGACAAAGAACATCTGCACTTCGTTGGCGATGAGCGCCTGGATGTTCTGCGGGACGCCCTTGTAGGGCACGTTCACGATATCCACGCCGGCCATGGCTCGGAATGCGCCGCTGGCCAGATAGCCCAGGCTGGCGTCGACAACGCCGATGTTGAGGTTGCCCGGTTTTGCCTTGGCCAGCGCGATCAATTCCTTCACGGAGTTGGCCGGTACGGCAGGGTTGATCAACAGCACCAGATCCACCGAGGTGACCATGCTGATAGGCGCAAAATCCTTCACCGGGTCGTAATTCAGCTTGGGGTAGAGGATGGGAATGAGCATGTGCGAGGGCATAACCCACAATAGCGAATGGCCATCCGGCGCCGACTTGGCGATGGCTTCGCTGCCCATGGTGCCGCCGGCCCCCGGCCGGTTGTCGATGAGCACCGCCTGACCCCACAGTTCAGTGAGCTTCTGGCCGATCACGCGCGCCACGATGTCGGTGGTGCCGCCGGCGCCCGTGGGCACGATGACCTTGACCGCCTTGTTCGGAAAGGGCTGGGTCTGGGCGGCAACCAGACTGCTTGCCATCAACAGCATTGCCGCGGTGAGTCGCGCGGCGGTACGCAGGAACGATTGCATGTGGGTGCCTTTTGAATTCATGTCGAAATGAACAAGCGCTGAATTTGTCATCCCGAGTAAAGCGAGGGATCTGCTGTGAGTTCAGGTCTACTCAAGCAGATTCCTCAGCCGTAGGCTTCGGAATGACAATGACGTGCTTTTGTTGCGAAGTCTACACGCGGCGCCAGTTACTCGCCTCCTGCAGTCCCAGGGCTGCTGTTGTTTGCGTTGGCCTGCGGCCGCAGCAGGCCCTGCGACACCAGCGCATTCGAGATGGTCTCGCGGGCCTTGCGCATCAGTGCGGGCTTGCCGGCGGTGCGCCACAGCAGGCCGGCCAGCGGATTGGCAAAGACGCCTTCGCCCGCTGCGTATTTCCGGAACAGCGCATCGGCACGCGCGGCGATGGGTGCTTCGAGCGCGGCGACATCGCAGGCGCCTTCCGGCCAGCGTGGCAGGGGTTCTTCGGTGCCATGTTGCGGATGCAGGCTGCCGACCAGCGGGATGATGGGCAGCTGGCCGGGCTCGCCAGCCGTGCCGGGCACGTGGTAGCGCTTGCGCAGCGCGGCGTTGTCGCGCCAGTCGGCAAACAGGTCGTTGCCCGCCGGCAGCGTGAAGCGACCGGCGAGGAACTGCTGGCAGTTGTGTCGGCCAAGCAGGAAGTCATGCTTGCGGAATTCGCGGTGCAGAAAGCCGCTGAAGCCGCCCAGCGCGCCGCTGGCGATCCATTGGCCCTCGGCTTCGGGGTAGCCCGCCTGCAACAGCGGCGGCACCGGGCGCTTCGGCGCGATCATGAAACGGCTGTACACGTCGGCACGGTTGGCCAGCTCGATGTCTTCGGCGGAGAAGCGTGACTGCTGGAGGTAGGCGGCGAGCAGCTTGAAGAAGGCGAGGTGCAGCGGGTTCTGTTCGGCGCTGGCCGGCCCCGGCGCATTGGGGCCGACGAACGGGTCGATCATCAGGATCGTCTTGTTCGCCTTCAGGCCGTCGCGCTCGTTGCGCGCCAGCGCGCTGCCGGAGAGCTCGACGCGCGCAAGCTGCAGCGGTTCGTTGCTGATGCAGCCGCCATCCACACTCAGAAAGCGGTACTGTTCATCGGGCTGCACCGGCCACGATGGGCTGATCGTCACCGGCGCGCCATTAGCATCCAGCAGGGACAGATGCATGTCGGTGTAGTCGGATTTGTTGCGGTCCACGGCGCGCGGGCGCAGGCCGACGGGAAAGGCACCCGAGGCGAGCGCGGTGAGCGCGAAGCGTTGCCAGGCCGGGTCGGACCAGCGCGCCTGCGCCACCGGATGCAATGGATATTCGTAGCGGGCGTCCGGCGCGGCGCGAAGGGCGGGCGCTGCGGCGGTGCCGGCGTTCAGCACGGCAAAGCGCATCAGGTCGGCGTGCCGGCTCAGGTCCTGGCCGTGGCCGGTGTTGCCGCGCAGGTCATAGCGGAACGGCACGCCGGTGAGGTTGGTGAGCGTGAACAGGGCGCGCAACGGGTTGGCCACGTAGCGGCGTGTCACGCGCGGCCCGTCGAAGGACAACGCGCGTTCGGCGATCGCATCCAGCGCGGTGGCGTCCAGCAGCGACAGCGGTTCCGGATCGTGCTGCAGATCGTGCTCGCCGAGCAGCGGCAGGATATCCACCTGGTTCACCCAGCTGTCGAAGAGCGGATTGCGCGGCTGCGGATCGTCGGCGTTGGCCTCGCGCACCGGCTGCCATTGCCGGTCGATGTTGGCGGCCAGGATGGCGGCGACGATGGAACCGGCTGAGGCGCCCGACATCACGCGCAGCGACACGTCATGCGGCGGGCACAGTGGAGGGGCGGCGGGCGTCTGTCGGTGGTGCGCCTTGGCCGCCTCCCAGGCGTCCAGCGCTTCGATCAGAAAGTCGATCACGCCGGCGGTATACGCGCCTGCCGATACGGCGCCGGCCATGGTGAGGCCGATTTCAAACGGTGGTGATGCGCTCATGCAGACCCTCGTTTATCGGTGTTGCGGGTGTGACAGCCTTTTATTACAGAGTGGGGTGCACCTTAACAAACAGACCAAACAGACAACAAATCAAACAGACTACAAATAGACCGCAGCTTCAGAATCCCACCGCCTGGCCATCGGTGCGCCATTCGGAGGCGGCCAGGTAGCCGTCCTGCAGGCGATGGATCAACTGGGCGCGGCCAAAGTTCGTGCTCATGCGCTCGGCCAGCAGCAACTGATGGCCGCGGCGCGTCAACTCCTCGTACACCTCGGGCTTGAAGCCGCGCTCGATGGCCACCTTGAGGCCGGTGTCGATGCGCCAGCGCGGCGCGTCGATGGCCGCCTGCGGGTTCTGGCCGACGTCGGCATAGCGCACCATCACCTGCGAATGGCCCTGCGCCTGCATGGAGCTGGCCATGACGCCATAGCTCATGACCGGCTGGCCGTCCCTGGTGACGAAAGCGGGGATGATGGTGTGGAAGGGGCGCTTGTTCGGTGCGACCTGATTGGCGTGGCCGGCGGTGGTGACGAAGCCGGCGCCGCGTCCGTGCAGGCTGATGCCGGTGCCGGGCACCACCACGCCGGAGCCAAAGCCGGTGAAGTTCGACTGAATGTACGACACCATCATGCCGGACTCGTCGGCGGCGGTGAGATACACCGTGCCGGCGCCGGGTGGCAGACCGTGTCCGGGGTCAAGCGCGCGCTGCATGTCGATTTTTTTCACGCGCTCGGCGAGGTAGGCCGGGTCGAGCAGGTCCTGCGGCCGCACGCGCATGCTGGCGCGGTCCGACACATAGTGATAGAGGTCGCCGAAGGCGAGCTTCATGGCTTCGATCTGCACGTGCAGGTAGTCGGGCGAATCGACCGCGTAGCCGCGCATGTCCAGATTGCCCAGCATGCCCAGCGACATCAGTGCGCCGATGCCCTGGCCGTTGGGCGGGATTTCGTGCAGGCGGTAGCCGCGATAGTCAATGCTGATGGTGTCGACCCAATCGCACTGATGCGCGGCGAGGTCGGCCACCGTCATCACGCCGCCATGCGCGCGGATATGGGCAGCAATTTTCTCGGCGAGGTCGCCCTTGTAAAAGGCCTCGCCCTTGGTCTCGGCGATGCGCGCCAGCGTGTTGGCCTGGTCGGGGAAGCAGAATTTTTCGCCGGCCGCGGGCGCGCGGCCATTGGGCATAAAGGCTTCGGCGAAACCCGGTTGCGCTTTCAGCACGTCGATCTGGCCGGCCCACAGCCGCGCGATGGTCGGCGACACCAGATAGCCGTCGCGGGCGTACTTGATGGCCGGCTCGAACAGATCGGGAAAGGGCAGTTTGCCGAAGCGTTCCGACAGCGCGCGCCAGGCCGACACTGCGCCGGGCACGGTGACGGAGTCCGGGCCGAGCTTGGGCATGTCGGGCATGCCGGCAAAGCGCTGCGGGGTCCAATCCGCCGGCGAGCGGCCCGAGGCATTCAGACCATGCAATTGTTTGCCGTCCCACAGGATGGCGAAGGCGTCCGAGCCGATGCCGTTGGAGGTGGGCTCCAGCACAGTGAGTGCGATCGCCGTGGCGACGATGGCGTCCACGGCATTGCCGCCCTTCAACATCATGCGCAGGCCGGCCTGCGCCGCCAGTGGTTGCGAGGTGGCCACGCAATTGCGCGCCAGCACCGGCATGCGTTGCGAGGGATAGGGGAATTGCCAGTCGAAGGGCAGGGTGGTCATGTTGTCGCGTTCCGTGAATCAGTCAGTACTGCATTGTGCATGGATTGTGCGCCCGGGGGAATTCGGCGTGATTATATGCGGGGTTGATTTGATAATAATAATCTGTAAAATCATTATGGATATGTAGATATATTATGGAAATGATATCAAATAGAATCGATTCTCGATGTCATTGGTGTAATGAGAATGAGCATGGCATGGACGCTCGTGCCAAAGCCGATGGTGTCGACTGGCAGGACTAGCTTCGTGTGGAGGCGGGCGTCGCCCCTCAGCCACGCCGCGCACTGCGCAGCCACAAGCCAAAGGCAACGAAAGTGAGCAGCGCAGTCAGCGCAAAGTAGGTGCGCAGCCCGAACAGCGGGCCGATGATGCCGGCGCAGAACGGCGCGAGACCGATGGCGATGAACTGGAACGAAGTGGCAAACGAAATGGCGCGCGAGTCCATGCCCGCCGGCGCATAGCTCTTGAGCAGGCGGATGATGGCGGGCACCATCAGCGAGGCGGTCAAGCCGAACGCGACGCGCGTGATCACGAGTTGCAGCGGCGAGTCGAGCACGATCAGCGGCAGCTGGGTGAGGCCGGCCGCCAGCGTGGTGAATACCAGCACACGGGCCGGATCGACACGATCGAGCAGTTTTCCCCATAGCGACAACGAGATCACGCTGGAGATGGCCAGGCCCATGGCCACGGCACCCACCCAGAACGCCTGCGAGCCGGCCTCCGGTCCCTGCGTGCCGAGCAATTGCAGCACGAATACACTGAGGATCATGATGTTGCCCGAACTCAGCGCCGCGAACACAAAGCACAACAGATACAACAGGCCGATGCGCGGTACTGCCAGCAGATCACGCAGGCTGCCCATCCACTGCAGCTTCCACGGTCCGGGTGCGAGTTGCTTGATCTCGTGCACGAACACGATCACGAGCAGGCCGCCCGCGAGCAGCAGGCCGCCGCTGATCCAGAACAGCCAGTGCGGCTTGTCCACGACGGCTACCATCACGGTCGCCACAGCCGGCCCCATGGTGCGGCCGACCAGCATGGCGGTCTCGAGCATGGCGAGCGCGCTGCCGATGCGGGCGGGCGGCGTGTTGGCGACGATCAGCGCCTGCGCCGACATCGAGGAGCCATTGAAAAAGCCGACCAGCGAGAACAGGAAGGCGAACCACAATGGTGATGGCGCGAATGGAATCAGCGACATGAAAAAGCCCATACCCAGCATGGCGCGCAGCACCATGATCTTGCGGCCGTAGTGATCGGCGATGCCGCCCCAGATCGGACCGCACACGAAGCTGATGGTGTAGAACACCAGCATCATGTTGCCGATCCACGTCTCCAGATGATCCTTCACGCCCAGGCTCTGCACCATGACCGGCAGAAACGGAAATGACAGCGCAAAGCCCATCGACGTGAGCAGGTTCGATAGCGGCAGGATCTGCAGGTTGCGACGCCAATAGGGGAAGCGCTGGGCGTCGTCGTCTGCGTCGCCTGCTTTGCTTGACTCGGTTGGATCGAGAACGGGCTTGGTGGGTGTGGTCATGGGTCCGGTTGCGTGGCGCATGTGCCAACAGTCTGGCATTGCACCTTCAATTCATTTATGTTGCGAACCTGTTAGGGTGCCAAGTATAGAGCTGATCAACCCGATGGACATTTAAGTCGAAGGAGGATGACGATGCGAGTACTGAGAAATGTCTGTGTGCTGTTGTTGCTTGTTGCAATAAGTGAACTGGCTGGCGCACAGAGTTATCCCAATAAACCGGTTCGAATCATCAGTGCTTTTCCGCCGGGTGGCCCGACGGATTTGATGTCGCGCGCCATCGGTCCCAAACTGGGAGAAGCGCTGGGGCAGCCGATCATCGTTGAATACAAGACCGGCGCCAATGGCCGGATCGGTTCCGATTATGTGGCCAGGTCGCCCGCTGACGGTTACACGCTGATGCTGATTCCACCCTCGCATACGACCAATGCCAGCACGCAGAAAAACCTGCCCTACGATACCTTGAAGGACTTCATCGGCGTCAGTCCGGTCGCGCATGGTGATGTGGTGCTGCTGGCCAATCCGAAGTTGCCGATCACCGGCGTAAAGGAACTGGTGGCGCTGGCCAAGTCGCGGCCGGGCAAGTTGAATTACGCCGCGGCGACCACCGGTGGCTCGCTGCATCTGGGCGCGGAATTGCTGAAGCTGGTGGCCGGTATCGAGATGCTGACGGTGCCTTACAACGGCGCAGGGCCGGCGATGCAGGACCTGATTGCGGGCACGGCCGACCTGATGTTTGTCGCGGCGGCGCCGGCCATTCCGCAGATCAAGGCCGGCCGTGTGCGTCTGATTGCGGTGGCCAGCCTGAAGCGCTCTCCGGCGTTTCCGGACACGCAGACCTTTGTCGATGCCGGCTATGCCAATTTTGCGATCGGCTCCGATTACGGCATCCTCGCGCCGACGGCCACGCCCAGGCCCATCGTCAATCGACTGAATGGCGCATTGGAAAAAATCCTGGCGACTCCCGAAATCAGAACGACTTTTGCCGGCATGGGTGTCGAACCGTGGTGGGACACGCCGGAGCAGTACACCAACTGGATCCGCGAGGAAGTTGAAAAGTGGGCTGCGGTGACCAAGGCGATCAAGTACCAGCCGGAATGATGAGTGTGTTATTCCGAGTACTCCTTCGGGCATAAACTTCGCGAGGAATCTGTCGTTGGTGGCATCCATAAAGCATCCCCCAAGGGTACTTCCTTCGGGCGGATTCCTCACCCTGCAGGTTCGGAATGACAAGTATTTTTGAAGCCGGCTTTAAACCCCCTTGATGCCGACATCCTTGATCAGCTTGCCCCAGGTGGCGATATCGGATTTGATGGTCTCGGCAAACTCCTCCGGCGATGAGCCGACGATATCGGCGCCAGCTTCAAACATCTTTGCCTTTGCTTCCGGCGTGCGCAGGTAGCGCAGGATCTCCTGGTTCAGCCGGTCGATGATGGGCCGGGCTGTCCTGGCGGGAGCCCACATGCCGTAGATGGCGCCGGATTTGTAGCCGGGCAGTCCGGAGGCGGATACCGTCGGCAGCCCGGGTGCCATGGCGCTGGGTTGCGGGCTGGTGACCGCGAGCGCGCGCAGGCGCCCGTTCTTCACATGTGGCATGAGCAGCCCGACATCGGCGATGGACATCTGCACTTCTCCGCTCAGCAGCGCGGTGATCTGTTGCGGATTGCCCTTGTATGGAACGTGCAGGATGTTCACGGCGGCCATGGACTTGAACAACTCACCGGCCAGGTGCGCTGCCCCTCCGATCTGACCCGATGAATAGTTCAGCTCGCCGGGCCTGGACTTGGCCAGCGCGATGAGTTCCCTGATTGATTTCGCAGGCACAGCCTGATGCACGGCCAGTATGGTCGCGGTTCTGACCAGTTCAGAAATCGGCGCGAAGTCGCGCACGGCATCATAGGGCGACTCCTGCAACAGCGCGGTGATCCAGAGATTTCCCCCGGTGAGCAGCAGGGTGTAGCCGTCTGGAGGCGCCTTGGCGACGACGTCTCCCGGGATCAGGCCGCCGCCTCTGTTGTCGATGACCATGGGTTGCGCAAGCGGGGGGGTGATGCCCTGGCCGACAAGACGTGCGAACACGTCGGCGGCCCCACCGACCAGACCGGTGACGATGCGTACCGGCTTGGCCGGATAATCCTGGGATGTGGCTTTGTCCACGGCGACAACAGTCAGACCAACGGCAAGCAATCCTGCGGCAAGACGCGATAGCAACATAACTCCCCCTGTATCGATTCAGTGTTTGTTGGAACCCGCTGCATATTGACAAATTTGAAGGCTGTCATTCCGAGCACAGCGAGGAATCCGCTGTTAAACAAAATCTAAAGCAGATTCCTCAGTCTGGGACTTCGGAATGACACGTTATTTTGCAAACAGTTCTAATTGACTGTGACAACGCGAATCCGGCCTGGCGCCAAGCATTGCCAAGTTGGCGGTTACGTTACAGCATTATCTTCGATCGGCGTCAGGTAGGGCCAGCGGCGGGTCAGCAGTGCTGCTGGCAGCGATGTCATGGCGCAGCCACCGGATCGATTTGACCGTGGGAATTGATCCAGGCGACCATGACTCGGTCCGATGAGTCGATATGCTGCGCGAGCCAGTTCCACAGGAAATCGACCAGTTCCTCGGGAATGTCATCCCAGCCCCAGTTCCAGTGCACCGAGGCGCAATACCGGCTGAGGTCGGCCAGCAAGGAGGAATGCATGTTGGCATGCCGATGAGCATCCGGATAAGCGGTTGCCTGCATCAGGCCGGCCTCGAAGGCAAAATGCGTTTTCGCATAATCCGTCAGTTGCAGCAGGCGTTCCGCGCTGGAGGCGTGTCCGCCCATGCCGGTAGGCGGGACGATCACGGCCTTGCCGAGCAGAAACAACCGTTTGTGCTGCTTGTCGATTTCCTCATGCCCAAGTTCGAACAAGCCCTGCCATTCGAATGGTGCAAGTTGCTGAACATCCAATTTAACCCTCGCCATTCCCATGATGCTGTTTCGTTTATAGCAGGTCCTCGGCCGGAGGTGTTCTTTCAGGCAGGAAATTCGCAACCGGGAATGATGCCGTGCATTCATCACATCGTGTGCGGTTGGTGTCCTGCGTTAATCTGAATGTATTGCAATAGAATTCATAAAAGCCTGCGGTGCCGTTGGCGCGGCATCGGCGTCAGGAGTAGCATTCGCGTGGTCAAATTTCCGGAGCGCTCCATGAGTTTTTCTGTCAAACAGTATCGATTGCCTGTCGTCGGCTCCATTGCGATGGCGGCGCTGCTGATGTGGGCTGTGCTGATGTCGGCTGCCTTGCCGCTGCTCGCGCAGACGTATCCGGTTCGTCCTGTACAGATTACGGTGCCTTATCCGGCCGGTTCCAATACCGATGTGGTGATGCGGCAGCTCTCGCCCAAGATGGTTGAAAGCCTCGGTCAGCAAATTCTGGTGATCAATCAGGTGGGGGCGGCCGGGACGATCGGCACGGCCGCGGTGGCCAAGGCGACACCGGACGGCTATCGGATCCTCATGGGCACGTCGCAGCAGATGGGGGCCGCGCCCTTCATGTTCAAGGAGCTTGCCTATGATCCGATCCGGGATTTCGCGCCGATTGCGCGCATCGGTGGCTCCATCCTGGCACTGGCTGTCGGCAGCAGCATGCCCATCAAATCGGTGGCCGAACTGGTGACTTACGTGAAGGCCAATCCGGCCAAGTCCAATTACGCATCCAATGGTGTCGGGGGCACGCCGCATTTTGCGGCAGTGCGTTTTCTGGACATGGGCGGACTGCAGGTGACGCATGTTCCCTATAACAGCCCGGCCATGGCGCTCACCAATCTGATCAGCGGACAGATGACGTTCATGTTCTATCCCTATCCGGCCATGCAGGGTCAGGTGGAGGGCGGTCTGCTGCGTGTGATTGCAACCACCGGTGCAACGCGCTCGAGCAGCCTGCCGCAGATTCCCACCATGGGTGAGTCGGGTTTTCCCGGATATACGATGCAGAGCTGGATCGGACTCTATGCGCCGGCCGGCACGGCCAGGCCCATCATCGACAAGCTGAACGCTGCGACTGTGCG
>CANKAJ010000132.1 GCA_947479645.1 Betaproteobacteria bacterium | reverse complement strand
TATCTCCTGTAGCACTCGCGTCGGTGTCATTTCGCACCCCCTTCGGGGCACTATGACAACCGGACAGATGTCGTGCTACAGAACCGGACAGATCATGAACTCGCAACAGAAACGACCAGATTCGTTGATGCTCGTGACGCGGCGCGGTACACTTTCTATCTGAATATCGGAAAGCCCTGAAATGCCACGGCCTGATCCCCGCCTAAAGCCGCTGGCCGACAAACTCGATGAACTTGCAGTGCATATGAAAACAATCTGGTCACGACCAAAAAGGATTGCCGTGACGGCATCGCTGGGGGCACAGGAATCGATTCAAGCTCCGACGGGCAAGCCGGTTGGCATAACGCAGCACGCATTCTTTCTGTTAAAAACAATTGCCAACCTGTTTCAAGGCCGATGAAGCACACAGGCGTTAAATATAGACGCCTTGTGAAATGAATTTTTTTTGTCAACTAACTTCCGCCCTTCTTGTCAGCCTGGCCACGACGTTCGGGTCTGCAGCGAGTTCTGACTGCCCGACCAATTTTGCAGGGGGAAACGCCCCAGTGATTACAAGACAATCACTGCTCGCGAAGTCCCATGAACTCTGCATGCATCTGTTTGGTGTACTCCATTCCGGTTCGACAAAAACACCTCTGTGGTCGGCCGAACACCTGACCCGAGGCCGGGTTCAGCAGGCCATTGGAACGGCGCGTCGAAATGCCTTTCATCCGGAGGCCCGTTTGCCTCACAACGAGAGGGCGGAATTGAAAGACTACTCCAGATCCGGATTTGATCGTGGACACATGACGCCTTCAGGCGACATGCCGGACGAGCAGTCACAGTACGATTCCTTCACCTTGGCAAACATGGTGCCGCAAGATTCGATGAATAACCGTGGCGTCTGGGAACAGATCGAATCCGCGGTGCGTCGAATGGCAGTACAACGCGGAGATCTTTATGTAATTACCGGCCCGCTGTTTATTGGCTCTTCAGTTCAGCAACTTAATGGGCGAGTGCTGGTGCCGACTCATATCTATAAGCTGGTTTATGATCTAAAACGAAACGAAGGTGCCGCTTATCTAGTAAAGAACGTAGATACCAAAGATGTTCAACAATTGACTATTGAAGAGATTGGGAAACTGTCCGGGTTCGATTTTCTGCCTACGATCAAGTCGAGTTTCCTTGTGTTGCCCATTCCGATTTCGCTCGTGCGCATAAGACGTTAGCCTAGAAACAATTCCGAATGAAAAAGGGATGTAATGGCCCAGGAATTCAGACCATATGAAAACGAGGCGGACGTTATCCGGATGTCAGATCTCAACGTGGAAAACCGCCTAGACAGGATATCTGTCTTCGGTAGCGTTGATCTAACCCGCGACAAGGCTGGACTTAAGCTGGCCACAGCACTCAAAGAAGTGCTGGATGCGGTAGTTCACAGGCTGCAACAAGAGGAAAATGACAACAATTTACCAGAGACAATTTCCCCACCAAAAGCCACGCAATTCGTGAAGAACCCTCTCGCGTAATTGATGGTAAAAGGTGGAATAATTCGCGTAGTCACAGCAGAGCGCCGTAAATCATTGGTCCCCTTGCAAGACCAGCAAACGGTGACCCGCTTTGCCGTTTGAAAGAATGTCGGCGGGACAGTTATTCAACAGCGTCGGGCAATTCGAGATCGGCGCCAACACGAAAGCGCTATTTGCTATCCTTCCTCGGGAATAGCGCAGGACTGTATTACTCGATTCGAATTAATTCAAAGCGGCCAAACACTTCTGACGCATTTTCGAAACCCGCCTACCACACCTGCCCTCCGCGCTCCCTGTAGCCACAAGCGCATGAACAAACTGAAGGCATGCCGTTATAAATGTGCATGATGGCGTAGTTGGTGAGCCGCGTTGAAACCCCATTCACAACATCGGCCTCATCACCCCCAGCGGCCTGGCCGGCGGCTTCAAATTCCCCGTAGCCCCACCCAGCCGTTGCGGCCGCCCGCGAAAACACCCCAGCGTATACGGATACTCCCAGGTGGCGTGGTAGTGGTACAGTGTTCACGCGCCTGCCGTCCCATTCGATCTCATGCGTATGCCCGTGGCAGTCGTCGAGGTCGGCATTGGGATTGCGGTCATAGCAAAACGCATTGCTGCCGGGCGCAACCGGAAACACACCGGTGGGATGCCGCGGCAGATTGTTGGACGCCACCACTCGCCGGCCGGATTCGACAAAGACAAAAAATTCCGCGGGACACGACACTTCGCCCTCCACCACCGCCTTGGCGTTGAAATCGAACGTGCCGTCGGCGCGTATCCACGGCCCCTGCGCCTGCGCCCCGCCGCCCGGCATGGGCGAGGGGCAGTTCATCACGTGGCCACGCTGCGGCGTGGGAATGGGGGACAGCCCCTATTTGTGAACGCCCAGCTGTCACGCGGCGGCCGCTTGATGCTCATTCCTCGAGCTTGATATCCGCATCCGCGACCAGCTTGCGCCAGCGCGCGCTTTCCGCCGCGATGAGTTGGTTGAGCGCCCCCGGCGAGCCCCCGATCAGGATGCCGCCATCGGCTTCCAGCCGCTGCATCACATCGGGCATTTTTGCCACTTTGCCCAGTTCAGCGCTCAGCCGGTTGACGATCGCGGCCGGCGTTGCATTGGGGGCAGCGATGGCCAGCCAGCTGGCATAGTCATAGCCGGGCACACCCTGCTCCTGCACCGTGGGCAGCAAGGGCATGCTGGGTGAACGTTCGGCGCTGGCGATGGCGAGCGCGCGCACTTTGCCCGACTTGATATGCGCCATGCCGGACAACAAGGTGGCATAGGTGACCTGCACCCGGCCCGCCATCAGGTCAGTCAATCCTGACGACGAGCCCTTGTAGTGAACAAACGTCACCTGGGTTCTGGTCATGTTGTGCAACCATTCCGCATTGAGATGGGGCGTGCCGCCGGCGCCGGTGGTGCTGACGTTGATCTTGCCCGGATTGGCGCGCGCATAGGCCAGAAATTCGGCAACGTTGGTGTATGGCACTGACGGATGGACCAGTATGACGCCCGTCCTCTTGCTCATCAGCGAAACCCCGCTGAAATCCCGGATCGGGTCATAAGCGAGGTTCTTGTACAGCGCAGGCGCCCCGGTGAAGCTGCTGGTGATCGTGAGCAAGGTGTGGCCGTCGGCCGGTGCGCGCGCGACGTATGCCGTGCCGATCGTCCCGCCAGCGCCGGCCCGATATTCGACGACAAACTGCCTGCCCATCTGCTCGCTCAGCTTGCCCGCATACAGCCGCGTTTCGATGTCCACCGATGCGCCCGGACCGAATGGCACGACGATGGTGACTGGTTTGGCCGGATAGTCGGCCGCCCCCTGCGCCAGGGCCACGCCCTGAACCGACAGCAACAACGCTGATGCCGTAATACCGATGGCGCAATGCATTTGCGATCTCCTGCCCGTTTTTTATTGCGAATGATAATAAGGGACAGCACACGTTTTCATGCAAGCGAATGAAATCGTGTTCTTTCCCCGCCACAGAGACCAACTCGTTGTCCTGGACGAAGTGCAGGCCATTCCCGATCTGTTCGCCAGGCGGAATCCTTCCTTGCTACTCTCCCCGACCAAGGCATTCATCCAGAATCCAGGGAGCTTGCCCGGGCGATACATGGTCCATGAACGGGCCGCCGGGAGCCAGACGAACATTGGCGCCCTCGCTGCAGCGGCCAAAGCACCTGATGGGTTCAACCGTGATATGCAGCCCGCGTTCCGTCGCAATTCGTTGCAGTGCCGATAGCACCTCTTCGCCGCCTCGCGCGGCGCAGGAGGGCGAATCGCTGCCGAAGCGTCGATTCACGCACACCAGTATCCTGCTGTATGCCATCGGCCCGATCCCCGGGACTGCATTCATCCCGGGAATGTCAGACTCCCGAGTTGGAAAGTCCGCCATTGATATGCAGTGTCTGCCCGGTCACGTAGGCGCCGGCCGGGCCGCATAGGCTGCGCACCATGCCGGCAATCTCGAACGGTTGGCCCTTGCGCCCGAGCGGTATGTCCTTGGACACATCGGGCAGTTCTTTCCCGGGGGCGCGCGACGTATCGATCCGGCCGGGCGATATGCAGTTCACGCGAACCCCAAACTCCGCCAGATCCTGCGCCAGTGCCTTGGTCATCCCGACGATTCCATGCTTGGAAGCCGCCACGTGCGCACGGTCCTTTTGCCCGAGCAAGGCGGTGACGCCGGCAAAAGTGATGATGCGCCCGTCACCGGATTGCTTCAGTGCCGGCAAACAGGCCTTCGTGAATACAAATACGCTGTCCAGATTGGTCGACAGAATGCGACGCCAGTCGGCGAAGCTGATTTCATCGAAATGCACGTGCTCGCGAATGGCGGCATTGAGCACCAGGATGTCGAGGCGGCCGAACCGTTTCAGCACCGCATCGACCATGGCCTGCACCTGGGCGGGATCCGCGACATCAGCGGCGTAGGCCTCGCCATCCGTACCCAGCGCCTTGATCTCATCGACAACGCCGCGCGCCTGCTCGATATTCGTGCGCGTATTCACCGCAACCCTGGCGCCGCCCGCGGCCAGAGACAGCGCGATGGCGCGCCCGATATTGCGCGCAGCCCCTGTGACGAGTGCCACTTTGCCGGCGAACTCATCGCCCTTGTGCATGCCGGGTTCAGTCATGGTCTGGCTCCTCCTGGTTAAAGTGCTTGATTGTCCCATCGATTGCGCCGATGGCGGCTGCATGATGCCGGAATGAATCACGCCTTGTCAGACCCACGCCTGGCGCCCTGTGGCGTGGCTAGCGTGGTCAAGGTGTCGTTATTCATGTTTTCTCCGCAAAAAAATCAAGTTGGGTCAGCGTCGAATTTCACCGCACCGGCCGCATGCCCGTGGCACTCGTCAAGATCGGCATTGGCGAGTACCACCCCGCCCTCGCCGTGGCGGCCATAAATGCCGAAGCCATCCAGCGCATAGCCCACCCGCGGTGAATGCACGCCAACCGGCCCCGCGCCTTCCAGGCAGGTGGTGAGGCTGTGATAGTGGTAGGGGCCGCTGCGCTCCGGATGGCCCTGGCACCGATCCTGCACTTCATGCGCAACGGCATCCTTGCCCTGGGCATCGAGCGCGTTGAAGAACACACCACCCGTCAGCAGGAATCCGATCGGGCCCATGGGCAGACACGACGGCGCTTCACGACGGTGCTTCGGCCACCACCGGCAGCACGGGCAGTTCCAGGCGGAATTCCTGCTGCCGGATCGCATTGGGATTGCGGTCATAGCGAAACGCATTGCTGCCGGGCGCAACCGGGAACACACCCGTGGGATGCCGCGGCAGGTTGTTGGATGCCACCACCCGCCGGCCGGATTCGACGAAGACAAAAAATTCCGCGGGCCACGACACTTCACCTTCCACCACCGCCTTGGCGTTGAAGTCGAACGTGCCGTCGGCGCGTATCCACGGCCCCTGCGCCTGCGCCCCGCCGCCCAGCATGGGCGATGGGCAGTTCATGACGTGGCCGCGCTGAGGCGTGGTCGAGACCTTGCCGTCGCCGATGGGAAGGCGGGTGGGATCGTGGGCGAGGGCCGAGGTTGCGAGGACATGCGCGACCAAACACGCGATCAGCGCAAACAGGCTGGGAAATATCCGCAAAAAATACAAACCTACCTCCAGATAGTTGGTAGTGGCAAAAAATAGGGGCAGGGTGATTACGAATTCGACCGCGAGTTCACCTGTTCGTTGAACTCCAGCATAGCCGCGCTGTGGCGCGTTGATTCGCCGGCATCGAGCACCGCTTCGCTGCAGGCTGGGCAATAGTCGCCCTTCACCGCCCGGATGACGGTCGATTCTCCTTTGTAGGTGTACGGCATGTTGCGGGTGCCGCGCACCAGTTTCGCTTTACCGCAGGATGGGCATTTCATGTCAAAGCTCCTTGAACGACATGACACGATGAGTACGGCATCGATAACCGTTAGCCTCAGATGGACCTCTCCGGGCTGGTAATTTGCTAATTCCGGCAAGCAGGCTGGTTACCCGGATTTCGAGATTCCCTCTTCGCGCAAGCCAATGTACACAGCAGCCTTGAGCGCAGTCGTCACCGGCGTCGCAACCGATCGTTCGCCTTTTTTCAGCGGCGACGGCACAGGAATATCCAGCCCATCCTCGTGCCGCCCCTCGATCGCCGCCTGCAGCGCGCCCTCGGCCTCGGACAGGGCCTCCTCGACTGAATCACCCTGGGTAATGGCCTCGGTCAGGTCGCGAAAGGTCACCACATATCCCCCGTCCTTGCGGTCGGGGGTGAGTTTGGCGGGATAGGTAAATCGGCTCATGGCTGCCTCGTTTCGCAATATCTTATCTGACCGCGAACGCAATCAAGCCCCCACAGTCTCCTTCAGCAACTCGCCAATATCCGACGGCACCACGCCCCGCGCCAGCATCCGCCTGAACGCCTCATACACATCCGTTTTTGCCCCGGCCTTGCGCAGCGTGTCCTCGTCGTTGAACCACACGTACACGATCACCTTCACCGGCTTCGAGGCAAAGCGGAAAAACAAACGGTCGCGATCCGGCATGCCTTTCTTGACTCTGCGCCAGTGGGTGTTGCCGGGGCCCAACGTGTTGCCCAGCCTGAAGTCCGGCGCGTCGGGGTTCGCGGGCACAAGCTGCGTCACGACACGGTAGATCGACGCCAGCAGCCGGGTCTTGGGGTGCGACTTGTAGCCCTCGGGATCGGCCGCCGCGAGCTTGCTGACCGCCGCTTCCAGCTCGTCGAGCGCGGCCCTGAACACCCGGTGGTAATAGATGCGCCAGCCGTTGGCGATCATGGCCGGCCGTTATTTCACGCCCTGGACCAGCTTGGCGATGCGGCGCAACTGGCCGGCATCCGCCGCAACGATGTCCTCGGGATGCGCGGCCATCTGCTGTTCCAGGAACTGCAGGAAGCTGGCGACCACCGGGTCAGCTTCGCTATCTTTGGGTTTGGCCTTGCGGCTGACGGGCGCCTTGGCCGACACCAGGATCGAGCCGTCGGCGACCACAGTCACCTGCACCTTGTCGGCGAACTCCGGATGGGCATTGAAGAACCCGGCGGGCAGGCGCATGCCGCGCGAGTTGCCGACCTGGACCACGCTGCCCTCGTACTGCTCCTGCCGCTTGGTTTCGCTCATGATGGTTCTGCCCTGGTGGAGGTCTGTGGATGTAGATACAGATGTGATCACGCCATTGTACGCCGAGTCGAATTGGCGTCAATAACGTCTATTTGCAGTGGCCTATTTTTGTTTATACAATAATTAAACGTAAAAACTTACGACTCTATGCCCAAACTTAAACCCGGCACCCGCGCCCCAGGCGCGAAGGAAGACGCCGCCATCACCAAGGCCGCCCGCTCGGCCCCGGACGCCCGGCCCTTCTCCGATCGCGACTGGAAGAAGGCCAAGGCGCAGGTGCGCGTCGGTCGACCAAAATCCGAATCTCCCAAGGTGTTTACCGGCATCCGCCTCGACGCGGATGTGGTCGAGACATTCAGGGCCACCGGCAAGGGCTGGCAGACGCGCATGAATTCGGCGCTGCGCGATTGGTTGAAGACGCATCCGCAAGGCTGATTGCAGCCACAGATCTGCTCAGGATTGTTGCCTTTCGCGCCAGCGGAGCGTAATCTCGCGCGCCCATGAACATCGAAATTCACTCCGAGCAGGAGGACGTCATGACGTAGTTACCTTAAAAGGAGACTCGTCATGTCACGTACTTATCGTCGCCTCAAGCACCGCTACGAGTATCGGTGGGTGTTGCACGAGTGGAGCTATAGCGCGCCTTTTGTCGAACTTGTGAAGCTCGACGCCCGCTCGCCGGAAGGCCGGCGTGCGATTGCCCGCTTTCATTCGGATGCGCAGAGAACCATGCGCGGTTCAGCGCCACGCTGGTACCGCAAGGTGTTCGACCGTAGCCTGCGCAACCGCAACAATGCGCAGTTGCGACGGTGGATTAATGAACCCGGCTATGATCCGGTCATGCAGCCAAGGCATCTTCACAGTGCAAATTGGAGTTGGTGGTGATTTTCCACGACTCGGGTTTGCTTCAACTGCGTCAGGAACACGTGCTCCTTTGCGAAGCGGTCGTCGCGAAGGACACAGGCGTCGCAAGGAGTAATTCAATGGCACAGACACGAGACTTCAAATCTATGTTGGGGGATGCCATCATCATTCGCTGTCGTTTTATGCTGTCATCGGCGTTGCTCGCGGTATTGCTCACCTTGGCATGCGGATCAGCACGGGCCATCGAGGATCGTGCCGACATCGAGCCGAACGAAGCGGCGAAGCCAGGCGGTGGCATCGCGTGGAAGCTCACTCCGGGTTATTACCGCGAGACCGCGGGCCGCTCGGCCATCGACGTGAACCTGCGCGGAAGCCGCGACAACGATACGTTCTGGATCGGTCAGTATCACCGCGGCAATGAGTTCGAGCAGACACGCGTAGGCTATGAACGCCAGTTGCGCCTGCCCTTCGGCCGCATCATCGCATCGGGTCAAATCGCCACGCACGGATTTCTGGGCGGCAGCGTCACGCTGGAGGCCAGTGCGGCGCCAGTGCACCCCGCCGCGACGCCGTTGGTGGGGCTGATCGGATGGGGACGAACCAATGTGAAGCCTTACTACAATCTCAATTTTGATCCCAACGACTCGGTGCTGCTTGGCGCCGGCTGGCGGCCCGACGAGCGCACGGCACTGACGATCTTTCAGGTCCGCGATGATCGGCTCGGCACCCGTCAGCGCGTCACCCATGTCGTGCTGCGACAGCAAACCGGAGCGCGCTCACGCTGGACCATCGACCTGTTCGAGCGCGCCGGCCGCGCCGACTCGGCGCCCGATTCTGAAATGTTCCATGCCATGGGCGTCGCCCTCACCTACGACCTGGAGCCCTGGTTCGCGCGGATCGCGTGGGACCCGAAAGCCAATTACAGCAACAGCGACATGACACGACTGGCCATAGGCGTGCGTTTCTGAGGGGCGTGTTTCAAAAGGGCGCGTTTGCGGGGCAGACGATGCTGCCTTCGCGCTTGGGCTAATATCCGCACACTTTCTATTCAGGAACCCCACGCCATGACCCCTGCCGCCCTCGCCGACCTCCGCGTGCTCGATCTGAGCCGTATCCTCGCCGGGCCCAGCGCAGGCCAGTACCTGGCCGACTTCGGCGCGGAAGTCATCAAGGTGGAGCGGCCGGGCGTGGGTGACGAATCGCGCCGCATGGGCGGCCCGTCGCTCAAGGATGGCGACGGCAACCAGAGCGACCTGTCGCCCATGTTCATCTGCGCCAATCGCAACAAGAAGTCGATCACCATCGATATGGCCAAACCGGCCGGGCAGGCACTGGTGAAGAAGCTGGCCGTGTGGGCTGATGTGCTGCTGGAAAACTACAAGGCCGGCGACCTGAAGCGCTACGGTCTGGACTATGCCAGCCTCAAGCCGATCAACCCGCGGCTGGTGTACTGCTCGGTGACCGGCTTCGGGCAAACCGGGCCGTATGCGCCGCGCCCTGGCTTCGACGGCGTGTTCCAGTCCACCAGCGGCCTGATGAGTCTGTCCGGGCATCGCGACGGCACGCCCGGCGCCGGCAGCATGCGCATCGGCGTGCCCATCACCGACATGATCGGCGGCGTCTACACCTATGGCGCCGTCATGACCGCGCTGCATTACCGCGACAGGTCGGGCGAAGGCCAGCATGTGGACATGTCCATGCTCGACTGCGCCATTACCGCGACCTGCACGGCGTCGGCGAATTATCTGTGCAACGGCATCCTGCCCGAGCGCTGGGGCAATGAAACCAAGAACGCCGTGCCCTCGGGGGTGTACCGCTGCGCCGATGGCGAGATACAGCTGTCCGCGCCGGGCACTGACATCTACCCGCGCGTGTGCAAGGCGATGGGGGTGCCGCATCTGGCCAGCGACCCGCGCTTTGTCACCAACGAGGATCGCGTGAAGCATCGCGCGGAACTGGCGGCGCTGTTCGCGCCCCTGTTCATGCAGAAGACGCGCGCCGAACTGATCGCGCTGATGGAGGCGAACAACGTGCCCTGCGCTCCCATCTATGCCATCAACGAAGTGTTCGCGGACGAGCACGTGCGCTCGCGCGGCGATGTCGTTGAACTGCAGCACGCCACGCTGGGCCCCATCAAGACAGTGGCCAATCCGATGCGCCTGTCGGCCACGCCGGTGAACCGCTTCGCCCCCCCGCCCAACCTGGGAGAGCACACCGACAGCGTGTTGTGCGACGTGCTGGGCCTGGATGCGCAGGCCATCGCGGCATTACGGCAGGACGGAATCGTTTGAGACCGGTCCCGAATGCCTGATCCGTCGCTGACGGAAAAACGCGGTCAGTTGTTGCTCAGCCCGGTGCCTTCACCGCGTCCAGCCGGTAGAAGCGCCTGGCCGTGCCCCAGAACAGGTCGGCCTGCTCCGAGGCACTGTAGAGCGCCGCGATCTTCTTGAAGCTGTTCCACAGCGGCACGTAGCCACAGGCAATGCGGTCCACCGGGAAGTTACTTTCGAACATGCAGCGCGAGGGCCCGAAGGCCTCGATGGCGAAGTGGAACAGGTGGCCGGAGGCCTTCACCAGTTCGTCGGAACTGGGCGGCAGCGGCTGGCTCTCCCAGTCGTAGCCGAACATGGGCATGACCGTTCCGCCCAGCTTGATGTGCATATTGGGGAAGCTGGCCAACTCGGTAATCGCCTTCTTCCACTCGGACAGCACCGCCTCGCGCTGCGCGGCCCAGCGTCCCTGCGCCAGCGGCGCGCCGAAATGGTCGAGCACGATGGGCGTGTCCGGCGCGGCGCGAGCCACCTGAATCAGTTCGGGCAGCTGGTCGGAATAAAGCCAGGAATCAAATGACAGACCATGCTGCGCCAGCCGCGCCACGCCCTTCTGGAACGCGGCGGTGGTGTACATGTGCCTGGGGAACATGCCCGCGGCACGGCCCTCCTGCACGATGGGATCGTCAGACCAGGCGGCGCTGTGGCGAATGCCGCGAAAGCGCTGCGACGCGGCCTTGTGCGCCTGCAGTGCCTCGTCGATGAGCCCGATGTCCTGGCGGCAGTCCACGTGGCCGACGATGCCGGCGCACAGCCTGGGGCCATCCGGGTTCCGTCGTGCGTAGTCTTCGGCACAGGCGTCCACCCACTCGGTCTCGCCCACCGGCTTGAGATGATCGGGCCCCGCGAGGCGGTACTGCGTGCTGCAGTTGACGAACACCGTGGCCAGCACCTTGTGACCCGCCGTGGCGTCGGCGCCCAGCTGGTCGATGGAGTAGGAAAAATCACGACGCGGATGGTCGAGCCAAAGGTGATGATGGGGATCGATGACGGGCTGGCCCGGATCGAGGGGCACCTCCTGCACCTGGTCCAGCCAGGCGTCGCGCATGACGGCTTTTTTCATATCTCCTCCTGTGGGTAATCCTGTGTGTATGCATCCGTGCCCCCAAGCCAGCGAGCGCAATGGGGGAACGCGACCTCAGCCGTCCGCAGACTGGATGTTGCCTTCTTTCACGATGCGGCGGAACAGCGGGATCTCGCGGGCGACCACGTCACGCAGGTACTCCGGCGTGCTCCCGACGAACTGATTGCCTTCGGCCTCCATCTTCCTGGCCAACTCGGGCATCTTCATCGCCTTGATGAACTCCGCGTTCAGCCACGACACCACGGACGCGGGGGTTCCGCCGGGCGCAAACACGCCGGTCCAGACGGAATAATCGTAACCCTTGCCGCCCTGCTCGATGACGCTCTTCACATCGGGAAACACGGCGGTGCGCTCAGGCGTGACGGCGATGGCGCGCAGCTTGCCCGCCTTGACCGAAGCCATCACCGACACCGGGACCGCGATCGACGCGTGCACCCTTCCGGCCAGCTGGTCCACATTCATGGGCGCGGCCCCCTTGTAATGCACGAAGGTGACCTTGGTGTTGATGACGCTGTGCAGCCACTCGGAGGCCAGATGCGGCCCACCGCCCAGGCCCGGTGTACCGAAATTGATCTTGCCGGGATTGGCTTGCCCGTATGCGATGTACTCGGCCAGCGAATTGATCGGCAACGAGGTGTGCACGATCAGCAGGCTGGGACGCCGGGCCAGCAGCGACACCGGTGCCAGGTCCTTCGCGGCGTCATAGGACATATTCGGATTCAGCGCCGGGAGGGTGGTGAAACTGTTGGTGGTACCCAGAATCGTGTAACCGTCCGGGGCCGCCTTGGCCACGTAAGCCGTGCCGACCACGCCGCCCGCCCCCGGCTTGAAGTCGAGCAGAAAGGGTCGACCCGTGTTGACAGTGATCTGGTTGGCGAACGCGCGGTACTCGATATCCAGCGGCCCGCCCGGCGTGAATCCAATGACAATCGAGACGGGCTTGCTCGGGTAGTCCGCCGGCGATTTCTGCGCCGCTGCCGGAACCGCAACACCTAGCGCTGCCAGCGCTGCGCACAGCAAAATCAATTTCGGCATTGCAACCCTCACCCCGGATATGCGATTGCTCATCACGCTTTTGCTCCTGTTGCTGATTGCAACTGCTTCCAGAATACGTCCTTCTTCGCAACACGGCCATCGCGCACGGTGAGGAGTTCGATGCCGCGCAGGGAAAAGGCCGCGCCGTTGCGGTACTGCCCCTCTGCCAGATAGGTCATCACGATCTGGTCTTCACCCAGGGCGCGGATGACCAGGTCGTTGAAGCGCAGCGTCTCGAACTGGGTATCGTCCTCGGCGGCGCCCTGCAGGAAACCCTGCACACCCTTCAACACCCGGCCATGAGGCGCATCGGGACCGGCCTCCTGATGCCATTCCGCGTCGGCGGTGACCGCCTGCCCCATCAGCGCCGGATCGCGCTTGAAATAGGCCCTGCCGAAACGCTTCATCACATCCAGTGCGGCTGCGTCATTCATGAGTTCTCCATTCGGGGCGAAGGGGTCGGATTTGGGTCGGGGGCTAGGCACTATAGTACGACAGCCTCCTCCAACAAATTCCCGGCGAAAATTAGGCTCATATTCCCATGGCCCCTCTCTTCTCCCGCCAATTGCCCTAAAACCGCGTCGTCAATTGCACCAGCCAGTCCGGCATCACGTCCAACAATGCCGCTTCGAGCTGCTTGTCCAGCCCGCTGAGGACAATCAGGCCGATCGCGATGAGCAGTGCGCCCATGGCCGGCATCGCAATACGGCCCATGCGCACCAGCCGGTCGCGCCGCGCCGCGATGGCCTGCCGCGAACCGTAGGCGAGCGCGAGCATGGGCAGCGTTGCGCCGATGCCGAAAAAAAGCATGATGATGGCGGCGTGCGGAAGACTGTCGCCCTGCGCCGCAAGCGCAACCGCGGAACCCAGGGTCGGACCGGAGCAGGGACTCCAGATCGCGCCCAGCAGCACGCCGGTGGCGAACTGCCCGCCCAGGCCACGCGAGCCATTCGGGCCACGCAGGCCACCCGACGAGACCCGATCAAGCAACGCATGCAGCGGCCCGGTCCAGCGGCTGCCAGCGGCAGCGAGGCGGTTTTTCAATGGACTGCACAGAACGATGCCGCCCATGATCAGCATGATCACCGCGCCCGCCTGTCGCACCGCATCGGCATCGAGGTTGAGGCTGGCGCCAGCGCCGTAGACGAGCAATCCCAATGCGGTGAACCCGGCCACCATGCCACCGGCCAGCGCGAGCGGCCCGGATCGATGCTGCTGCAAAGCCGCGAACAACACGAAGGGCAACACCGGCAGCACGCAGGGATTCACCACGGTCAGAACGCCGGCGAGCAGGCTGAGAAGGATGGCACTCAAGATTTGGCGTTCACGGGTTCATGCCATGGATTCCAAAAAACAGGCGCACGGCATATTTCGCGCGCCTGTTTGGCAGACAGATCACAGGCCTTTGTCGAGCAGCGCCTGGATCTCCTTGCTGTCAGTCACGGCATTTACGCGACCGACTTCCTTGGTGCCACGGAACATGATGAGCGTGCTGCGATCGTTCGCGCCAAAACGCTTCATCACATCCTTCTGTTTGTCGTAATCCACGCGAAACTGGGTTATCGCGCCGTACCTGGACTGCTTTGAAAGAGTGTCGACGACCGTCGACTGCGCTCGGCAGGTCGGTCACCAACTGGCGTAGACGTCGATCAGGACGGGTTTGCCCGCGGCTTGCGCGGACTGGAATGCCTTTTCATCCCAGGGCTGCGGCGCGGCAAGCGCAAGCGCCGCTGGCAATGAGAGCAAGGCGGCGGCCAGGAATGAAACGCAACCCGAAACGAAACTGCGGCGTGGCATGGTCATACGATCCTCCTATGAAGTTGCAATCAAGTTTAAGCAGTCTACGTTAGGCCAATGGCAGTATCAACGCCCGAAAGAGTTTACCGCCGTTATCAAGTCGGATATGGCCAAGTGGGGCTAAGCTGATCAGGGACGCCGGCATCCACGAAGATTGACAACTGTCTGAAAGGACCGCTACAGAGCTACCGCCACAGACGCATAAAATTCCCGCGAAACAGCAAGTAGGCCTGCCGGCAATGCCAGCAGTAGAAACGCTTGCTACCGGCTAAAAAGCGCATGAAAAAAGTCCTGACTTGCCGCTCCATTTCCTACTTGCATAGAGGAAATTTCGTCGCGCCATTCTGTACTTTGGCGGGTGTGCCTGTGGTCATCAAGCCTCCCTCCATTCAGCACTTCAATAATATTGAAAGCAATTCGTCTCGGGTCGTCAAGTATGTCCTGGACGGCATGTCGAGAGCGGCAATGCGCCCATCGAAAGGCCATCTCCTTGCGGCTCCCAATAAAGAAAAGCCCCGCGGCATTTC
>CANKAJ010000131.1 GCA_947479645.1 Betaproteobacteria bacterium | reverse complement strand
TTCAAGGAAATCGAATCGCGTTACGGCCGCCTGGACGTGCTGGTCAACAATGCCGGCATCTCGCCGCGGCTGGACGGAAAAAAAGCGCTGGTCGAGAATACACCGACGGAATTCTGGGAGCGGACGCTGGCCATCAACCTGACCGGGGCATTTTTTGCATCGCGCTCGGCCATTCCGCTGATGAAGCGGAACAAGTGGGGCCGCATCATCAACATGACCTCGCAGGCTGCGCGCATGGACACCGGATTTCCCGGTTCCTACTATGCGGCCTCGAAGGCGGGCCTGATCGGTTTTGCCCGCGTGATGGCGGGTGAGGTCGGGCTGCTGGGCATCACCGTCAACTGCATTTCGCCGGGACGCATCATCACGCCGATGGCCTCAACCTTCGCCAATGCCGAGGCGGTGATGCAGCAATACATCGACCGCACGCCGCTGCGCAAGCTGGGGACCACGGATGACGTTGCCGGCATCGCTGCCTTTCTGGCATCAGAAGAGTCCGGCTTCATTACCGGTGCGATCATTGATATCAATGGCGGCTTTTTCATGCCCTGAGCGGATGCGCGCGAGTCTGCGGGCATCACCACTGAATTACGACCGAATTACGTTTCATCATTATTGGAGATCATCATGAGCACTTCCGCCAGCCGTTTTCATTTGGCACCCATCGATTTCAAGACCTTTCAGCCCAAGCATTTTCTGTGGCAGCTTCAGGGCAAGGTGGCGACCATCACGTTGAACCGGCCGGACCGCAAGAATCCGCTGACCTTCGAGTCCTATGCGGAATTGCGCGATATCTTCTACGCATTGACATACTCGGATGATGTGAAAGTGGTGGTCATTACCGGTGCCGGCGAAAATTTCTGCTCCGGCGGCGATGTGCATGAAATCATCGGCCCGCTGGTGCAGATGCAGAAGAAGGACGACATGCAGGGGCTGCTTGGCTTTACCCACATGACCGGCGACCTGGTCAAGGCCATGCGCGCCTGCCCGCAGACCATCATCTCGGCGGTGGATGGGGTTTGCGCTGGCGCCGGCGCGATTGTGTCCATGGCCTCTGACATGCGCTACGGAACGGCACGCAGCAAAGTGGCATTCCTGTTCGTTCGCGTGGGCCTGGCCGGCGCCGACATGGGCGCCTGCAACATCCTGCCGCGCATCATCGGCTCGGGGCGTGCCTCGGAACTGCTCTACACCGGCCGTTCCATCGATGGCCTCGAAGCGGAGCGCTGGGGTTACTACAACAAGGTTTGCGAACCGGCGACGCTGCTGGCGGATACACAGGCGCTGGCCGAATCCATCGCAGCAGGACCGACCTTCGCGCATGCCATGACCAAGCGCTGTCTGCACCAGGAATGGAACATGGGTGTGGACGAGGCGATCGAGGCGGAAGCGCAGGCGCAGGCCATCTGCATGCAGACGAAGGATTTCGAGCGCGCCTACAACGCCTTTGTCGCCAAGCAGCGGCCGGTGTTCGAAGGCAACTGAGTCAGAATGGCCTTGACCGGATTGCAGCATGTCTTCAGGCAATAAGACGCCCGACGGCAGCAAACTGGACCGCGTCGTGGCGGACGCTCGGCGCAACCGCGAGCAGCGCGAGAAGAGCTATCGGGAGCGGGCGCTCAAACTGTATCCGTGGGTGTGCGGCCGTTGCGCGCGGGAGTTCACCCATGCCAATCTGCAGATGCTCACGGTGCACCACAAGGACGGCAATCACGACAACAATCCGTCCGATGGCAGCAACTGGGAGTTGCTGTGCCTGTATTGCCATGAAAACGAGCATGCCCGTTATCTTGATCAGGCCGGGCGCGGTGATGCCGGCGATGGCCAGCGCGAGCAGCAAGCGACACACAAGCCTTTTGCCGCGCTGGAAGCCTTGCTGAAGCGGGGGAAACAGTCGTCCTGATTGGCCGCCGGCTTGCCTGTCACAGCGCAGGATTCATCATTAATATGATCATTACTAAATTATTTGTTTTACGAATTAATCGTAAATTAAATATTTGTTATCAAATCCATTATGAATTCGGTGCTTGGCGGCAGTGCTGATTGCACGTGTGCCTGTTACCATGCGCGCTCATGTCAGAGCGTTCACACCTGAACATTCACATTTGACCAATCACACCTGAGTCAACCAAGGAGAAAACATGGATCTGGGCCTGCAGGGCAAGACAGTATTGGTTACCGGCGGTTCCAAGGGCATTGGCTATGCCATCGCCGAGTTGATGGCGGCCGAGGGCTGCAACGTCATCATGGTGGCGCGCAATGCAGCGGATCTGGACAAGGCGAAGGCGCAGATATCCGCGCAATATCCCGCGGTCAAGATCATCGCGCATCCCGCCGATCTTTCAACGGCTGAGGCAACCAATGCGCTGGCCGCGGCATTTCCGGATATCGATGTACTGGTCAACAATGCGGGCGCGATTCGCGCGGGCACGCTGGAGGAAGTGGACGATGCGCTGTGGCGCAGCTACTGGGACCTCAAGGTGTTCGGCTACATCAACCTGACCCGCTCCTTCTACACCCTGATGAAGGCGCGTCGCCGTGGCGTCATCATCAATATCATCGGCATCGCCGGCGAGCGGCTGCCCTCGGGCTATATCGCCGGGGCGACCGGCAATGCGTCGTTGATCGCATTCACCAAATCCATGGGCGGCGCCTCGCCCGCGCATGGCGTGCGCATCGTCGGCGTCAATCCGGGGCCGGTGCTCACGGAAAAACTGCTGATGACGCTCAAGCGCAACGCCAAGGACAAGTACGGTGATCCGGAGCGCTGGCCGGACCTGGTCAAGGGCATGCCCTTTGGCCGTTCCATCAAGCCGATCGAAATCAGCGCCACCGTGGCCTTGCTGGCATCGGATTTGTCCGGCTATACCAGCGGTGAAGTGATCAATATCGATGGTGGCGGTTTGTTCAATCGATAGATTGGAGTGCGCGGCCGCGCTGTTTCTGCATCAGTGATGCGCGGACCAACTGCAGCCGACTTGCCTGTTACCATCCGGCTTTCTTGATTGATTCAATCTCGAATTGCCCGCCGCTTGCGGCGGGGTATCCAATTCGGTGAATCCAAAGGGGCGTAGCCCCATGGTCAAGGGCGGGGTGAATACCCCGACCACGACGTTTTTATTTTTTCCAAGGGGGAGACATGGATCTGGGCTTGATGGGCAGGACCGCATTGATTACCGGCGCTTCCAAGGGCATCGGTTATGCCATCGGCGAGCAGTTGGCGGGCGAAGGATGCAACGTCATTCTGGTGGCGCGTAGTGCCGCCGACCTGGCCGCTGCAAAGGCGAAGATTGCAGCGCAGTTTCCGGCGGTGAAAGTGGTTGTTCATGCCTCCGATCTATCCACGGAAGCGGCAACCAGCGCACTGGCGGCCGCATTTCCGGATATCGATATTCTGGTCAATAACGCCGGTGCCATCCGCCCCGGCACGCTGGAAGAAGTCGATGACGCGTTGTGGCGCAGCTACTGGGACCTCAAGGTGTTCGGCTACATCAACCTGACGCGTTCCTATTACACGCTGATGAAGGCGCGCCGCCGCGGCGTTATCATCAACATCGTCGGCATTGCCGGCGAGAAGCTGCCCTCGGGCTATATCGCCGGGGCCACCGGCAATGCGTCGCTGATCGCATTCACCAAATCCATGGGTGGCGCCTCACCCGCGCATGGTGTGCGCATCGTCGGAATCAATCCGGGGTCGGTTCTCACCGAAAAATCCCTCCACTCAATGCGCCTGCGTGCCCAGGAAAAACTCGGTGATCCGGATCGCTGGGAGGAACTGGTCAAGGACATGCCTTTTGGCCGCACCATCAAGCCGGTCGAGATCAGCGCCATGGCGGCATTGCTGGCGTCGGATCTGTCGGGCTATACCAGCGGTGAAGTCATCAATATTGATGGCGGCGTCTTGTGGAGTCGCTAGTTACGAATCCGTTTCAGCCTCGGCTGAGGAGGGGCCCTACTCCGGAGTGATGCCCGCCGCCTTGATCACCTTGGCCCACTTGGCGATTTCAGCCTTGATGAATTCGCCGAATTCCTCGGGGCTGCTGCCGACGGGTTCAGCGCCTTCGCTGATGATGCGTTCCTTGACTTCCGGAATCCGCAGGATCGCGACCACCTCGGCGTTGATTTTTGTCAGCAGCGGCTGCGGCAAGCCCTTTGGCCCGAGCATTCCGTACCAGGTGCTGGCTTCATAGCCGGCCACGCCGGCTTCGGCCATGGTGGGCAAATCCGGTGCGACGACAGAATGGTGCACGCCGGTGACGGCCAGTCCGCGCAATTTGCCCGCCTTGAAATGCGGCGTGCCTGACAGCACGCTGGTGAAGCCCATCGAGATGCGTCCGCTCAGCATGTCGGCGAATGACGGACCGACGCCCTTGTAGGGGACGTGAACCAGATTGATGCCGGCCAGCATCTTGTAGAGCTCGCCTGACAAATGGCTGCCGGTGCCGCTGCCGGCGGAGGCGAAGGTCAGTTTCCCCGGATTGGCCTTGGCCAGTTGCGTGAGTTCGGCCACGGACTTCGCGGCGATGCCGGGGTGGATGAGCAGCATGAGCTGTTGCGTTGCCACCAGGCTGACCGGCGTGAAGTCACGCACCGGGTCATAGGGAAGGTTGCGGACCAGGCTGATATTGGTGGCGATGGAGGCCACGGTGGCCATGATCAGCGTGTAGCCGTCGGGTGCTGACTTTGCCGTGGCTTCTGCGGCGATGATGCCGCCGGCGCCGGAGCGGTTGTCGATCAGCACCTGCTGCGACCAGCGCTGGCTCATCTGCGTGCCGACAGAGCGCGCCAGCGTGTCGACGGAGCCACCGGGGGTGCTTGGCACGATCAGCCGGATCGGCTTGGTCGGGTAGGTCTGCGCGGCCACGCCTGCGATGTGAAAGACGCCTGCAAGCATGGCGATGGCGAACACCCTGTGCGCTATGTGCATCGTATCTGCTCCGTTGTGAGTCTCAGGACGCCAGCGAATTGATGCGCGCTTCGGTGGCGACCTTGCCGTCCTTGATGAGGCCGATCGCCCTCCACTGGCCATCCTGCTCGTCGACCATGACCGTGACACTGTCATCCCAGAAGATGGGCCGGCGGAAATAGATATCCATGTTCAGTTCCCGCGGATTGAAGCGCCGCCAGATTTCCGCGGTGAGAAAACGCACGCCCTGGCCGCCGCCGATGATGGGGGCGCGAAAACCGCCGCGCTTGGCTGCTTCGGGATCGAAATGAATGGGATTGTGCGGGCCGGTATAGGCCTTCACGCCTTCCGGTGTCAGCGTAAAACGCGCCACTTCCTTGAGCCTGGAGACGTCGTCAATGACCGTGACCGGCTTCTCGCCGGCACCGCGCGTGCCAACCTTGGAGGCATCCGGGCGCAGCGAATTGCGGCCCGAAGTGAGGGCGCGTTTTCCGTCGACGCCGCAATAAAAGGTTTCGCTGGTGGCCACACGGCCGCGCGGCACCTCGGTGACCTTGAGGATCTGCCCGCTGACCGTCAATGCTTCGCCCAGCGTCATCTGACGGTGTTGCACCAGGCTTTGCACCATGTTGACCGTGCCATTGGCGTGAATGTGATTGCGCACGCCTTCCTGGATGGCCAGGCTGATGAAGCCGGCCGGATCCATCCTGTCGCCAAAAATGGCCGGGTCGATGCCGCACAATGCGATGAGGCGCGTCTGTTCTTCAGCCTCCACGGTCATGCGGCGTTGCTGGTATTGGTAGCCCTGGTAAGGCTCTATCCAATTTGCTTCAGCGGATTCACTCACGAGCAGTCCTCTCCCTTTATAACCAGTCCAAATCAAGGCCGGTTGCTTGCGTCCTGTCTGCGCAACCCCTATGGTATGCGACTGACCGAAAGCGTGCTGACTGCGATGTTATGTCACAGTGTTGATAGAGATACAGTCAGATGGATTCAAAACGGACGCTGGTTCCGCTGCAGGGCAAATTGCACTTGGCACGCAGGCCGGTTACAGTTGCCTGTCAATTAAATTTCGGGTCAGAGCCAACACTGTCAGGATAGGAGGGATTCGCAATGGATAAAAGCAGAATGCTGATGTGGATTGCCGGAATCGGGGCGGCGCTTTGTTACAGCGCCGGCTGGGCGCAAAGCTCGGCGGCCAACTTTCCGAACAAGCCGGTGACCATCGTGCTGCCCTATACGACGGGTGCATCAACGGATATCGAGACACGGCTTTACATGCCCAGGCTGATGGAAAACCTCGGGCAGCCGGTTTTGATCGACTATCGGCCGGGAGCGGGTTCCTCGCTTGGAACCATCTACGTGTCCAAGGCGGCACCGGACGGTTACACCATACTGTCGGTGACGCCAGGCTTCTCGGTCTATCCCGCCTTCTTTCCGCTGGACAAGCTGCCCTACGACCCGATCAAGGAGTTCGCGCCTATTTCACTCGTCAACAAGCGCAGCGCCATGCTGCTGGTGCATCCGTCGCTGGGCGTGAAGACCTTCCCGGAGTATCTCGCCTATGCCCGGGCGCATCCCGGTGATATCAATTTTGGCACCTCCGGTGGCGGCGGCATTTTCCACATCGTCGGCGCCTGGCTGCACAGTGCTACCAATACCAAGGCGACATTCATTCACTACAAGGGCGCGGGCCCCATGAATACCGATCTGATCGCGGGCCGCGTGCATGTGGCACCGGGGCTGCCATTTGTCGTGGCGCCCTACGTCAAGGCCGGCAAGGTGCTGCCCATTGCGGCCATGACCGCCGAGCGGTCCAAATACATGCCCGATCTCAAGACGCTCGCCGAGTACGGGGTGACTGACTACAACTACGTGAGCTGGTCCGGCGTGCTGGCGCCGGCACGTACCCCGGAGGCCATTGTCAATCGCTGGAGCGCGGCCTTCGCCTTTGTGGCCAAGGCGCCCGAGGTGATCAAGAAGATGGAATCGGACAGCGCGGAAATGGTGGGTGCCACGCCAGAACAATTCCGCCAGTCGCTGGCGGTCGAGGTGGCGCGCTGGCGTCGCGTGGTGCAGGAGAACAACATCAAGCTGGAAGAGTAGCAGTCGACATTCTGAACTCTTCCCGGCCTTTGCCGGGGCATTGCGACTGGATAGGGAAGCGTCATGAATTCAATGTTGTTGGTGGCAATCGGTGGCGCGATTGGTTCGGTTGCACGCTTCCGCCTCTCCGGCCTGGTGCTGCACCAGGCGGTCGACTGGAAATTTCCCATCGGCACCTTCGTGGTCAATGTGCTCGGGTGCCTCGTCGCCGGCTTGCTGGCCGGGCTGGCAGAAAAGCATGATCTGTTCTCCGCTGACCTGCGCCTGTTTCTATTTACCGGCATCGCCGGCGGCTTCACCACGTTCTCCGCATTCAGTCTGGAGACAATGTTTCTGCTGCGTCGCGGAGAACTCGGCATCGCCGCACTCTACGTGCTGCTCAGCGTGGCGCTGGGGCTGCTGGCCATGTGGCTGGCCTTCAGGGTTGTTTCGCTGCAGGGGGGATGAACGCCATCCATCGCGAATGTTTCATCGGGCGGCAGCATCGGATTCTTTTATTTCATTCAATCCTGTTTATTCGAAAGATCAATTGGAAGCCATGCCCAAAGCAGAACAAAGCGTCGATCTGAGCCGCCTGATGAAACCGCGATCCATCGCGATCGTCGGCGCCTCCGACAACCCCGCCAGCATCGGCGGTCAGCCAGTGCGTTTTCTCACCGAGTTCGGTTACTCAGGCACGGTCTATCCAATCAATCCCCGGCTGAAAGAGATTCGCGGCTTGCCGTGTTACGCCTCGGTTGCTGATCTGCCCGCCGTACCGGACGTGGTCATCGTCGCGGTGGGCGCCAGGTTGGTCGCGAGCGTGATTGAACAGAGCGGCCAACGCGGTATTCCGTTTGCGATCATTCTCTCGGCGGGCTTTCGCGAAATCGGTCCTGCTGGCGCAAAGCTGCAGGAAGAACTCGAAGAGGTCATTCGTCGCAGCGGCATTCGCGTGGTTGGTCCGAACTGTCTTGGCATCATCAATCTGCCCGATTGCATGCATGCGGGCTTCGGCGCCGGCTTCAAGTATGCCGACATCAAGCGCGGCCCCGTGGCCATGGTCACCCAAAGCGGGGGCTTCGGCCTGACCATGGTCGGCGCCATCGATCGCGCCGGCATGGGCTTCAATTACGTGGTCTCCATCGGCAACAGCATCGACCTCACCACGCTGGATTTTCTCGAGTATTACCTGGAGTGCGACGAGGTCAAGGTGGTCGCCACTTACATCGAGGGCATCGATGATGGCCGGCGACTGTTGCGCATCGGTGCGCGCGCGCTGGAGGTGGGCAAGCCCATCCTCGTCTGGAAAGCCGGCAAGACCGAACGCGGCGGCAAGGCAGCGGCGTCGCATACGGCCAGCCTCGCCGCCAGCTACGACCTGTATCAGGCGGCTTTCCGCGCCGGTGGCTTCATCGAGATCGAGGACGCCGCCGATGTCGTGGACATTGCCCGCGCGTTTCGCGGCGGCAAGTTGCCCGCCGGCAATCGCATGGCGGTGATCTCGGGTTCGGGCGGCGCCGGCGTCATCCTGACCGATCACGCCGAACGCGATGGCATCGACATGCCGGATCTCGCCACCGATACGCTGGCCAAACTCAAGGCCATACTTCCCGATTTTCTGACCGCCGCCAATCCCGTGGACATCTCCGGGCAGGGCGCCAAGGATGGCAGCAGCGTATCCAATACCGCCTTGCGCATTGTGCTGGCCGACCCGAATATCGATATGGTCATCGTGCGCTCGAAAATGAGCACCAACACCGTCGCGCAATGCAATGAGCTGATCGAAATCGCACATGGGACGACCAAGCCCGTGCTGATGGCTTTCGGCCCCGATCGCGAAGCCGTGGCGCCGGAGCTGTTTGATGCGAACAATATTTCCTGGCATGCCACGCCACCGCGAGCGGCGAAGGCGGTGGGGGCGCTGCATCAGTTTGCCGCGAAGCGTCGGCGCCAACTCGCTGCAATCAGGGACGAAGCGCGTCCGATAACGCCACAGTCATTGACACTGCCGGCCGGAGCAACAAGCTTGAGCGAGCATGCCGCCAAGGCGTGCCTGCGTGCCTACGGCATACCGGCGGTCGGCGAGGTGCTGTTGAGTCTCGCCGAGGTGCGCGCTCTCAAGGCTGCGCCCTTTGCCTTTCCGCTGGCGGTGAAAGTGAATTCCGCCGACATCGCCCACAAGACCGAAGCGGATGCAGTGCGCCTGGGCATTTCCAATCTCGATGAACTCAAGACGGCCGCCGAAGCGGTGACCCAGTCAGCGGCGCGCTACAAGCCCGAAGCCAGGCTCGAAGGCGTGCTGGTGCAGCAGATGGCGAGCGGCCTGGAGATCATCGTGGGCGGTTTGAACGACGCATGCTTCGGCCCGACCGTGGTATTCGGGTTGGGCGGCATCTTCGCCGAAGTGCTGCGTGACGTGACCTACCGCTTCGCGCCCTTCGGGCCGGCCGAGGCGCGCGAGATGGTGCAGGAAATCAAGGGCGCGGCAGTGCTCAATGGCTATCGTGGACGTGAGGCGCTGGACGTGGAAGGACTGGCCCAGGTGCTGAGCCGCGTATCGTGGCTGCTGCATGACCACAGGGATCGTATCGCCGAGCTGGACATCAATCCCTTGTTCATTACATCGACGTCCATATTGGCGGCGGATGCATTGATTACATTAAAGCCGTGAATGATTGAATACAGGTTATTAATTCTTAATATTGAACATAATAATTCTTCGGTATTCGAACCGAAAACAGGTGGCAGCCCTGCTGTCGAACGAACCACACCAGAGGAGAACAGCATGACCCCGTTCCATCCAGCAACAAGCCCGCGTTCCCTGACGAAGCTGGCCGCTGCCATTGCAATCGCCATGGTCTCCACGGTCGCCACCGTTTCTCCTGTCCACGCCCAGTCTCAGGCACAGGACAAGTACCCCTCGCGGCCGCTCACCATCATCATTCCCTTCGGGGTGGGTTCGGCCACTGACATCGGTGCGCGCCTGGTGGCGGGCAAACTGCAGCCCAAATTCGGCCATCCTGTGCTGGTGGAGGCGCGTCCCGGGGCCGGTGCCACCATCGGGCCAGGCGTGGTTGCCCGCGCCAAGCCCGATGGCTACACCATCCTGCTGGGCAGCACCAGTGCGCTCTCGACGGCACCCGGTATGGTCAAGAACCTCCCCTACGACCCGGTCAGGGACTTCTCCGGCATTACCATCGTCGGTGAACAATACTTCGGCCTGCTCACGCGTGCCGAGTTCAAGGGCGTGCCTTTTACCCAGTTCCTCGAACGCATGCGCAAGGAACCGGACAAGTATCCGGTGGGCGGGCAAAGCGGCTCCTACCAGACGCTTAACAACATGATGCGTGAAGCAGCCAAGCTGACCCACACCTGGGTGCCCTATGCCGAGGCGGGGCGCATGATGAACGACCTGTGGGGCGGGCGGTTGGGCGGCGTCATGGTGTCGCTCAATCTCATTTTCCCCCATCTCAAGAGCGGCCAGGGGCACGTCATGGCGCTCTCTGCCACCGAGCGCTCGGCGGCGCTGCCCGACACGCCGCTGATGCAGGACACGCTGCCCGGCGTCTACATCAACTCCTGGACCGGCTACTTTGCTCCGGCGAAGACGCCGCGCCCCATCATCAGCACCCTGCATACGCTCCTTACCGATGTGGGGCGGGACCCGGAAATGCTCAAGCGCAATTCGGAGGCCGGGCGCGCACTGTTTCTCACGCCGGATGAGACCGATGCCTACGTGAAGAAGGAAGTGCCGCGCTGGACGGCCTTGCTGAAGGCAGCCGGCATCGAGCCTGAGTAGGCCGGCAAGCATGGTTGTCGGCGACATCATCAGAAGAACGGCGTATCGATTCCCCGAGAAGGTCGGGTTCGTCCATGAGGGACGCGAATACACCTGGAGCGAGGTGAATGAGCGTGTCAACCGGCTCGCCAATGGCCTGGCGTCGCTCGGGCTCGAAAAGGGCGACCGGATCGCCGTGCTGGCGCGCAGCAGCAATGTGTACATGGAGCTGTACTGCGCGGCGGCCAAGGCCGGATTCGTGTTTGTTCCCGTGAACACCTGGCTCAAGGCGCGCGAGGTTCGCTCCATCGTCGCGGATTCGCGTCCGCGCGCGCTCGTGGTTGATGTGCCCTATGAAGGCATCGTCGCGGAACTGGACTGTAGCGAAATCGAGTTTGCGATCGGACTGGGCGACGGCCATCGCTGCGAGCACGACCTTGTTGGGATCATGCATGCCAGCCCCGCGACGGAACCGGTCACTGCGATCAGCGAATCGGACCTGTACGCGTTGGCCTACACCAGCGGCACGACCGGCATGCCCAAAGGGGTGATGATCACGCACCGGACGACCTGTGCTGCCGTGGTCAATCATGTCGTGGCGATGTCGCTGCGGCCGCATCATGTTTTCATGATTCATGCGCCGATGTTCTTTCTGGCCTCCGGCGCCAATCGTTTCAATGCCATCCTCGCCGGGTGCCGCTGCATCATCACCACCTCCGATGTCGCCGGGATGCTCGAGGTGATTTCAAGAGAGAAGGTCACGCACTTTACCGTCAGCCCGACCGTGGCGCAGCGGCTGCTGGCGCATCCGGGAACCGCATCCGCGGATTTGCGAAGCATCGAATTCATCGGTGGGACCGGCGCGCCGTTTTCACCGGCGCTGGTCAAGTCCATTGTGAACAGTCTGGGACCCGTCTGGCACAACATCTACGGGGCTTCGGAAACGAATCTCTGTACCTGCCTCTTCAAGGAAGATTACATTGCAGAGGGCAGTGACAAACTGCTGGCGTCGGTCGGGCGGCCCGGCGCATTCTGTGATTTCCGCATCGTTGACGAGGATGGCAATGCGGTCGCCGCGGACGGCCGGCAAACCGGCGAGATCATTGTCAGGGGCGATGCGATCACCCCGGGCTATTGGAATGATCCGTCCTACGGCCAGGAGACGATCAGGGAAGGCTGGTTTTATACCGGAGATCTGGCCACCCGGGACAGCGATGGATTCGTCTACGTTGTCGGACGCAGGAAGGACATGATCATCAGCGGCGGGGTGAACATCTACCCGAGCGAAATCGAGGAGTTGATCATGACCCACCCGGCGGTCGCGGAATGTGCCGTAATCGGAGTGCCCAGCGCGGAATGGGGTGAGACGCCAAAGGCCATCGTCATGCTCAAGCCGGGCTGCGCGCTGGAGGCGGAGGAACTCATCGCGTTTTGCCGGGACAATCTGGCGCCATTCAAGAAACCGTCTGCGGTCGCCTTCGTCTCGGAGTTTCCACGCACCGCCACGGGCAAGATTCGCAAAGGCGAACTGCGCGAGCTGTCGAGCGATTCGCCGACAGAATCGCCAGCATCGGGCTGAGCGGGCAGGCGCGCATTGCGTCAGCCCGCGTGCCCAGAGTGCCGCTACCCGATTATTGCTCCGGCTTGATGTTGGCCCGCACGGCGATGGAGCGCCACTTGTCCATTTCTTCCTTGATGAAGGCGGCGAATGCGGTGGCACCGGTGCCGTAGATGACGCCGCCATCGCGCTTGAGTGCCTCCACCGCGGAGGGGATTTTCGAGATCTCGACGGTGGCTTTTTCGAGTCGGGCAAGTATGTCGGCCGGGGTGTCCTTCGGCGCCATCAGTCCATACCACGATGTCGCGAGCAGGGGGTCGGTGCCGCCGGCCTCCGCCATGGTGGGCACGTTCGGCAATAGCGGCGAGCGCTGCACGTCGGCCACGGCCAGCGCTTTGGCCTTGCCGGATTCGAGGAGCGGTCGCGCCTGCGTCAGCGGTTCGATATCCAGGTCGACGTGGCCACCCATCAGGGCTGCCAGGGAAGGTGTCGAGCCGGTGTAAGGAACGTGGTTGAACTGCACTTTGGCCTGAGATCCCAGCCACTCGCCAATGAAGTGGTTATGCGCGCCGACGCCGTAGGAGGCGTAGGTGATGGTACCTGGCGCTTTTCTCGCCAGCGCAAACAGTTCCTGCAGGTTGTTCGCGGCGAGTCCCGGGCGGGCGATCAGCACGTAGGGCCCGGTGCGACCGATCAGCCCCAGCGGGCGCAACAGCGGCAGCGGGTCGTCCTTCATGTCCGGCTTCAGCGCCCGGTTGATGGTCATTGACGCTACGCCGAACAGCAGCGTGTATCCATCGGCTACGGCGCGGGCGACAAGCGACATGGCCAGTTCAGACCCCGCGCCCGGGCGGTTATCGACGATCCCGGGTTGCCCCAGCTTTTCCTGAAACCGCTCGGCCACGGCACGCGCCACGATATCGGTCAGTCCGCCGGGCGGATAGCCGACGACAACGTGGATGGGCCGCAACGGATACTCCGCAGCCATCGGTGTGCCGGCCGAGATCAGCCACGCCAGCGCGAAAACGCAATAAACAGCAATCCTGGATTTGATCATGGTGAATCTCCACGATAAGTGTTGCCGGATTGACGATACGGCCGACCCGGCAAGGTCACAAGAGAAAAGAACAGGCAATTGGTGGCGGGGAGTATAGCCTACCCCGTCGAATCGACTTTATCAGTCTTGTGGGGCTGCCGTTGGGTGAGTCATATGCTGGTTGAGAGTTTCGTTGACCCTGAATCAATCCAACAACCTCAATCCAGCAATTGCCCATGGATAGATCCGTTTGCATGCCGCCGTGTTATAGCGCCAGAGAAGCAGCAAATCTTTCTCGTCAAAGATAGCTCTTGCGCCTCGTTCAAGCGCCAAGGGCACACTCGCATTCCGCCTGCAAACCCTTGCTACTTCTGCCACCAATCAGCATTCGCGCCAGGCGACGGACGTTAGCAAAATAGCAACGGTGGCAGTATCAGGGTGAGTATGGCCCGTCTTGCAAATGGTGCATTTCATCGCGATCTCACGTTTCGTGAATGCCTCGTCCTAAGTCAGAGTAGGCATTACATCTCCAGCAGCAGTCGCAATCCAACGTCCACAAGAGAGAGTTCTGCCGCACTCAAACGCCCGAACGCTTCACTTACAGCATCCCGCGGCACGGCACTTAGCTTGTCCACCATAACATCAGAGGGTTGACGAAGATTGTTGAGCCGACTTGGCTCGATGCGCACTCGAAGCGGTGCGGCGGCGATCAGTTCTCCGGTCAACGGGCATACCGTCACGCTGGCGAGCTGTGATAGGCGATCCGATTGCACTACAAGCGCCGGACGCGGTTTGCCAGTGTACGGGCCCTTGGCGGCGACCGTGACAAGGTCGCCACGGCGCAAGCTCATTCGACGTGTCGCAGGAAGTCGAACCAGTCGTCGCGCTTGTCCGCCCGGTTAATGGCTTGAACTGCCCGATTAAGCTGAGCTGGATTGATATCAGGCGCCTTGCGTTTTACCGTGCGCAGGCGCGTCTTGGCCTGGGGCGCACGCGCTCGCTCGGGTAAGCGTGCTACCTTTGCTGTTGCGGTCATGGCGCGCCTTCCAAATGTTGAGACCTGTGGAGGAAAAACAGGAATTTCAAACCACCTTTTTTCCGTTTGCAACTATATCGCCGGCCTGGCAAGCGGTCAATCGCGCGGCGATTGGTGAAAATTCCCCGCTCGCGATGGCTGTTTGAGATCTACATTGCTGCGCGCTGACGACACGCTGATTCGCGTGATCTCGGCGCGGGACATGCACCGTAAGGAAAGGAGCATCCATGACCAAGCAAGCCAAGCTGCTGCCGAAGTTCAAGAACGAGACGGAAGAGCGCGCCTTCCGGGAATCCAGGGGCAGCGACTCGACGCAATATCTGGACTGGGCGAAGGCTCAGCGCGTCGTGCTGCCGAACCTGAAACCCTCGACCAGGACAATCTCGCTGCGCCTGCCGCAGCACCTGCTCGATTCGATCAAGGCGGCGGCC
>CANKAJ010000130.1 GCA_947479645.1 Betaproteobacteria bacterium | reverse complement strand
GCTGACCGCGTCGTGCAGGCGCACCAGCGCCTCGGTGCGCGGCACGCCCACCTTGAACTGCACGGTGATGATGGCCATGCCCGGGCGCGAAACCGACATCACATGTTCAGTGCCGGCGATCTGTGACAGTACCTGTTCGGCCGGTGTAGCCACCATCTGTTCCACGTCCCTGACGGAAGCGCCCGGAAACGGCACGAACACATTGGCCATGGTTACATTGATCTGTGGCTCTTCTTCGCGCGGCGTGACCAGCACGGCAAACGCGCCCAACAACAGCGCGGTCAGTGCCAGCAAGGGCGTGATCTGGGCCTTGAGGAACGCCGCTGCGGTGCGGCCGGACAGGCCAAGTTGCATGTTCATCGCGCTGGTCCGGTCAACGCAGTCGCGCCGCAGCCTGCGGATCGATGACGACGCTCTCGCCCGCGGCAATGCCACTCAGCACCTCTATCGCGTCGTCGACCGTCCGCCCGACGCGAATCTGGCGCAGCACCGGCTTGCCCGCGGCGTCGAGCACATAGACGCCGGTCATTTCAGCGCGATGGACAACGGCCTTGAGCGGAACAAACACGCGTCCGTCACGTTCTCCGGGGGCTGCCTGCACCGGCAGCCACACGCGTGCAAACATGCCCGGAATGACATTGGCCGTGCCTGCGGGCAAGTCGAGACGAATCTGCAGCGTGTGGGTATTGGGGTCCGCTGTCGGTAGCACGGTGACCAGACGCGGCGTGATCCACTTCTGCGTGCCGGTGGCGCTCGGCAATTCGATCCTGGCGCCCTGGCGTGCCGCAGGCGAATTGACAATGGACTCCGGAATCGTCGCCGTCACCCGCAGCGACGAGGGATCGTACAGCGTCAGGATTGAACGACCCGGCATGGCCATGTCACCCAACACCACCGACACCTCGGCCACAATGCCGTTATAAGGCGCGCGCACGATGAAGAAATCCGATTGCGTTCGGGTAGCGCCGGCCTGGGCTGCCTGCGCGGCCACCTGGGATTCGGCGGCCTTGTATATGGCTTCAGCCTGATCCAGCGCGGCCTGGCTGATGAAGCGCTTCTGGAACAGCAGTTTCTGGCGCTCGAAATCCTTTGTCGCGACATTCAGCGCGGCGCGCGCCGCCTCCACTTGCGCCTGGCTGGCGGTGGCGGACTGCTCGGCGGCACGGGCATCCACGCGCGCCAGCACCTGCCCCGCCTTGACCATGTCACCCGCCTTGACGCGCAGTTCGACAATGGCACCAGGCACCTGCGCCGCCAGCACAGTCTGGCGCACGGCCTCCACCACGGCATCAAAGCTTGCCAGCTCCGCTTTGGCTGCCGAGCGCGCCTCCATTGTGGCCAGCGTGTTTTGTGCGCCACCGACAACGGCCTGGGTCTGGGCGTGCGCCAATCCGGCCATATTCAAAATGGTCAAAATGGCGGCGAGGACAACAACGATCGATGGTTTGGTCAACATGGCATCTCCATTGAGATACTAATCAGATGTTCGGTGACACAGATTGCGCTGGATCAATTGGAACAGGTTAAATTCAATATATCTTTTTATATTATATTGACATTGATTATATTATGCAATATATTGTTTTCAACCGCAGCCAATCTGAATCCAAGCCATGACCCATTCCACCGCCAACATTGACCTGGAAACGATGCGCGCATCGGCTTCCCGTACCTGTGACATGCTGAAGACACTGTCGAACCCGGACCGCCTGCTGCTGCTTTGCCAGATCTCGCAGGGCGAATGCTGCGTGAGCGATCTGGAGGAGGCGCTGGATATTCACCAGCCCACCCTGTCGCAGCAGCTGGGCGTGCTGCGCAATGAAGGCCTGGTGGATACCCGTCGTGATGGCAAGCGAATTTATTACTCGGTTGCCAGCAAGGAAGCGCTGGCCGTGATGCAGGTGCTTTACGAGCAGTTCTGTGGCGTCAAGTCGCGGCGTGCAAAACGCTGAACAGGACGTCTTTATGTTTCACCCCATAGGAGATGATAATGAAAGCCAATGCAGGAACCATTGATCGAGTTGTTCGCGCCACCGCCGGTATCGCACTGATCGGCCTGACCCTTGCCGGAATGATCGGCGTATGGGGGTGGATCGGTGTGATACCGCTGGCCACGTCCGTAATGGGCTTTTGCCCGGCCTATACGCTGCTTGGGGTGAATACCTGCAAGAAGTAAAGTTACGCGCTGCCGCGCCGGCAGCCATTCCACAGGGAATTCCGATGCGAAAAGCAATGATGATTCCGATGCTCGCGGCATTGGCGGTGCCTGTGCTGCTGGCCGGTACTGCAGCCGCACAGGCACCGCATACGCATGAGCACAGTTTTGCCGAGGCCGGAAAGTGGGCGAAAGTCTTCGACGATCCCGGGCGCGATGCCTGGCAGAAGCCGCATGCAGTCATTCAGACGCTGGGCCTGAAGCCGGATGCCATTGTCGCTGACATCGGTTCGGGCACCGGCTATTTTGCCGTGCGCCTGGCACATAGGGTGCCCAAGGGCAAAGTCTACGGCGTGGACACCGAGCCTGACATGGTGAAATACCTTGCTGAGCGCGCCGTCCGCGAAGGACTGAAGAATGTCATCGCAGTGCGGGCCGCCGCGGGCGATGCACGCCTGCCGGAAAAGGCCGACCTCATCATCATGGTCGATGTTTTTCATCACATCACGGACCGCGACAATTATTTCCGCAAGCTGCGCGATTCACTCAAGCCCGGCGGACGCCTTGCCGTCATTGACTACCGCATGGATTCACCCGACGGCCCGCCGAAAAGCGCCCGCCTCATGCCGGATCAGGTAAAGGCCGAACTCAGGCGCGCCGGCTACACGCCGGCCGGCGAACATGGGTTTCTGCCCAAACAGTATTTTCTGGTGTTCCAGAGCGCGCAGCACTGAATGAATCTGGATGAGCAATAGGGCCCGATGCGATGCGATGACACGGGGCGGGTTTCCCCGCCCCGGACATGGAAACACCGGATTACCGAGTCCCTGCGGCCGGCGGAGTCGCATTCGGGCCGAAACCGGCCCGCAGTCCGTGTGCATGGGGCAATGTGATGCCCTTGTCCTTGGCACGCTGTTCCATTTGCGCATGGTTCGCGTCCGCGAACTTCTGACGCTCCTCCGGGGTTTTCGCGCTACGCATTTTTTCCATCATTGCGCTGCGCTCATCGGGAGTCATCAGTTGCTGACCGGTCGCGGTGCCCGCAGGCCCGCCTTGCATCATCATGCCCTGGTCCATATCGCCACGCATGCCGTGGCCCATTCCGCCACCCATTCCACCACTCATTGGCCCGGGATGGGCAAACGCGACCGCAGCAACGCCAAAGCTGAGTGCGACGGCAACACCAGCAACGATTTTGTATGAATTTTTCATGATCAGATCCTTTTATGAATTGTGAATAAATCACTTTGCTACAGGACCCATTTAATCAGGCAGTTGTAAATGCCAGATGTCCCAGGCTGCGTGTTTTGTATCGCAGACTTGCATCGACGGACCTTGTTACAGTGCGATACATTTTTGCACCCGGGCACGCATGGCTTGACGCAACATGGCAATCATGAACGCGCCAGACCACGTACTGATCGTTGATGACGACAAGGAGATTCGCGGTCTTTTGCAGGAGTATCTGCAGAAGCAGGCTTATCGCGTGACCGCCGTGGCCGACGGCAAGGCATTGCGGGCCGCGCTGGTCACAGCGCAACCGGATCTGATCGTGCTGGATGTGATGCTGCCCGGTGAAGATGGCCTGCAGTTGTGCCGCGATCTGCGCACACGGTCCAACGTGCCGATCATCATGCTCACGGCGCTCGGCGAAGAAACGGACCGCATCGTGGGACTGGAGATGGGCGCTGATGACTATCTGGCCAAGCCATTCAGCCCGCGCGAACTGCTGGCCCGGATCAGGAGCGTATTGCGACGCTCGCGCTCGCTGCCCGACAATTTCGAACCCGATGCAGTGAAGTCCTGCCGGTTTGCCGGCTGGTGGCTGGACGCCGCGACGCGCAATCTCACCGCGCCCGATGGCGTGGTGGTGCCGCTGAGCGGCACCGAATTCAAGCTGCTGCGGATCTTCCTTGCGCATCCCAATCGGGTGCTGACGCGCGATCAGCTCATCGAGCTGATGATTTCCCGCGATGCCGGTCCGTTCGACCGCGCCATCGACGTGCAGATAAGCCGCCTGCGCCAGCGCTTGGGCGATGATGCGCGCGAGCCGCGCATCATCAAGACCGTGCGTGGCGAGGGCTATGTGCTGGCAACGCCGGTTGTGGAAGAAAGCTGATGCACCTCGTGCCACGCTCGCTGTTCAGCCGCCTCGTGCTGGTCCTGCTGGGCGTCCTGCTGACCGCGCAGTTGATCAGTTTCGCCATCCACATGGTTGAGCGCGGCGAAGCGCTGTCGCAGGCGAGCGGGATGCAGGCCGCGCAGCGCATTGCCGACATCGTGAGGCTCCTCGATCCGCTCGATGCTGCCGAACGCCGCCGGATCGTGAGCGTGTTCAGCGCGCCGCCACTCACCATCAAGCTCGATCAGCATCCGCCGATCGTCCAGGAACCCGGCGCCAGCCAGAGCACACGGGCAGCGCTCTTCAGCGCGGTGCTGCAGCGCTACCTCGGCGACGGGCGAACCGCTGCAGTGGCAGTCACGCAAGCGCAGGCCATTCCCACCCCCGCGTGGAGCAAGGGCGGACCCATGGGTATGGGCGCACATCCGCCCTGGATGGCTCCAGGGGCCGCAATGCACTTCGGGTCGGCGCCCGGTCTGTCTTTCATCGCACAGATGCGCCTGCGTGACGGGGCCCTGGTCACCTTCGATTCGCGGCAATCCGAGCAGAGCGCTGGCTGGCCTTACCGGCTGCTGGCAAGCCTGGCGGTGCTTCTCGCCGCAGTGATCGCGGTCTCGCTGGTCGCGGTGCGTTGGGCAACGCGCCCGCTCAATGCACTGGCCGATGCGGCCGACGAGCTGGGCAGGAATATCAATCGGGCACCGTTGCCGGAGACCGGCCCGCTGGAGGTGACGCGTGCCGCGCGCGCCTTCAACACCATGCAGGCGCGCCTGGTCCGTTACCTGCGCGAGCACACCGCAATGCTGGCGGCAATGTCACACGATCTGAAGACACCGATAACCCGCCTGCGATTGCGTGCCGAACTGCTGGAGGATGGGGAGTTGAAGAACAAGATCGCACAGGACCTCGAAGAGATGGAGTCGCTGGTGCGTGCCACGCTCGATTTCATGCGGGGAGTGGAAAGTGCCGAGAAAGTGCAGCCACTGGACATGATGGCATTGCTCGCAAGCCTGCAGGCAGATGCCGGGGAACTCGGCGGACAAGTGACCATTGAGGGCAACGCCAGCGGTCCTTATCTTGGCCGACCCCAGGCGCTGAAGCGCTGCCTGGGTAACCTGATCGACAATGCGCTCAAATACGGCAAGGCCACCACCGTCATCATCGAGGACGACAGGCAAGCGCTGGTGATTCGCATACAAGACCAGGGTCCCGGCATTCCCGAGGCCGAACTTGATCGGGTGTTCGAGCCGTTTTATCGCATCGAAGGCTCGCGTAGCCGCGATACCGGAGGCACCGGCCTGGGCCTGACTATCGCGAGAAGCGTCGCGCAATTGCATGGCGGCACGCTGCTGCTGCACAACCTGCAGGAAGGCGGACTTGAGGCAGTGTTGACGCTGCCGCGGCAATAGGCAGCCATGCGAAGCAGCCGGTGGCTTGCGGCAACCTCGGTGGCAATGACGGCCTCGCAGGCCGGGCAGATTGCCAGCATTGATGTAAATCAATGCAATGGGCGGCAAGGCGCCCATACTGGGCCGATAGCGCCTTGTCTCCTTCATCCAACCGCCTGTTGAAATGCGATTCCCGATGACAATCAATGTCACCTCAGACCATCTGCCCGTGCTGCCTCGCAGCGCGCCGTGGGTCTGGCTGATCCTTGCGCTGGTTTTGTGGATTGGCGCTTACTGGAATCTCACAGCATTCGCGGACGCCTTGCTGTCGGTGATCGGGCTTGATCGCACCACGCACCTTGGGGAGGCAGTGCATTTCTTTTTCTACGACACGCCCAAGGTGCTCCTGCTGCTCACCCTCATCGTGTTCGTGATGGGCATCGTGCATACCTTCGTTTCACCCGAGCGCACTCGGGCAATGCTATCGGGCAGACGCCTGGGCGCCGGCAACGTCTTTGCCGCCACCCTGGGCATCGTTACGCCATTCTGCTCCTGCTCGGCCGTGCCTCTTTTCATCGGATTTCTGTCCGCCGGCGTACCGCTGGGCGTCACGTTTTCATTCCTCATTGCAGCCCCCATGGTGAACGAAGTGGCCTTGGCGCTGTTGTTTGGCATGTTCGGCTGGAAAGTGGCCGGCCTCTACCTGGCAATGGGGCTGAGCGTCGCCATCGTTTCAGGAGTGGTCATCGGCAAGCTGGGTATGGAACGCTATGTTGAAGACTGGGTGCGCGCACTACAGAAGAGCACCGGCTCGGAATTTCAAACCGAACGCATCACCTGGGCCGAGCGCGTCGAATCCGCCATTGCCCAGGTCAGGGACATCGTCGGCAAAGTCTGGCCCTACATCCTCGCCGGGATTGCGCTCGGGGCCGGTATTCATGGCTATGTGCCCGAGGACTTCATGGTCAGCATCATGGGCAATGATGCCCCGTGGTGGTCGGTTCCTGCCGCGGTGTTGATCGGTGTACCCATGTACTCCAACGCGGCAGGCATCGTTCCCGTCGTCGAAGCCCTGATCGGCAAGGGAGCAGCGCTGGGAACGGTGCTGGCATTCATGATGAGCGTGATCGCGTTGTCGCTGCCGGAGATGATCATTTTGCGCAAGGTACTGAAATTGCCTCTGATCGCCACCTTTGCAGGTGTCGTGGCCGTGGGCATCTTGCTGGTGGGTTATGTGTTCAATGCCGTCTTGTAGGAGATTGACATGAAAAACGTCAAGGTACTGGGTTCGGGTTGCAGCAATTGCAAGTCCACGGCGAAGCTGATTGGTGAAGTAGCCAGCGCAAAGGGCGTGCAGATCGAACTTGAAAAAGTGGAAGACATGCAGGCCATCGTGAACTGGGGAATCATGTCCACTCCGGGTGTGGTGGTGGACGGCAAGGTCGTGCATGCCGGCGGCGTCCCGGCCCGAGCCAAGGTCGAGAGCTGGTTCTGAGCGGAACACGTTGCCAGATACAGGCTCAATCCACCACACAAGGGCGGCACTCCCATGAACAGATCGAAGCAAGCAAGAACTGTTGTGCTCAAGTCAGCATCTGTTGTTGCCGTCGTATTCGGTCTGTTGAGCATCATGTCCGGCGGAAATGTGCTGTTCGGCGATGACGCGGCGCGACGTGCTGCCGGCGCGTACATCGGCTTTGTGGTGTGGTTCAACTTTCTCGGCGGTTTCGCTTATGCCGCTGCCGGAGCTGGCTTGTGGATGCGTCAGCGCTGGGCGGCGCTAATGGCCTTTCTGATTGCGGGCACAACGCTGCTGGTCTTTCTGGCCTTCGGCCTGCACGTGGCGGGCGGCGCAGCCTACGAATTGCGCACTGTGGCGGCAATGAGTTTTCGTCTGATGGTGTGGCTGATCATCGCGTGGATTGCTTACCGCAGAATCTGGCGTTCAAGTTGAATTGGTCACACAGGCTTGGCTACAAGTCTTGCCTCTTTTCCCTGGCAACATCATTCGCGCTTCTCAAGCAACACTGATTCAGACGTATTGAGTTACTGAATAAAACAACCCGATTTTCACCGGAAGCAGAAAATGAATCGTTCAAGCCACCATGAAGGAATGACAATAGTGGAGTCTTCTGCCTCACAACCATTGTCACAACCATGAGCCTGCCATCGAAGAAGAGCCTCGTGCTCACTGCAGCCGTGATCATGCTGCTGATCGGCATAGTGCTGATCGTGGCCAGGAACGGGCCCATGGCCGCGCTCAGTGTCACTGTGGCAACGACTGAAACGGCCGATCTGTCACCGCAGATCTTCGGCATCGGCACGGTCGAGGCGCGCCGCGCTTATGTCATCGGGCCGACGACAGCAAGCCGCGTGACTCGGGTGCTGGCCGATCACGGCGATCGGGTCAGGGCAGGCCAATTGCTGGCGGAGCTGGATGCCGTTGATCTGGACGAACGAATGAACAGCGCCGGCAGCGCGATTCAGCGCGCCGCCAGCGCAGTGCAGGGTGCCGAAGCGCAATTGCGCGAAACAGAAAGCCGCAGCACCCTGGCAGCAGCCAGCGCGGCGCGATTCAGCGATTTGCATCAGAAGGGTTTTGTCAGCCAGGAAGCAGCCGATGTGAAACGACATGAGGCCAATGCCGCCACGGCTGCCCGGCAGTCCGCGCAGGCGGCGCTGGATGCGGCACGACGTGATGTCCTCCGCTTCGAATCGGATCGTGCCGGCCTTGGCAGGCAACGCACCCAGTATCGCCTGCTCAGCCCGATCGACGGCCTGGTCACGGCGCGCGAGGCCGAACCGGGATCGACAGTCGTGGCCGGACAGGCGGTTCTGCGCCTGATCAATCCAGACAGCTTGTGGATCAAGGCGCGCATTGACCAGGCCCGAGCAGCGGGCATTCTCATCGGACAGCCGGCGAAAATCGTCCTGCGCTCACAACCGCAGACGTCTTTTCCAGGCAAGGTAGCGCGAATTGATTTGAACAGCGACAGCGTGACGGAAGAGCGACTGGTCGAAATTACATTCGACACCCGGCCACCCGGGCTGTCCGTGGGCGAACTGGTCGAAGTCACCATTCAACTGCCCGTGGTCAGGGACGTGCTCGCGCTGCCGACCGCCGCGATCCGGCGCATCGGGCAGCAAACCGGCGTTTGGCGCATTGACAACGGCAAGACGCTGTTTGCACCGGTGAAGACCGGCATCCAAACACTGGAGGGGCGCACGCAGGTGTTGGAAGGATTGAAGCAGGGAGACGCCGTCATACACCACGCGCCGCAGGAATTGCGCTCCGGAGAACGGGTGCGCGTGACCGACAGCATCACGCCCGGCTCCAGCGCGCCATGATCAACCTGGCCGGACGCGACATTCTCCAGTCATGGGGAAAATACGCATTCACCGGCATTGGACTTGGCCTGCTCATCGGTGTGACGCTTTCCATGGCCGGCATTTATCGCGGCATGGTCGATGACGCCAAGGCTCTGATCAACAACAGCGGCGCCGATTTGTGGGTAGTCCAACGCGATACGCTCGGTCCCTATGCCGAACCGTCCAGCCTGCGCGATGACGTGTGGCGCAGCCTGCAGGGAATGTCGGGCGTTGCCGAAACCGGCAACGCCACTTACCTCACCATGCAGGTGCAACGCGCTGGGCAGGACATTCGCGTCATGGTGGTCGGCGTGGATGTCACGGCACCGGACAAACCCGGTGCACCGGCTTATCTGGTGGCCGGACGCGCCATCACCCGGTCCCACTACGAGGCGGTAGCCGACATCAAGACTGGTTTCAGCCTTGGGGACAGCGTGCGCATTCGCCGACACCACTACCAGGTGGTCGGCCTAACCCAGCGCATGGTGTCCGCCAGCGGTGATCCGATGATCTTCATTCCGATCAAGGATGCCCAGGAAGCGCAGTATCTGAAGGACAACGACACCATCCTCAATGAGCGTGCCCGTACCACCGCCAATCCTGCTTTCAACCGGCCCGGCGTTCCTGGGTTGCTCGATGCCATCATTGCCGGCCAGTCTGCCAACCGCAATGTCAATGCAGTACTTTTACGCGTAATGCCCGGTCTGGAGGCCGAACAGGTGGCACAGGACATCCGCCGCTGGAAGCGCCTGCAGGTCTATACCCGCGCACAGATGGAGGAGATTCTGGTCGCCAAATTGACCGCCACCGCGGCCAAACAAATCGGCTTGTTCCTGGTCATCCTCGCCGTCGTCAGCGCCGCCATCGTCTCGTTCATCATCTACACCATGACCCTGGGCAAGATTCGCGAGATCGCCGTGCTCAAGCTGATCGGCGCAAGAAACTTCACCATCGCCGGCATGATCCTGCAGGAATCACTGGGTTTGGGATTGGTCGGATTCATCGTCGGAAAGAGCGTCGCCACGCTGTGGGCGCCTTATTTCCCCAAGTTTGTGCTGCTGCAGACCGGCGACACTCTGCGCGGGTTCCTTGCCGTAATGCTGGTCTGCACCCTGGCCAGTGTCGTCGCCATCCGCGCCGCGCTGCGTGTCGATCCGGCCACGGCCATCGGGGGCTGAAGCATGAGCGAAGTTCAAAATGCACATCCCGAAGCCATCCTGATCGAAGGACTGAGCAAGCGTTACGGCAAGGGAGATGCCGCCGTCGATGCACTCAAGAACGTGGACATGCGCGTGGCCCCCGGAGAAGTCATCGGCCTGATCGGCCCGTCCGGTTCAGGCAAAAGCACGCTGCTCAAATGCCTGGGCGCGGTTATCGAACCGACCGCCGGGCGCATGTCCATCGGCGGCGAGACCATTTTCGACAGCGCCACTGGCGGCTGGAAAAACAGCGATCTGCGTGCGCTACGCCGTGACCGCATCGGCTTCGTTTTTCAGGCGCCCTATCTTATCCCCTTCCTCAACGCCACCGACAACGTGGCGCTGTTGCCCATGCTCGCGGGCAGAAGCAACAGCCAGTCACGCCAGCGGGCGCTGGAACTGCTGCAAGCACTGGACATTGCACACCGCGCAAACGCGATGGTGTCGCAACTGTCCGGCGGCGAGCAACAACGCATATCCATCGCACGGGCTCTGGCCAACCAGCCGCCGGTGATTCTCGCCGACGAGCCGACCGCGCCACTCGATGGCGAACGCGCGCTGAACGTGATGCGCATTCTCAGGCAGATGGCCGTGCAATACCGGACCGCCATCATCGTGGTCACTCACGACGAAAAAATCATTCCCACCTTCCGCCGCATTTATCGCATCCGCGATGGCCAGACCTATGAGGAACAGGGGCAGCAGTGAAACGTTGGCAGCAATCACAACAATTCCTCCGGGGCAAATGCACCGAACAGGCCGGCGATGAAGCGACGCCACCAGCTCGCCAGCGGCTCGCTGTCGTATTGCACCATCTTCGCATCATCGCGGATGCGCCAGAGCAAGGATGAGTTGCCGTGCCGGGCACGCTCAGCCTGACCTGAAAAGCCTGGTCGAGGGATACTGCTTCATCAAACAGCTTGCCGAGCTGGCTACCGATCTCCGGACTTTCGATCAGCACGGCAACTTCGGTATTGGATATCCGCGAACGCGGATCGAGATTCATCGAGCCGGCCCGCACCAACTTGCGATCCACGACAACGGCTTTGGCATGCAGGCTGGCACCGGACGACAGATTGCAGGGACTTGATTCAGATCAACGATGACGAAGCGTGCTCATCGGAGACATAGATAGTCACTGAATCCCCGCCTGCGGGCCGGTACGGGCCTCTCCGTCCACGGGGATGCCCGTACCACGGAGGATGGCGTCAGACGTGCTCCATGCGCTGCCCGTGCTCGCGGATGGAGTGGAAGGTCACATCCGGCCAACGCTCCATGGCAAGCCTGAGGTTCACGGCGTTGGTGGCCAGGTAGACCGGGTTGCCATCGATGTCGCGTCCCATGCGCGCCACTTCGGCGTTCTCGAAACGCCGGCGCATTGCATCGTCGGGATAAGTTACCCAGCGCGCAGCATAAATGTTGGCAGCGTCGTACACCGCGTCCACCTTGTATTCGCTCTTCAGACGCTGCGCCACGATTTCGAACTGCAACGGACCGACCGCGCCGAGCAAGATGGTGTTTCCGGTGCCCGGATCGAACACCTGCACGGCGCCCTCCTCGCCCAGCTCCTTCAGGCCCTTTTGCAATTGCTTGGCCTTGAACGGATCGCGCGGGCGCGCCAGATTGAACAGCTCCGGCGCGAAATACGGGATACCCTTGAAGCGCAGCGTTTCGCCTTCGGTCAGGGTATCGCCGATCTGCAGCAGGCCGTGATTATGGATACCGATGATGTCGCCGGCCACCGCGTCTTCGCTGGCGACACGCTCATTGGCCATGAACGTGAGTGCATTGCCGATTTTCATTTCACGCTGCAGCCGCACGTGGTGCACCTTGATGCCCGGCTGGTAGCGCCCCGAGCACACACGCAGGAACGCAATGCGGTCCCGATGCTTGGGGTCCATGTTGGCCTGGATCTTGAACACGAAGCCGGAAAACGGCGCTTCGGCCGGTTGCACCATGCGGCTGCCGCCTTCCTGCGCGTCGGCCTGGCGCGACTGAGGCGGCGGCGCCCAGTCCACCAGCGCCTGCAGGATTTCCTGCACGCCGAAATTGTTGATGCCCGAACCAAAGAACACCGGCGTCTGCGTGCCGGCACGGAAACGCGCCAGATCGAAAGGTACGCTGGCCCCGCGAATCAGCTCGACATCGTTGCGCAGACTCTTCACCTCGTCCGGAAACAGCTCATCCAAGCGAGCGTTGTCCAGGCCGGTGATCAGCTCGCCATCGTCGGAGCGGCGCTCTTCACCGGGCGTGAATCGCATCAGACGGTCGGTGAGCAGATCGAACACGCCGCGAAATGCCTTGCCCATGCCAAGCGGCCAGCTCACCGGCGCGCAGTCGATCTTCATCACCGACTCGATTTCTTCGAGCAGTTCGACCGGCTCGCGCACCTCGCGGTCCATCTTGTTGACGAAGGTGATGATGGGCGTATTACGCAGCCGGCACACTTCCAGCAGTTTGATGGTCTGCGCCTCCACACCCTTGGCGGCATCGATCACCATCACCGCTGCATCCACTGCCGTCAGCACGCGGTAAGTATCTTCGGAAAAATCTTCATGGCCCGGCGTGTCCAGCAGATTGATGGTCTGGCCGGCATATTCAAACTGCATCACCGAACTGGTCACCGAAATGCCGCGCTGCTTCTCGACCTCCATCCAGTCGGAGGTGGCGTGACGCGAACTCTTCCTCGCCTTCACTGTCCCGGCCAGCTGGATGGCGCCACCGAACAGCAGCAGCTTCTCGGTCAGCGTGGTCTTGCCCGCGTCCGGGTGCGAAATGATGGCGAAGGTGCGCCGCCGGCCGACGTCGCGCTTGATGTCTTCGCGCAAGAGGACGGGGGAATCCACGGCAGGTTCGGGCGTGCTCTGGGGTATGTTCATGATGGGCAAAATAGAAACCGCCGGCTGCGGGTTCAAGGCGAATCGCCGAATCGCAACAGCAGGCGGTGGAATAGGGCTCATTATACCAAGCTGAGTGCGTCCTTTTTCCCGGAAACACCAGCAGCAGCGGCAGGATCCGCTCACTAACCCTGAATCACGGTCCAGGTGCCTTGGCTGGCTGCCCCTTTTATCCGGAAAAAGTGCGTAGAATCCGCACCCTGCAGCGGCCTTGATCCATCGGGAGTGCATCTTCACCTCAAACCGTGCATTACTCCCTGGACGCCGCGAACTTTCCACCCGAAGCTGCTGTCTTTATTACATTCATTTGATTGAAGGTTTTCAATGTTTAAGTCGCCTATGTGGTTCACCCGTTTCCTGCGCTTCGCGCTCACGCTGAGTCTGCTGCTGCCGGCAATGACCACTTTTGCCCAGGAAGTCGGTCCGGAAGAGCTGGTACGCAAAGTCACGGCTGACGTGCTCGAATCGGTGCAAAAGGACAAGCAATTGCAGGCCGGCGACCGCCGCAAGGCACTGGCGCTTGCCGAAGAAAAGATCCTGCCCCTGATCGATTTTGAAGAGGCCACGCGACTCGCGGTGGCGCGCGGCTGGCGCACGGCCACGCCCGAGCAGCAGAAACGGCTGGTCACGGAATTCCGCAGCATGCTGGTGCGCATCTATTCCAACTCCATGGGCACGTATCAGGGCCAGACCATGAAGGTACTGCCGGTCAGGATGGCCCCCGGCGCCACCGAAGTGACCGTGCGCAACCAGTACATCAGCCCCGGCAAGCCGCCGGCTTCGGTCGATTACGCCATGCGCAAGTCAGCGGCCGGCTGGAAAATAGTCGACATTACGGCTGAAGGCATCAGCCTGGTGCTGACTTACCGCAGCGAATTCGAACAAATCGTGCAGCAATCGGGCATTGACGGGCTGATCAAGCGTCTGGTGGACAAGAACACCCCTGCACCGACGAAATAGCCGGAACACATAGCACGCCTAAACGGCGTTCACCAGGTTCTTCAGCTCCGACACGGTACGGCTCAGTTCTCCCCACAGCCGGTCGTGGCCGAAGGCCTCGAATGCCGCCACCAGCGCCGTGTAATACCACAGCGTGCCATCGCGTCCGGTGGTGAAGCGGCTCCAGACCGGCTCACCGATAGCGCGATAGTCTTCCAGAATGGCGCGCGCGTTATAGAGCTTGTCCGCCATCGACACGATAATCGCCTCAGGCGGCTTGGTGGAAATGGCGGCGATGTACTTCTCCTTGCGCATGCGCCACTTGGCCTTGTTTCTGTCCAGCTGCTCCTGCGGATCACCATCGGTGCAGGCCTCGACGATGCGCTCCACCGTGTCACCGAAGCGCGCGCGGATCTCGCCCGCGGACATCTTGTGCGCCTGGTCCTCCAGCGCGTCATGCAGCAACGCCGCGATGGCCTGATCCTCGTTGCCGCCGTGCTCCAGCACGATGGCCGACACGCCGAGCAAGTGCCCGACATAGGGAATGTTGCCGCCCTTGCGGGTCTGATCCTCATGCAATTCAGCAGCCCAGACCAGGGCTTCGCGAAAACGTTTTCCGACTACGGGCATGGCTGTCCTCTGCTCTGACGAGAGTACATTGAAAGTTGGTATTTGTATTTCAAAGATGTACGTTTGACGGGAATCTTCATAACATTCGGTTGCGTTATCAAACAACTATCTGCGAATGGGCCGATTGCCGCGGCCACCGCTAGTGCTAGTAATACTGCCGGATGTACTCATAGGCGCGGTCGAACAGGTCCTGATCCGTGTGCAGCTTGTACTTCAGCAGCGCCCGGCGCAGTTCCTTCTGCACCAGCCGCTCACCGGTGATGGT
>CANKAJ010000129.1 GCA_947479645.1 Betaproteobacteria bacterium | reverse complement strand
GTATTTTGAAGCGGCGACCAAGGGCAAGCTGATGGTGAAGTACTGCAATGACTGCAAGCAGTACCACCACTATCCGCGCACGCTGTGCCCGTTCTGCTTCTCGGACACGACCGAGTGGAAGGAAGCCAAGGGCACCGGGACGGTGTACAGCTTCAGCATCACGCGCGCTGCCGGCCCGGTGCCGTATGCGATTGCGTATGTGACGCTGGATGAAGGTCCGTCGATGATGACGAACATCGTTGAATGTGATCTGGACACGATCAAGTGCGGGCAGAAGGTGACAGTGACCTTCAAGCCGACTGATGATCCCAAGATCGCCATACCCATGTTCAAACCGGCCTAGCCGGCCATTGCTCCAGGCGCGGCGGTATCGCGCTGGAACAGGCGCCGCCGCTGTCCGCCGAAAGTTTTCGGCTGCAGCGGCGGTTCTCTTTTCAGGCTGCCAAAAGCCGTCAAACGGAGCCTGACGTTACCATACCGGTCTCATGACCCAATCAGACGCCATCGCTGCCTTGTTCGATCAGCGCAATCAAAGCCGCGCTCTGATCGGGTGCCTTTTCGCCTCATTATTTCTGCATGCATGCTTATTGTTCCTGTTTCCGGGCCTGCGATCGGGCGGACCGGCCGCGGAACCTGCGCGCATCCTGACGGCGACTTTCGCCCCGCGTGTTGCCTCACCTGAACCTGTGGTCGCAACGCCATCCGTGCCACCCAGGCCGGAGCAAAAGATAGAACAACCCCGCCCTGTGTTGACCACCCCGACACCTGCGGTGGCGGCACCGCATGTTGCAGCGCCGCCGGTAACGCCACCGGCGCCGACAAACGCCGTTCCAGAGGCCGCGCCGAAGCCACCGGTAGCGTCTGCGCCGGCAGTTTCATCCCAGCGTGCCGCGGAGCCGCAGTCGCCTGCCCCCCAGATCGCAGCGCCGGCACGCAGCGGGTCTGATAGCGCCGATAGCGGATCGCTGGATCAGTATCGTATGGCATTGATTATGGCTGCGAGGCGTTACAAGCGCTATCCATCGCAGGCTATGGAAAAGGGCTGGCAGGGAAAAGTCGAGATCCGATTGCTGGTTGGCGCCAATGGCATGATCCAGACGGCTACGGTGAAGACTTCCAGTGGTTACCAGTTGCTCGACGACACTGCGCTGGACATGATACGCAAAGGGAAGACACTGGCTCCCATTCCGCCGATGCTGCGTGGCAAGGAATTCGTTGTCGACGTCCCGGTGGTGTTTGATCTACAGGCCGGCTGAATTTCAGGTGTGTTTTCGGGAGGATTCTGGAGCATGTTTGCGTGTGCACCTGTTCGTATTCCCGATTTGAAAATGTGCAAGATATGAACTCCAGCGGGAACTTGTCCTGGGATGTTTTCTGTCGCGTGGTCGATAACTACGGCGATGCCGCAGTAAGCTGGCGTCTGGCGCGACAACTGGCTGTCGAATATGGTTTCAACGTGCGCCTTTGGGTGGATAGTCTGAGAACACTGCATGCGCTGCGCCCTGAGGTCGATTCGAGCGCCAATTTGCAGATTGTCGATGGGGTCCGGATTCAACATTGGCAAACCGATGCAGATTTCCAGTTAGACGACGGAATGGAAGTAGCCGACATTGCGGTGGATGCCTTTGGCGGAGGGCTACCACCGGGATATGTCGCAGCGATGGCACGGCGCCAGCCTGCGCCTCTATGGATCATATTGGAGTACCTCAGTGCCGAGTCCTGGGTATCCAGTCATCATGGACTGGCTTCGCCTCATCCGAGTCTGCCGATACAGCGCTATTTCTTTTTTCCAGGCTATGGATCTTCTGCGGGGGGCTTGCTTTGCGAGGCGGGTCTGGCGACACGGCGTGATGTGTTTCAGCGTGATGCCGGTTTAAGGTCCCAGTTCTGGCGGGACATCGGCTTTGAACTGCCATTACCTGACGCGACCGTTATTTCCCTGTTTGGTTACGAAAGCGTGGCAGTCGCTAAGTTCCTCGGGATCTGGTCGCATGGAGGAGGGCATATTGTGGTTGCGGTTCCCGAGAGCCGGTTGCGACCGCAGGTGCTGGCATTCCTTGGGGAAAAGAGTGCGTGTAATGGCGACACTTTTCGGCGTGGCAATCTGGAGGTGCGCTTTGTTCCCTTCCTGTCTCAGGATCGCTATGACCATCTACTCTGGGCTTGCGACTGGAATTTTGTGCGTGGCGAAGATTCCTTTGTCCGCGCGCAGTGGGCGGCGCGGCCGCTGGTTTGGCACATTTATCCACAGGAAGGTCATGCCCATTGGCCCAAGCTTGACGCCTTCCTCGATCGTTACTGTAGCGGCCTGGATTCTGCCGTAATACGGGCTTTTCATGCGATCTGGCATGCATGGAACGGCAGCCAGGATATGTCATTGGCTGTGGCAGACTGGGATTTCCTGCAGAAAAACCAACAGGTTTTGCGGACTCATGCCCTGAATTGGGCGAGAATCACGGCGGCTCCAGGCGATTTGACTGCAAATCTGGTGCAATTCTGCAAAAGCAAAGTAAAATAACAGGTTTTCTTTTAAGGCCTTTGACAGGGACACGGTATGAAGATCGCTCAGGAAATCCGCTCAGGTAACGTCATCATGGTGGGTAAGGATCCGCTGGTGGTGCAGAAGGCCGAATTCAGCAAGTCCGGCCGTAATGCTTCGGTCGTCAAGATGAAGCTCAAGAACTTGCTTACTGGTTCGGCATCCGAGACGGTGTATCGTGCCGATGACAAATTCGAGATGGTCAACCTTGAGCGCAAGGACGTGACCTATTCGTACTTTGCCGACCCTTTCTATGTGTTCATGGACGCCGAATACAATCAGTTCGAAATTGATGCAGACAACATGACCGAGGCGCTCAACTACCTCGAGGAAGGCATGCCCTGTGAAGTTGTTCTATATCAGGACAAGCCGATTTCGGTGGACATACCGCAAACGGTTGTGCGGGAAATCATCTATACGGAACCTGCTGTTCGCGGAGACACTTCCGGAAAAGTGATGAAGCCGGCCAAACTGAAAACCGGTTTTGAAATCCCCGTTCCGCTGTTTTGTGCCACTGGCGACAAAATCGAGATCGACACCCGAACCAATGAGTACCGTAGTCGCTCAAAGGGTTAGTACTTGGCGTTCTCGCCACAAAAGGGCGCCACTGGCGCCCTTTTTTTTCGATGTGCATGGAAACAAAGCATGGCTGCGAACTTCGCGCTGGCTGGGGCTAAAATGCCGCTCTTGAGTTGGCGACTTTGCGCGTTATCTTGGTGTTGTAAATATGATCCAAATATCGAAACCGATGTACTTGTTCCTCCTGTGGATGCTGTTCGCGCTGGCGGGATGCGCTCAAGCGCCAAAATCGGTTACGGCCGAAGTCCACCCGATTGCACCACCCAAAGTTCCATCGCAGGTTGCGCCGCGTATTGCGCTGGCCCTGGGCGGCGGGGCGGCGCGTGGATTTGCCCACATTGGTGTAATCAAGGCACTCGAAGCGCAGGGCATTGTGCCCGACATCATTGTCGGCACCAGCGCCGGCAGTATGGTCGGTACTTTGTATGCGGCGGGTCTTTCCGGGTTTGATCTGCAGCGAGTTGCGCTGACCATGGACGACCGGCTTCTCACGGATTGGTCACTGTCCAGTCGGGGTCTGATCAAGGGCGAAGCACTGCAGGACTATGTCAATTCCACCGTTGGTAACCGTCCCATCGATAAGCTGCCCAAGTTGCTGGCGATCGTGGCAACGGACCTGCGGTCAGGAGAAGCCATGGTGTTTCGTACCGGTAATGCCGGGATGGCGGTCAGGGCCTCATCGAGCGTGCCGGGGATTTTTCTGCCTGTGCGCATCGGCGGTCGTGATTACGTTGACGGCGGGCTGGTGGCTCCTGTTCCCGTTCAGATCGCCCGCAATCTGGGTGCCGATATCGTCATTGCGGTGGATATCTCGGCACAACCGCGCGAACAGAAAACCGAAAGCAGTTTCGAAATGTTGCTGCAGACTTTTGCGATCATGGGGCACAGCATCACCGTCCATGAACTGAAGCAAGCCGACATTGTCATTCGGCCTGACATCGGGCGAATCAGCGGGACCGACTTTCCTTCCAGGCACCTGGCCATTCTCGAAGGTGAGCGCGCCACCCAGGGACAGATTGCCGCGCTTCGCAGCAGGCTGGCGGTATTTGCGGCAAGCCGTCAATAGGCCGCCAATAAAGACATTCAGTCAATAATGCGGCGGGCGCCGTCGTAGCGGCTGCGCCAGTAACTCAGTTGCATGTTTTCTGTGCGAACGACCGCCCCGGGCTTGGGTGCGTGGATAAAGCGGTTGTCGCCGAGATAAATGCCAACGTGCGAGAACGGCTGGCGCTCGGTATTGAAAAAGACCAGGTCCCCCGCTTCCAGTTGCGTAACGCTGATTGGCATGCCGTAACCACTCTGTGCTTTGGCGTTGTGAGGTAACTGCACCCCGTAAGCTTCCCTGAACACGTGTGCAACCAGTCCGCTGCAATCAAAGCCCGAGGTCATGGATTTTCCGCCGCGCTGATAGTCGAAGCCCGCAGTGGCCAGTGCCTGAAAAAGCATTTCTGGCGAGCGTGTCCTGGGGGCTGCGGGCATTGCTTTTCGAGCGCTTGCGATTGTTGCAGGCACGGGCGGTGTTTTTGCCGCTGGCGCAGGCGTCTTGGCGACTTCGACTACGGCTGCCGGCGGAGAATAAGTGGCGCAGCCTGGCAATAGTAGGCTTAAAAAACCAACTAAAAACAGGTATTTGGAGGCATGCATTCAAGTAATTTAGTAAAATAATGCCGAAAAGTAAAGTCATTGCGTTTTCTATGTGTTGGAATTGCACCATGGTCGTCGGGTACCATGCCTTCAATGAAACGATGTCTCCAGGTTCTGCTGATTGCCATTCTTGCCGGAGCAAGTGTCGGCGCGCGCCCGGAAGTCGAGGTCATCCCTCTGAAATATCGCAGCGCGGAACAGATAATCCCGATGCTGCGGCCGCTGATCGAGCCGGGTGGCGCGCTGACCGGAATGCAGTACCAGCTGATCGTGCGCGCCAGCGCCGCCAATATTGCGGATATCCGGCGGGTGCTGGGGAGTCTGGATAGCATGCCCCGACGCTTGCTGATTTCGGTGCGTCAGGATACGGATAATAGTGGCGTTGCGCGTGAGGCCTATGTATCGGGCAATGTAACCTCAGGGGCTGGCAGCGGCATCAACGCGCGCGTTTTCAACTCGCGCAGCAGCAGCGACGATCGTGTAACGCAGACGGTTCAAGTCATGGAGGGCGGTGTTGCCATGATCCAGATGGGGCAATCCATCCCGATACCCGCCCGCAGTGTCACGCGCACAGTCAACGGTGTGATGGTCACAGATAGCACGGCTTATCGCGATGTCGGAACTGGGTTCCAGGTGACTCCCCAGGTATCCGGTGAGCTTGTCACACTCGCCATCAGTCCGCAGCGCGATACACCGGGTCAGGCCGGTACCTTCAATGTGCAGCGTGCAGCGACCACGGTGAGCGGGCGCCTTGGTGAATGGATCGCGCTCGGTGGCATTGACAGCAGCGACACACGTTCCGGATCCGGAATACTTTCCAGCAGCAGCGCACAGCGCAGCGACAATCGCAGTATCTGGGTCAAGGTTGAAGAGCTCAAGTAGCCGGGCGAGCGCCCCGGAGATTGAGTCAGGCAAGGCCGCAGCGGCGGCAGGGCCGGATCCTGCATTGCGCCACGACGTGTCCGACGACACCCTGGCACGCGTGTTCAGCGCAGACGGACCGCTGGCGCGCCACATTTCCTCCTGGCGGCAGCGGCCGCAGCAGCTGGAAATGGCAACGCGCATTGCCCAGGCGATTCGGGATTCATCGACACTGGTATGCGAGGCTGGCACCGGCACGGGAAAGACCGTGGCCTATCTCGTGCCCGCATTGCTGTCCGGCGCCAAGATCATCGTATCCACTGGCACCAAGCCGTTGCAGGATCAGCTCTACCACCGTGATCTGCCGTCGGTGCGTGATGCCCTGGGCGTGCCGGTCACTGCAGCGCTGCTCAAGGGGCGCGCCAATTACGTCTGTCATCATCACCTCGAACACAATCTTGCTGATGGACGTTTGCCGGACCGCGAAAGCGTGGTGCAGTTGCACAAGATTGCCCGCTTCGCCAAAGTCACGCATAGCGGCGATCGCAGCGAACTCCCCGATGTGCCGGAAGACGCATGGGCGTGGAATCTCGCGACATCAACACGCGAAGATTGCCTGGGTACAACCTGCAGCGAATATGACCGTTGCTTTGTCATGGCGGCACGCCGCAAGGCGCTCGCGGCCGATGTCGTCATTGTCAACCATCATCTTTTCTTTGCCGACGTGATGCTGCGCGATGAAGGTCTGGCCGAACTGCTGCCGGCGTGCAATGCCGTCATTCTCGACGAGGCGCATCAGTTGCCCGAAACCGCCACCTTGTTTTTTGGCGAAAGCATATCGACAGCGCAACTCATCGACCTGACGCGCGATGTCAAAATTGCCGCAGCGACAGTGGCCAAGGACTTCGCCGAACTGTCGGCGCAGGCTGCTGCGTTGGAGTTCGCAACCCGGGACCTGCGTCTGGCGCTACCCAAAGAGGGAGCGCGCATGACCGCAAAACAATTGCGCGAGCGCGTGCATTTCGGCGGATGTGTCGCCGCCGTGGAAGGCGCGCTGGCGCCGTTGGCTGCGACGCTGGAGAGTGTCGCCGAGCGGGATGAGAGTCTGGACAATTGTGCCCGGCGTGCCGTCGAGCAACTCGAACGGCTGCGGCGCTGGCGCGACGATGCGCGGGATGACCTGGTGCGCTGGGCCGAGTCCTTCGCTCAGTCGCTGCAATTGCATGCCACGCCGCTGGATATCGCGCCGATCTTTCGCCGCCAGTTGCAAGGCCGGCCGCAGGCATGGATCTTCACGTCGGCAACGCTGGCCGTCAGCGGCAACTTCAGCCACTATCTGGAGGAGCTTGGGTTGGAAGAGGCGGGCACAGCCTGTTGGGAAAGTCCCTTTGACTATCGCAACAATGCCCTGTTGTACCTGCCCAAACTGCTGCCCGACCCCAACAGCCGCGAGCACACCGAGAGCGTGATCCGGGCCGCCATGCCCGCCATTCGTGCCAGCGGCGGGCGCGCCTTTCTCTTGTTCACGACGCTGCGCGCCATGCGTTACGCGCATGAGTTGCTGCAGCAGCGGCTGCGCGACGAGGGACTGGAGTTCCCACTGATGGTGCAGGGTGAAGGCTCACGCAGCGAATTGCTCGATCGCTTTCGTCGCCTGGGCAATGCGGTGCTGGTGGCGAGCAGCAGTTTCTGGGAAGGCGTGGATGTGCGCGGCGAAGCGCTGTCGCTGGTGGTCATCGACAAGCTGCCGTTCGCGCCGCCTGGCGATCCGGTGCTGGAAGCGCGCCTGGACCGGCTCACACGCGCCGGCCGCAATGCCTTCATGGAATATCAGTTGCCGCAGGCCGCCATTGCGCTGAAACAGGGTGCTGGCCGGCTGATTCGCGACGAGAACGATCGCGGCGTGCTGATAATCTGCGATCCGCGACTGACCACCAAGCCCTATGGCCGGCGTATCCTGGCCAGTCTGCCGCCGATGACCCTGACGCGCGAGGCCGCGGACGTCACAGCCTTTTTCAATGTGAAACCATCAAGCCGTCGTACAGGATCATCCGACTGAACGCGTGTTCAATCTTGGGTACCCAATTCGGGGAATCCAAAGGGGCGTAGCCCCGTGGTCAAAGGCGGGGTGAATACCCCGACCGCGAAGTATTTATTTAATCGGTCGCCATGCGCGCGTACTTCACGACCTTCGCCCATTTGGCGATTTCCTTCTTGATATGTTCCGCAAACTGCGCTGGTGTTCCACCGACCGGTTGCGCACCGTCGGCCGCCAGTTTTTCGATCATGCCAGGCTCTTTCAGAATCCTGTTTGATTCCGCATTGAGGCGATCGATGATTGGCGCCGGTGTGCCGGCCGGGGCAAGCAGGCCGTACCAGCCAACGTATTCGTAATCGGCCACACCGGCTTCGATAACGGTGGGAACATCCGGCATCGCTTCCGCGCGCGTCGCACTGGTCACGGCCAGACCGCGCAGTTTTTGCGTTCTCACATGGGGCAGCCCGGCGGGAAGGCTGCCCACGTACATGGAGACCTGCCCACCCAGCAAGTCCGTCAGGGCCGGGCCGCCACCCTTGTAAGGCACATGCAGCAAGTCGACTTTCGCCTGCATCTTGAACAGTTCACCGGCAAGGTGAGTGGAACTGCCATTGCCGCTGGACGCGTAACTCAACTGCCCTGGCTTCTGCTGCGCGAGCTTTACAAATTCAGCAATGGATTTCACCGGCAATGACGGATTGACCAGCACTACATTTGGTGCGGAAGCCAGATGAATGACCGGCGCAAACGCCGTGACCGGGTCAAACGACATTTTGGTCAGGCTGACATTGGCGGCATGGCTGATCGGCACTGCCAGCAAGGTGTATCCGTCAGGACGCGCGGTGGCCACGGCTTCGCTGCCGACCACCCCGCCGCCGCCAGGGCGATTCTCGACGATGAATGGCTGCCCCAGGTTTTCCTGCAGTCGCTGGCTCAGCGTGCGCGCCATGATGTCGATGCCGCCGGCAGGTGCAAACGGCACAATCACGCGAACCGCGCGGGTGGGATAGGTTTGAGCCGATGCGGTCCATGCACAGCAGCTGCCCAATGCAGCCAGGAGCATTAGTGTGGTTTTCATCTGCAGGATTCCTTTGCGTCCATTTACCGAAGTTCGTGCCGGATGTCCGGCCATGCCGGAAAAACCACCTTTTTTACTGCGTTGCGGCAGGCAGATTGCCTTCACGCAGCGATCGGGAAAGCTCGTCCAGTGAAAGAGCCGAATTCAGTTCGCGCGCGGCCTGTCTGACGCGTGCGATCGCCTGTGGCTCCTTTACGGGCGCGGTGAGGCGGGCAAACTTGGCTGCCACTTCATCGAAGCTCAACGGATCTGCAATGGTTCCTTTGGGGTCGATGACGGTTTTCTCCAGCGTGCGCCCATCGGTGGTCTTGACGACGACGCGTGCGGCGAAGTGCGCCGGAAACAGCGCATTCATCCTGGCATCGACTTCGAGGTGTGTTCTTGCGGCAATCAGGCGAACTTCCCTGTCGAGCAGGTTTTCCTGGGCATACGCTTGCGGGTCGCGAGCATCCTTGGCAATGGCTACGCCGGCGCAATACTGCAGACTGTACTGGGCGGTCATCGGCTCGTGTGGATCGGGGTCATTATTCTGATCGACGGCGCGTTCACCGGTGCAGATGCGGATTTCAGCGACGTTGTTGGAGGTCAACTGATGCTCCGCCTTGAGCGTCTCAAGGGCATGCGAGGTTGAATGCAGCAGGCCGCAGCAGGGATAGGCCTTTACCCAGATCTGGGTGATCGCAAAGGTACGGCCCAGGTCCTTGTCCAGGGCCTCGGGGATTATGTCGCTGCCGCCGATGACTTCCAGCAATCCAAAGCGGCCATCAATGCCCTCCTGGGGTCCGGTAAAACCGCGTCTGGCCAGTTCGCAGGCCACCACGCCTGCCTCAGCGGCATGCCCTGCGTGCATGCGTTTGACCATGCCGCCTGTCCCCTGCGTGAACGCCTTGATTCCGGCTGCGGTCGAGCAGGATATGCCGATGGCCGCGAGTATCTGGTCGCGATCGAGATTCAATACAATGCCCGTGGCGAGGGCCGAGGCTATTGCGCCGGCAACGCCGGTGGTGTGAAAGCCGTTGGTGTTGTGCTCGGCGCCCAGCGCCAGGCCCAGTCGTGCAATCATTTCGTATCCTGCGATGACACCAAGCAGCAATCTTCGACCGGATGCGCCATTCTCCTCGGCCGCTGCCAGTGCCGCGGAGACGACCACAGCACCGGGATGCACCAGCGCGCCCTGCACGATGTCGTCCAGTTCGAAGCCATGCGTCGCCGTGCCATTGGCGAACGCCGCCCGTGCCGGCGAGACGGATTGTTCCGCGCCGTACAAGGTCGCATGGCCGCGACCGCCTTCGGCGAGCACAAATTCCCGTGTGATCCTCCCCCAGGGCTGGAGCGAGCCATAAAGGCCGCAGCCGACGTTGTCGAGCACGGCCATGCTGGCATGCTCAAGTAGTGTCGGCGCGATGGTGTCCTCCTTGAGACTCATCAGATAGTCAACGAGACGGGTTGATGCAGTTGCCATTGAGTTGTCTCCGGTTCAGTACTGGGGGCCGAGCTGCGCAGTAATGGGCAGATAGACCGTGATGTTGTCCGCCGTGGGCAAGCTGCCGATTTTGCTTTGCTTCACGATGCCGATGCCGCGGTAAGGTGTGGTCATGTGGAACCCCGTAGTCTTGAGTGTCGTCAGCTGCACGCCGGACAATTCCAGCTGAGACGAGCCGCCATCAACGAGAACAAGGCATTCGTCATTGCGCACTTCCGGCACCGCGCTGACTGACTCGAAGAGGTTTCGTATCCATACCTGATAGGCAGGCCGGAAGCGCTGGCTTGCCGTTCCGCCACCACCGGAATCCGTGTAAATCCTGCTCTCGAAAACGTCGGCGGGATCAACCGTGTACACCGCCATGTAACGCGGCGGCGAGCTTTCAGTCGCCTTGAAGCGTTGCCCTGTGCGAAAACCCGGCACGCTCATCAATACCTTGAGGTTTCCGGCGTACCAGGTGTTCCATTCCGCTTCCCAGTCGGGCCGGGCAAATGAATGCTGGACCATGTAGATGGCCATGTTTATATCTCCATATTCTGAAAGGTGCAGGTGGAGTTGATCGTCGGATTCGTTAATCGTCAATGTCAGTCGAGCATGGTCAGTCCGCCACTGACGCTCAGCACCTGGCCGGTCAGATAGTCGGAACGACTGCTGGCGAAAAACAGAATGGCGTCGGCGACTTCCGAGGGCTTGGCAAAGCGCCGGAACGGAATTGCCTTGACCAGTGCCTCGCGGTGTTTTTCCGGGGTTGAGGCGAGCAATGGCGTATCAGTGGGGCCGGGACAGACGCAATTGACGTTGATCAGGTAACGCGCCTGTTCGCGTGCCAGCGCCTTGGTAAAGGCAATGACGGCGCCCTTGGCGCCGGAGTACACCGCCTCGCCGCCGCTGCCGGCGCGACCGGCATCGCTGGCGACATTGACAATCTTGCCACGACCGCGTGCGCGCATCGAGGGCAGAAATGCCTGGGTCAGTCGCAAGGTACCGACATAATTGAGGTCGATCAGTTTTTGCCACAACTCAGGCGTGGTATCGATGAACGGTTGTATGCTGCTCCAGCCGGCGGCCACTACCAGAATGTCTGTGCCGCCGTGCGCAGCGACGACGGCATCTCTGGCCTTGTTGACGGCGTCCTGACTGGTGATATCGACTTGCACGAATATCACGGTCCTGCCGGATTTGCCAAGGTCTGCCGCTGCTGCTTCACCGGCCGTGGCGTTGATGTCCGCAATATAGACAATTGCGCCCGCCTGTACGAATGCGGCCGCAGTTGCCAGGCCGATGCCTGATGCGCCCCCTGCCACAAAAGCGATTTTGCCGTCCAGTTTCATGTTTCGGATCTCCGGAAAAGTGAATTACGAATGAGTCAGGAATTTTGCGTCATTGGGCATGCTGGGGAGTAAGAATCGGTTTCAAAAAGACTTGTCATTCCGAACCCGTAGGGTGAGGAATCTGCTTTACGGTATGAATTTACAGCAGATTCCTCGCTGCGCTCGGAATGACAAACTCACTGGGTGTTCATTTTGAAACGAGTTGTAAGTCAATTCCGATGGCCCATTGTCGTATTGATCAAGCGTCAATTGTCAGGTGTAAGGCGTCCGGTGTCAGCGACGTGATTTCGAACTGCGTGCCAGAAACGCGCTGATGAGTGCTTGTGTTTCCGGGTCGCCTTGCAATGCCCGTGTCGCTTCAATTTCGGCTGCATAACCGTCGCTGCTGACTGCCAGTGCCATGCAGCGCTTGGCTTCGCGCAGCGCGGCTTGTGGCAGCCCGGCGAGTTCTTCGGCCAGCGCCAGCGCTCGCGACTCGGTGTTCTCGCCGGGTACTGCCTCATGGACCAGGCCGATGCGGCAGGCTTCTTCTCCGGTGACCAGGCGTCCCCGCAGGATCAGGTCGTTTGCCCTGGCGCGACCCAGCACGGCGACCATGCGCTGCGTTCCTCCGGCGCCGGGTATCAGTCCCAGTTTGGTCTCCGCCAATCCCATTGAGGCATCGGCAGCCGCGATCCGAAAATCGCAGGCCAGTGCCAGCTCCAGTCCGCCGCCAATGGCGATGCCACCGATGGCGGCAATGCTGGGCGCGGGAAAGGTCTCTAGCTTCGCGTACAGAACCTGCAGTTGCCGCGCAAACCCGGCCAGGCGATTGGCCACCGCATCAACTTCTTCATCGGCTGCGCGCTGCATGATGCGAATGTCCGCACCGGCGCAGAAGAAGCGCCCTTTGGCACGGATCACCAGGGCACGGCAGGTCGAATCCGCTGCGGCCTGCGTCAATGCCTCGTCCAGCTGCATGATTTGTGCGGGACCGATGGCATTGGCCGGCGGGAAGTCCAGTGTGATTGCGGCGACGCCGCGCGATAATTTTTCAAGTAACATGGTGCGAATCCGGCTTCAATCCCGTTTTATTGAATGGCTGTTAAGTTAATAACACCGGGCTCGCCGGATTGTCAAACCAGGTGATGCCGACGTGGCGTTGGCAGACCGGGATGATGCGTTTGAACATATCACGCCTATTACGTCAATGCAGGAACGCAGGAACATGAGTGAAACACATCTGGAGTGGCCGTTTTTCGAAACCCGGCACCGGGAGCTTGCATCAAGTCTGGATGCATGGGCGAGGGCGCATGCCGATAAACTGGAGCGACCAGAGGCGAATGTCGATGTGGCGACGCGCGACCTTGCCGGTTTGCTGGGCCAGGCTGGCTGGCTGCGCCATCTGGCGACATCGGACTGGGGCGGTCCGGGACGCACCATCGACGTGCGCAGCCTGTGTCTGATCCGGGAACGGCTTTCCTGGTATTCGGGGATTGCCGACTGCGTGCTTGCGATTCAGGGGTTGGGCAGTGTGCCGATCACCCTGTTCGGTTCGCGCACGCTGCAGCAGGCGTTTCTGCCGGGTGTGTTTGCCGGGACCCACTATGGCTCCTTCTGTCTGTCGGAGGAGGTGGCGGGCTCGGATGTCTCGTCGCTTGCCACGACCGCTCGTGCCGACGGCAATGAATACATCCTCGACGGCGCCAAGACCTGGATTTCGCATGCGCCGGTTGCCACGCATCACATCGTCTTTGCCCGCACCGGACCCGACGCCGGCGCAAAAGGCCTGTCCGCTTTCGTGGTGGACGCTGCCACGCCCGGCGTGCGTATCAGTGAGTCGCTGGACATTATTGCGCCTCATTCCATTGGCAGCGTGGTTTTCGAGGATTGCCGTATTCCGGCGCACTGTCTGCTTGGGCAAGTGGGCGAGGGCTTCAAGATCGCCATGTCCACTCTGGATATTTTTCGATCAACCGTGGGCGCGGCGGCGCTGGGTCTGGCGCGGCGTGCGTTGGCGGAAACCGTTACGCGCGTGGGCGCGCGCGAGGTTTTCGGCCGCAAACTGGCGGCCTTTCAGGCAACGCAGATGCGTGTGGCTGACATGGCTGTGGATGTGGATACGGCCGCGCTGCTGGTTTACCGAGCGGCCTGGACGAAGGATTGCACCGAGCGGCGCATCTCGCGGGAAAGTGCCATGGCCAAGATGCACGCCACGGAAGCGGCGCAGCGCGTCATCGATTCGGCCGTGCAGTTGTTTGGCGGACTCGGCGTAACGGTGGGATCTGTCGTCGAGCGGTTGTATCGCGAGATCCGACCACTGAGAATCTACGAAGGCACCACCGAGATACAGAAGATCATCATTGCCACCCAGTTGCTGGGAAAAACTTAGGCCTTCGCCTTCGTTGTGGCGCGCTTGCCGGCGCGCGCAACTCCGGGTTTGTCCCCCGCTGCAGTCGCCATCGCCACGGCGAGATTGGCGTACTGCGTGGCAATTTGCCTGACCGATAACCGGCCTGTCGGCCGGAACCAGCTGATCAGGTGCTCGACCATCCCGATCAGGCCGAAAGTGATGGAGGCAACCTCGCCCGGGCGCAATGCGCCGCCGTTGGCGTGTGCGACCAGGTCGCGGAAAAAGCCGTAGAACTCCCGTTCCAGCGCGGTCACCCGCCGGCGCTGTTTGTCGGGCAGGCTGTTGCGCAGATGGCCCAATGCATGAATGCGCTCATAGGCTGCCGACAATTCCTGTTGCTGCAACTGCCACAGCACATAGGCATGCATGAATTCCCATAGCCGCTCTCTGGGATCGGAGGAGTGAACCAGACTGCGCACAAACTGGATCAGATCGGCGATGGTGTGTTCCAGAAACGCAACCAGGATCGCCTCCTTGGAACGGAAATACCAGTACAGGGCCGGCGCCGTCATGCCAACGCGTCTGGCAATATCGATCATGGCAGCGCGATCGTAACCGCATTCCCGGTAGATTTCGGCGGCAGCGCGGATAATGCGCCGGCGTACCGCATCGTCTCGTTCGATGCCATCGGCTTGCAGTCGGCGCGTGGCCGGTCTGCCGCGGGGCTTGCGTGGCGTGGACGCAGGCGCTTTTTCAGCCGGGCGTTTCAACGGTCATCTTTCGCTGGCTCTCGATGCGGTGTGATGCGGTTCGGCATGGTGTTCAGGCGCGCCGGAATCAGAGCTACTTCGCGTTTCTGGACTTCACCATGCGCAGCGGCGTGTAGGTCAGCACCGGCGTGCCATCGTGCTTTTTCACGACGTTACGGGTGCGCACCAGGCCGCGACTGGGGTTGCTCTTGCTCAGGCGCGCCTCGATCACTTCCACTTCGACATGCACCGTGTCGCCGGCAAAGGCCGGATTGTGCACATCGAGTTCCATGTGCAGGAAGGCGAGTGCCGTATGCTGCATCGTAGCCTGCACCAGCAGTCCCTCGCACAGGCCGTAGGCGAGCATGGCCGGCGCGAAGCGCTGCTTGATCGCCGAGCCATCCTTGAGAAATTCCACGTTGGTGAACATCACCTCGGTCAGTCCGGTGCAATTCACATAATTGAGGATGTCGCCTTCGGTAATGGTGCGGCCGATGGTGCTGAATTTGCGGCCGAGCGGCAGGTCTTCGAAGTGATAACCCAGTCCTACGATTTCCATATT
>CANKAJ010000128.1 GCA_947479645.1 Betaproteobacteria bacterium | reverse complement strand
TGGGCCTCATCCGGCAATGGCGGCGGCGGGCATATCCCCATGGTCATGCTGACGCAAATGGCCGGCTTCAGGGCCGTGCATGTTCCGTTCAAGGGGGCTGGTCCTGCCGCCAGCGCGGTGCTTGCCGGTGATTGCGATCTGGTGTTCGCCAATGCCGGGGTCTTCCTGCAGCACATCAATGCAGGCAAGCTGCGTCCTCTCGGGGTGGCCGGCGCAAAGCGCCTGAGCGTCCTGCAGGAGGTGCCATTGTTCACCGAGAATGGTTTTCCCGGCTTTGAATCGAGTTCGTTCTATGGCCTGCTGGCGCCAACCGGGACTTCCGCTGCCATCATCAAGTTGCAGCATGACACCATCGTCAAAGTCATCAATTCCCCCGATTCGCTGGCACGCCTGGCGGGCGAGGGCGCCTATCCGGTCGGCAACACGCCCGAACAGTTTGCCGAAGAGAACCGGCTGGAGGTGGTCAAGTGGTCGAAGATCATCAAGGAAAACAACATCAGGGCTGACTAGGAAAGTACTGAACAAGGGGGGCGATGCCCCCTTGTATATCCCCCACTTAAGAGGAAACGCGGTATAGCTTTCTTCGGATTTGAGGCTTGTTTGTGTTTCCCGAGGTTTTATCGATCAGCCAAGCGACGCTGCACCTGCTTCCGGCGGGATGGCGGACACAACGAGGGGAGAAGTCTTGCAGAACTGGCGCGTCGTGGCAGTACTGTCGTCCAACCTGGCCTTGCACAACCTGCAGCGGTTTGCGCCGGTCAGCCTCTATGATGAATTTCGGGTCGCGTGGGACACCGACTACACCGGGGCGGGCGCCCTGTTCGCGGCCTACCTGATCGCCTATGCCGTCATGCTGTTTCCCATGGGCATGCTGGCCGATCGTTATGACAACAAAAAGCTGCTGATGCTGGGCGCTGGCCTGAACCTGCTGTCCTCGGTGCTGTTCGCGCTGTCACCAAACCTGAGCATGGGGTTGCTGTCGCGAATGCTGCTGGGGGTTTCCGGCGCTTTTCTGTATGTGCCGTCGGTGCGCTACGTGGTGACAACATTCGATCAGAAGAGCCGCGGCCAGATTATGGGTTGGGTTCAATTTGGAGCAGGCATCGGTCAGGTGATCGGGCTGAGCCTGATACCGCTGGTGACCATGCACTCGGATCTGCACTCGGCGTTCATGATTCCGGCAGCGCTGGCGGCGCTCCTGCTTGTGGTTCAAAGCCTGCTGTTGCAAGCCACCCGCTCCAGCGGCAAGAAGGCACCGCCGATGGGATCGGTGCTCGAGACCGCCGGCTTCAAGCCGTTTCTTGTCTTCATATTTCTGGCCTTCCTGGCTAACTACGCCATTGCAGGATGGTTGCCAACCTACCTGCGCAATGATTTCGGATTCGATGCGGCCGAAGCGGGCATCGCGGCCTCGCTGTCTGCGATTGCAATGTCCATCTGCTCGCCCATGGCCGGATCGTTGTCGGATCGGCTGGGCGCGCGCAAGCCGGTGCTGCTGCTGGGTTCGGCGCTGTCGCTCATCTGCTTCGGGATCATGGTGTTCTCCAGCAATGCGATCATCATCGTGATCGCCGCGCTGTTGAAGGGCGTCGGAAGCGCGATGACGATGCCCGTGGCGCAGATGTTTGCCGGCGAGACGTTCGCCTCGGCGGGTGCCGGTGTTGCCGTCGGCATCAGCAGCACCACGGCGCAACTGGCCTCTTCCGCGTCGGGGCCGGTCTTCGGCTATGCGCTGGATGTGACCAAAAGTTTTGCCATGATGTGGGGCGTGGCGCTGGCGTGCGTGCTGTTCTCGATGCTGTCCATCGCCATGGTGAAAGAACACAAGTGGGTGGAAGGCGAACAAAAGAAATAGATAGGTTGGCTGAGCAACGGAGGATAAGGAATGCGTAAAAATCGGTGGGTCTTGTTGTATGCGCTAGCGGCATCGACGCTGCTGTCAAGTACGGCATTGGCGCAGCGGGCGGCCGATGGTTTTCCGGCAAAGCCGGTGACGGTCATTGCGCCCTATGGCCCGGGCGGCCCGAATGACCGCGAGTCGCGTCTCACCACCGGCAAGATGAGCGAGGTCATGGGGCAGCCGTTTGTCGTCGATTTCAAACCCGGCGCTGGCACCATGCTGGGTACTGCGCTGGCGGCAAAGGCGCGTCCGGACGGTTATACGCTGTTCGTCGTCACCGCGAGCTTCACCATGCTTCCGGCCTTTTACAAGGATATGCCCTTCGACACAGTCAGGGATTTTGCGCCGATATCACTGGTGAATCGCCGCACCAACGTACTGGTGGTATCGCCATCGTTTCCAGCAAAGGATTATGGCGAATTCATTTCTTATGTAAGAGCCAATCCGGGCAAGGTGAATTTTGCGACGTCGGGGTCCGGAGGCAGCGGGCACTTCGGAGCCGAATGGTTGCAAAGCCTGACCAAGACGAAGGTGACGCTGGTGCATTACAAGCAGGTGGCCAATCTGATTCCCGATCTGACCGCCGGTCGAGTCGATGCCCTGCTAACCGGAGTGCAATTCGCTCTGCCCTTGATTACGGCCGGAAAACTGAAGGCGCTGGCCGTCACCGATGAGGAGCGCTCCAATCTTCTGCCCGGTGTTAAAACCATCGGCGAGCAAGGCCTTCCCGCCTTCAGCTACATCACCTGGCAGGGTTATGCCGCGCCTGCCGGAACGCCGGCACCCATCATCAACAAGCTGAGCTAGGCATTCTCAAGGTCGGCCAAGTCGCCGGAGGTGGCGGCGGTATTCGAGGCCGAGGGCGGCGCGCCGGTGGGCAGCACGCCGGAGCAATTCCGCCAGGTGATCGTCACCGAGACCGAGCGCTGGAAGAAACTCGCGCAGGAGAACGGTATCAAGCCGGAGTAGTTATTTTCTGGACGCATCACTGGCCTTGCAATATTGGCGAAATGCGTTCAGGCTCGATTTTCCTGTTTGCCTGGCTCGGGGAGGGGTAATGATGGGATCGTGCAAGTGCATCTTGAGATTGCCATGCGGCGTTATTGTGGCGGTCAGCATGATGGCAGCCCTGGTCAGCCCTGCTATCGCGCAGCAGGCTTACCCATCCAAACCCATACGCTTTATCGTGCCCTATCCGCCCGGCGGGGCCAGCGATCCGCTGGCGCGCCTGGTCGGACAGAAGCTGACCGACAGTTGGGGGCAGCCGGTGATCATCGACAATCGTGGCGGCGGCAATGGCGTCATCGCCAATGAGGCGTTGGTCAAGTCGCCTGCCGACGGTCATACCATCATGCTGGAAAGCGCCAATCACGCCATCAACCCGCTGCTGTTTCCCGATCAGCCCTATGACACCATCAAGGACTTCGCGCCGGTGGCCACGCTGGTTAGCACGCAGTACATCCTGGTGCTGCATCCCTCGATTCCCGCGAACAATCTGCAGGAATTCATCGCGCTGGCCAAATCGAAGCCCGGGCAGCTCAACAGCGGCGGATCAAACACCGGTGGCATTCAGCATCTGGCGCTGGAATTGTTCAATGCTCTTGCCGGTGTGAAGCTGCAGAATATTCCCTATAAAGGCGGCGGCCAGAGCACGATCGACCTGGTCGCCGGCCGGGTGCAGCTGTCCTTCAACAACCCGATCAGCCTGATGCCGCTGATCAAGAGTGGAAAAGTGAAGGCCATTGCCGTCGGCGGCGAAAACCGCATGTCGACGCTGCCCGATGTGCCCACCATTACCGAGGCGGGTGTCCCGGGATTCACAGCGAAGAACTGGTTCGGGCTGGTGGTACCGGCGAATACGCCCAGGGAAATCATCGGCAAGCTCGCCGATGAGGTCACCCGTATGCAGGCCATGCCGGATTTCAGGGAGAGTCTGTCCAGCCAGGGCGGGGAGCCTTTCACTTCCACGCCAGCTCAGTTCGCCGCACTGATCAAGTCCGATCTGGCGCGCTACGCAAAAATCATCAAGGAAGCCAATATCAAAGTTGAAAACTAGGAACTCAATTTAGGATTCCGAACTGGAAAAGATGTCATTCCGAGTGCAGCGAGGAATCTGCTTTGAATGGCAGTCCCATAAGCAGATTCCTCAGCCTGCGGCTTCGGAATGACAATGCTGTTCTGATGTCATTGGTTGCGCCACCCCTGAACAACATGGAGGAAAGCACGATGTCAAAAACCAGCTTGAAAATCGGCGTATGCCTGATGCTGTGGGCTGTTGCAGGCGCGGCCGGCGCGCAAGCCTATCCGGCTCGACCGGTGAAGGTGATCGTCCCGTACGGCCCCGGCACCGGCGTCGAAGTGGTGGCACGTCTCCTCAGCCAGTTGATTGCAAAGAATGTCGGGCAGAGCTTTGTTGTCGAAGCGCGCACCGGTGCCGGCGGCACCATCGCGACGGCCTTCGTCGCGGCACAGCCCGCGGATGGCTATACCGTGCTGGTCGACTCCTCTTCGCACACCTCGGTGCCGGCGCTGATGCCCAACCTGCCCTATGACACCATGCGCGATTTCTCCGGCGTCACCACGCTGGTGGAAAACCCGCTGGCGCTGGTGACCTCGCAGGCCACGGGCTTCAAGACCGTGCGCGAACTGGTGGCTGCGGCCAAGGCAAAGCCCGGCGTGCTGACCTACGCCTCCGCGGGTATAGGCACATCGACCCACATCAGTGCCGAAAAATTCCGCACGGGCGCCGGCTTCGAGGCGTTGCACGTTCCCTTCAAGAGCACCACTGAAGCAATCACCGAACTACTGGGCGGCCGCATGGACTTTACCTACACGGCGCTGACCTCGGCGCTGGCGGGCGCGCGTGACGGCCGCCTGGTTGTTCTGGCCATGTCGGCGCGACGCTCCTCGGTGTTGCCCAGTGTGCCGACCATTGTCGAGGCCGGCGTTCCCAATGGCGCCTACAGCAGTTGGATCGGGATGGTGGTGGCGTCGAAGACGCCGCGGGAGATCGTGAACCGCCTTAATCAGGAAACGGTAAAGGCCCTCGCCACCCCGGAATTGCTGGAACAGCTCTCCAAAATCGCGGCCGAGGCCTGGACCATGTCGCCGGAGGAATTCGATACCATGCGTCGGCGTGAACTGGCCGAGAATGAACGGCTCATCAAGGCTGTGGGAATCAAGCTGCAGTAGCTGCGCAGCCGTCTTTACTGCGGCTCGATGCCAGCTTCTTTCAGCAGCGCGGTCCAGCGCTGCACTTCTTTCTTCATGTGGGCATCGGTTTCCTCGGGTGGCGTGAACAGCGGTCGACCGCCATCCGAGTTGCCGCTGAATACCTCGGGGTCCTTGGCCGCTTCGGCAATCTGCGCATACAGATAATTGATGATGGCGCGCGGCGTTGCCGCCGGCGCAAAATAGCCCGCAGTACTTCCGCTTTCGACGCCCGGCAGCGCTTCGTCCATGGTGGCGATGGTCGACGCGTCTGGCAGCCGTTTGGTGCCGGACATGGCTACGACGTAGCCCTGGCCGGACTTGTGCTGTGGCAGAGCCAGATTGAGCAGGGCCAGCGCGCCGCCCAGGCGACCGCCGTACAGGTCGGTCATCATGCGTCCGTAATCGCTGTAGCGCACGTAGGTGAGCGGAATTTTGGCGGCGGCGGCGATCTGCCTGAGCAGGATTTCGTTTCCCGTGTTGGTGCCGGCCACCGGAAACTGTTCCGGATTCCGGCGCAGACGATCGATGAATTGCACGAAGCTGAGGTCCTTGAACTCAGGGCGTGTCAGCAGCGCGATATAGCCTTCACTGCTCAGCATGATGCCTGCGAAATCCTGCACCGGATCGAAGGTGAGCCCTTTCACCGTACCGGGCGCCGTGGCGAGATTGCTGGTGGCGCTGTGCAGGATGGTGTAGCCATCCGGCTTGGCCTTGGCAACGTAGCCCACTCCGATGATGCCGCCGGCGCCGGGTTTGTTTTCGATGACGACGGACTGGCCGAAGCGCGGGCGCATCTTGGTGGCCAGCAGGCGCGCCTTGGCATCGGTGGCAGAGGCAGGGGCCGTGGGCACGATGATGGTCAGTGGCCGCGAGGGATATTTGTCCTGGGCCAGCACGTTGACCGGTATCGTCATCGATAACGCCAGCCATACGGCCAGCAGCGTCGCACGCAAGCATCCTGCAACAGCGCATTGCAATGGGTTCATTGCTTCTCCTCCAGGTGAGTTGCGGATGAGCTGCAGATGCATGAGCACCGGGCGTCTCGTGTTCACGCACAAGTTTGCGAAACGGCCCGGGTCATGCGTCCCAGGTGGCGCCCTGGGGTGCCGCGTTATTTGGCGGGCTGTCTTTGCACCAGATCGAAGGTGATGCCGGCCGGGCCCCAGTACTTCACTTCAACGCCGCCGTTGCGGCGCTTGGAAACCACGCCAGTGGCCTTGGCGCGCGCTTCGTTTCTGGCCTTGATGGCGTTGTTGATATCGTCGCGGATGGCGAACTTGGTTTTTGCCATGCGCTTTTGCATGTCTTCGAGGTCATCCACTTCGAAGCCGATGTGATGCAGGCCTTCATAGTCGGCCGGACGCTCGCGGCCCATGATGTCATGCGAATCCAGCCGGATCAGCGCCAGTTCGATGCTGCCGTCGTCGGTGAGATAGTAGTTCGGATTCGGCCCGGTGCCGCGGTCCATGACGGTCATTCCCAGGACGTCAATGAAGAACTGGGCGGCTTCCTCGGGATTGTTGACGGCAACGGCGATGTGTCTGAGCTTGTTCATGGTCGTATCCTTAAAAAGCGGGAATCCGGGCGACACTGCGCAGCAACCTGACCGAATCCGTCGGGCGACCGGGCAAATCGAATGTATTCCCTGCGTTGATCAAGAATTGCAATGGATGCTGCAACGACAGACTGCGGAGCGCGTCATGATGTTGAATTGCGCGAGCAGCGTAACAGAAAGAATCGCTGTCGGCATTTCCCGTCATGCAGCAAGCGCGTTGCATTCGGGGTCTGCCACATGGGGTCTGCCACATGGGGCCTGCCACCCGCATTGCGCCAGGACGCGGAAGGGAATATAAATAGCCAGTCAATCTGCTTCAGCAATGGCTTGATGCCGAAAACAAGGAGGTCTCATGTCCCAATCCCTTTGCTCCCCCGTCTTGCGCGCACTGGTGCCCGTGGCTGTCGCGTGCGCGGCGTTGCTGCCAAACCAGGTCTGGTCGCAGGCGGCGAAGTTTCCATCCAAGCCGGTCACCCTGGTGCAGCCCTATACGCCGGGTGGATCAACCGACATCGAGGCGCGGCTTTATCACCAGCGGCTCAGCGAAGCCATGGGCCAGCCCATCATTCTTGACTACAAGCCCGGCGCCGGTTCCGCCGTTGGCACCGCCTGGCTGGCCAGGCAGGCGCCCGATGGCTACACCATCATTTCCGAGACGCCGGCTCTGACCATCATCCCGGCTTTCTATCCCGACAAGCCGCCCTACGATGCGGCCAGGGATCTTTACCCGATTACGCAAATGACCAAGCGCGGCGGCTTCCTGTTGGTGCCGCCGTCGCTGGGCATCAAGAACTTCGAGGAGTACATGGCTTATGTCAGGGCCAATCCGGGCAAGGTGAATTTCGGCACCTCGGGGCCGGGCAGCATCTTTCACATTGCCGGCGCCTGGCTGCACAGCATCACCAATACGAAGGTGGTTTTTGTTCATTACAAGGGCGCCGGTCCCATGCATGCCGACCTGATGGCGGGCACCATCCAGGCGGGGCCGGCACCGGTGTTTGTGGGCATGCCCTATATCAAGTCAGGCAAGCTCATTCCGGCGGTCTTTCTCGGCGCCACCCGCTACAAGTACATGCCTGATCTGAAGACCGTTGCCGAGCAGGGTTACCCGGAATACGAGTATGCGAGCTGGTCGGGGTTCCTGGCGCCGGCGAAGACGCCGTCTGCCGTTATCGAAGTCTGGCATGCGGCTTTTGCCAAAGTCGCCAAGGCGCCGGAAATCGTGGCCAAGATGGATGCCGATGGCGCCGAGATGCTGGCCACCCGGCCCGAGGAGTTTCGAAAATTGATCGTCACCGAGCTCGCGCGCTACAAGAAGATCGTGCAGGAAAACAACATCAAGCTCGAAGAATAGTTGCCAACGTGCTTGTGCGATCAAGTCAGCCGTAATCAAAAAAATCAGGAGGAAGCATGCCAAGGGTAGATGACGCCTACAATATTTTCGACCTGCGTGACAAAGCCAAGGCGCGGGTGCCGAAGTGGCTGTTTGAGTTCGTCGATCGCGGCACCGAAGACGAAGTCGCGCTGCGCAACAACCGCGAAGCCTTCGATCGCATCAAGCTCAAGCCGCGCGTGCTGAAGGATGTGTCGGGGCGCGACCCGAGCGTCTCGCTGTTCGGCAAGACCCACCAGCTTCCCATTGCCATCGCGCCCACCGGCGCGGCGGGCATGCTGTGGTACGAGGGCGAACTGGCACTGGCGCGCGCGGCCAAGGCGGCCGGCATTCCCTTCACGCTCGCCACTGGCTCCATCACCAGCATGGAAAGAGTCGCCGCCGAAGTGGGCGGCACGCTGTGGATGCAGCTCTACATGTTTGCCGATCGCAAGATGTCGCTGGAGCTGGTCAAGCGCGCCGCCGACGCCGGCTTCGAGGCACTGCTGGTGACGGTGGACACCGCCGTGTCGGGCAACCGCGAATACAACCACCGCAACGGCTTCTCGGTGCCCTTCGCCTATAACAGTCGCAATACGCTCGACGTGCTCACGCACCCGCGCTGGCTGTGCAGCGTGCTGCTGCATTACCTGCTCACCACCGGCATGCCCAACCGCGAGAACTTCCCCGAGGCGTTGCGCAAGAAAATCACTTCCGGGTTTGGCGAGCAAAAGGCCGCGCGCAACGATTCCCTCAACTGGGACGACATGAAAATGCTGCGCGATCACTGGCCGGGCAAGCTCTTGGCCAAGGGCATCCTGCACCCGGACGACGCCAGGCTCGCCGTGGCCAACGGCGCCGACGGTGTGATCGTGTCCAACCACGGCGGGCGCTGCCTGGATGCCACCATGGCGCCCATCGACGCGCTGCCCGAGATTGTCGAGGCCGTGGGCGACCGCGCCACCGTCATCATGGACAGCGGCATCCGCCGCGGCAGTGACGTGGTCAAGGCGCTGGCGCTGGGCGCCAAGACGGTGCTGATCGGTCGCAGCACTCTTTATGGCACGGCAGCGGCGGGCGAAGCCGGCGCCGCGCGCGCAATCCAGATCTACCGCGAGGAGATCGGGCGTGTGATGGCGCTGTGCGGATGTTCCAGCGTGGAGCAGTTGACGCGGGAGTTGCTTGATTATGTGAAGGTGCGGTAGGGCGGGGGTTGGGTGTTTGCATTGGACATACCGGCGCAAAGGATGTACAGTAATACGTACATATCTGGAGCCCTGTCATGGATGCCATTACCTACACTACCGTTCGCGCAAACCTAGCCAGCGCCATGGATCGCGTTTGCGATGACCATGAACCCCTGATCATCACCCGTAACGGAGAGCAGTCCGTGGTGATGCTCTCGCTCGAAGACTACAAGGCGCTGGAGGAAACCGCCTATCTGTTGCGCACACCTGCCAACGCCAGGCGCCTTCTCGCTGCCGTTGCGCAACTGAACACCGGTAAAGGCGTTGAGCGGAAACTCGCGAAGTGAAACTGGTTTTCGCTGACGAGGCCTGGGAAGACTACCTGTATTGGCAGAAGCAGGACAAGCGCATGGTCGAGCGAATCAACAAACTCATACGCGAGACGCAGCGCGAACCCTTCGCGGGAATCGGCAAACCAGAACCGCTGAAGCACGCCATATCAGGGTACTGGTCACGTCGCATTACCGACGAACATCGCATGGTGTATCGGGTGGAAGGCAATGCCCTGATGATTGCTCAATTGCGCTTTCATTATTGAGCGTCCAGCTTTTCTTCTTCGGTGGTCGGGAGGAATGTTGCGCTTGACCTGATTTCTCTGGTGAGCATGGAGAAATGTGATATCAAATCATTAATACATACTTATTGAATGGATATATTTCCTTCCAATACGATAATAATAAGAATCGTTGTCTGTACCTGCCGGATTTCGTGGTCTTGGAGCAGACAATCACAATATCTCGACGACGGTCTTTACGTCGTGGTTCGGCGAGGCCCGCTTAAGGCGCTTCGGAATCGACTCGTCAAGCAGCAGGCGCATCAGCGAAGATCCGTTCTCTAGCGGCTTCGAGAATGGCTATCGCGGTCTCCCGGGGAACGGATGGAAAGTCATCCAGGAAGTCTTCGAGGGATGAACTGCCTTCCAGATAATCGAAAAGGTTCTGAACAGGCACCCGAGTCCCCGTGAAGCAGAGCGTTCCACTCATGATCTCCTGGGTCCGGGTGATAATAAAAATCGTATAAATGCCTATTAAAAAGCGATAAATGTAGTAAAACGATAATAAAAAATGGCGATGGTATGTGGGCTATTCGGGATGGCCGTGCTGAGTAGAAAATGGCGTACCGCGTATCGGCAATACGGCGTCTATAATGCAAAAGATCCAGTGCAATGGGCATCGTCCGGCTCAGGCAGAGGTGAATAATGGATATCGAAAAGTGGATTGTCGTTACTCCCGGAATTCGCGGCGGAAAGCCTTGTGTCGCCGGCACCCGTATTTCGGTATACGACATACTCGAATACCTGGCTGGCGGAATGACGGAACAGGAAATTCTTGACGATTTTCCGGATCTGCGAGTGGAGCACATCAGGGCGAGCCTGGCATTTGCCGCCCAGCGTGAGCGTAGCCTGGCTGCTTGACCGGCCGTGCGTCTGCTCTTTGATGAAAATCTGAGCCCGCGCCTGGCAGAATGACTGTCAAGGTTGGTGCCGGATAGCCGGCACGTGAGTGATGTCGGATTGCGCGGTTGTTCGAATTCGTGACTTCTTCCGAGGCTCTGAAAGAGAATTGCTGGTTGTCGAGCCATACTCTCTTGGAGGCGCGCTGGGGCCGGGCAACCTGAAAACAGCAGATTCCTCACTGCGTTCGGAATGACAAGTTTTTGAGAACTCAGAATGACAAATTCTTGAGAACGCGGAATAACAAGTTTTTGAGAATGCGGTTATAAGTAGGTAGTGTCAAAGAGGGGGAGATAAATGAGCTACGACCTGTTGATCAAGAACGGCCGTGTCGTCGACGGCACGGGCGCGCCGGCATTCATGGCCGACGTCGGCATTCGCAATGGCAAGATCGCCGAGATCGGCAAGCTGCGCGGCAATGCCAAACGTACCATCGATGCCCAGGGCATGGTGGTCGCGCCGGGGTTCATCGACTCGCATTGCCACTTCGATGCGCAGGTCACCTGGGATCCGCTATGCACGTTCTCCTGCTATCACGGCGCGACGACGGTGATCATCGGCAATTGTTCGCTGGGTCTCGCACCGGTGCGCAAGGGCAGCGAGACGCGCGTGGCGGAATTTCTCTCCTACGTCGAGGCCATTCCCATGAAGACGCTGGAGACGGTGGACGTGAGCTGGCACACCGTGGGCGAGTACATGGACACCATCGACAAGCGCCTGGGCGTAAACGTGGGCACGCTGATCGGGCACAGCCCGGTGCGCCATTACGTGATGGGCGCGGACAGCCAGACGCGCACCGCGACGCCCGACGAGATCGGGCAGATGCGATCGCTTGTGCGCGAGGGCATGGAGGCGGGGGCGCTCGGGCTGTCGTTTTCCATGAGCACCGGCCACTACGATCCGCAGGGCGTGATGATCCCGTCGCTGTGGGCCGATGAAGACGAGCTGTTTGCACTGAGCGATGTGCTGGGGGAACTGGGCACCGGTGTGATCCAGTCGGCTTCGGGCAAGGACGCCGAGGAGAAGAACCGCCTCATGAGCCGGCTGTCGGAAAAGACCGGCCGGCAGGTGATCTACAACCAGCTCGCGCACCTGGTGAAGCGCCCCGACGCCTGGAAGGCGCTGATCGAGATCATCGAGGAATCGGTGGCCAAGGGAATCCGCGCCTACCCCTGCGTGAGCCCGATCCGCCTCGCCGAGAAATTTACGCTGCACAACTGCCAGGTGTTCCGCGGCATTCCGACCTGGCATCCCATTCTGCTGGCGTCGGATGACGAGAAGAAGCGCGCCTATGCCGACCCGGACGTGCGCAAGAAGCTCCACGACGAAGCCGTGCTGTGGACCAAGGAGGTGCCCGGCACCCACATCGTCGCCAAGAACTGGCCCGACTCGGTGTGGGTGGTGAAGACCAAACTCGCCAAGAACAAGGCCTATGAGGGCAAGTCCATCCGCGAACTGGCCGAGCTGCAGGGCAAGGGCATTCTCGACGCGTTCTTCGATCTGGCGCTGGAAGAAGACCTCGACACCGAGTTCGAGCGCGGCATCCGCGGCTTTGACAAGGAGGTGATGGCGAAGATATTGAATTATCCGTACGCCTACATTGGATTGTCCGACAGCGGCGCGCATGTGGAGTTTCGCGGCGGCTACGGTTACAGCAGCCTGCTGCTCGGCTACTGGGTGCGCCAGGCCAAGATCATGTCGCTGGAACAGGCGGTGAAGCGCCTCACCATGGACCTGGCGTTGGGATTCGGCATTTACGATCGCGGCATGCTGCGCCCCGGCCTGGCCGCGGACATTGTGATTTTCGATCCCGATACCATCGAGTCGCTGCCGCAGGAGAAGGTGACGGACTTCCCCGGCGGTGCCTGGCGCATGAAGGAAATGGCCGCCGGCGTGCTCTACACCGTGGTCAATGGTGAGGTGCTGCTAGATCACGGCCAGCATACCGGCGCCCTGCCCGGGCGCGTGGTGCGCAATTCGCTGTATGCGCAGCGGGCGCAGGCCTCTGCATAGGAATAAGGTCGCTGACAATGACAACGAAGAATGCGGTTGCGCGGAAGAAGAAGGTTGCCCCGGCTTCCCGCCTCGCGCTGTATGCCGGCGTCGGGCCGGAGCTGGTGCACTACAGCGTCGACGTCAAAACCTGCACGCTGCAAAAAAAGGCCAGCGTGCAGTTGCCGGAGAATATCCATTACATCTGGCCCGACCGCAAAGGAGCGCATATCTATGTGGGCACCAGCGAGGGCAGTCCGGGAATCACCGGCAACAACAATCAACTGAGCGCGCTGAGGGTCGATCCGCTATCCGGCGCGATCGCCATGCACGGCCCTGCGGTCAGGCTGCGCGCGCGGCCGATCCATCTCACGCTGGACGGGCCCGGCAAGCATGTCGTCATCGCCTACAACGCGCCGTTTCCGTCGGTGCATCGCATTGCCACCGACGGCATGCTGGGCGAGGAAGTGCCGCAGCCCGACGGGCTCGACGTTGGCTACTATCCGCATCAGATCCGCGTGTCGCCGTCCAACCGACGGGTCATCATCGTGTCGCGCGGGCACCGGGCGAAGAAGAACAAGCCGGGTGAACCGGGCGGGCTGCAGGTGTTCAACTTCAAGAAGGGCGTGATGACGAACCGGACGGTGGTCGCGCCCAATGGCGGCGTCGGCTTCGGTCCGCGCCATCTGGATTTTCATCCGACCAAACCATGGGTGTATGTGTCGCTGGAGCTGCAGAACCAGTTGCACATGTACAGTTATGAGAACGAAGTCCTCAGCCGCGAACCGCTGTATGTCAAGGATACGCTGGCCAAACGCACCCGCGTCGCGCCGCATCAGATTCTGGGGCCCATCCATGTGCACCCCAACGGCCGCTTCGTGTACACGGCCAACCGCGCCAACGGCACCACCGAGTTCGAAGGCAAGCCGCATCTCTTGGGCGGCGAGAACACCATGGCGGTGTTTTCCATCAACCAGCGCAGCGGCGAGCCGACGCTCGTCCAGACCATCGACACGCGCGGCCTGCATGCGCGCACCTTCTCGATCGACCCGAGCGGACGCATGCTGGTCGTGGCGCATGTCAACGGCGCCTATGTGCGCGAGACCAGCAGCCAGAGCCGCTACATTCCGTGCTGCCTGTCGACGTTTCGCATCGGCAGTGACGGCAAGTTGAGCTTTGTCACCAAGTACGATATCGATACGGAAGATTCGAGCAGACGCTGGCTGTACTGGGCGGGCATTATCAATATTGCATTGAACTAACAACTCGTTTCAAAATGAACATCCGGTGAGTTTGTCATTCCGAGCGCAGCGAGGAATCTGCTGTAAATTCAAACCATAAAGCAGATTCCTCACCCTACGGGTTCGGAATGACAAGTCTTTTTGAAACCGGTTCTAAAGGAGGAGTGCATGGGAGTACAAGCAGTAGTCCGGGTTGCAGCGGTCGCCACGATCACCTTGGGTGGTTTGCTTCCGGTGACGGCCAGTGCGCAGGATGCCTATCCGTCCAAACCCATGGCCCTTATCGTCGGCAACCTGCCGGGGGCGTCGCTGGAGATCTACGCACGCCTGTATGCCAGGAAATTGACCGAGAGCATGAAGCAGCCCATGGTGGTGGACTTCAAGCCGGGTGCGGGTGCGACCATCGCGTCGGGCTATGTGGCGAAGTCTGCGCCGGACGGCTATACGCTGGCCTTGATCTCGCCGTCATTTACCACGTCGCCAGTGCAGTACAAATCGCTGCCTTTCGATCCCATCGACAGCTTTGCCCATATTGCGTTGACCAGTACCGATTCCTATGTGCTGGTCATCAATCCCGCGCTGCCGGTCAAAAATCTGCAGGAGTACATTGCCTACGCCCGCGCCAATCCGGGCAAGGTCAATGTCGGCACCACCGGGGCCGGGGCATTCAATCATCTGGCCATGGCCTTGTTGCACCTGACCACTCAAACCAAGGCGACCTTTATTCACTACAAGGGTGGCTCGCAAGTCATCACCGACATGCTGGCCGGGCGGATACAGGCGTCGCAGAACAGCATCACGCTGGCAAAACCGCTGTTTGCAGCGGGCAAGATCAAGATCGTTGGCGTTACTTCCGGCAAGCGCACCTCCGCGATGCCCGACATGCCCACCTTTGCGGAACAGGGCGTGCCTTACGATGTGGTCAACTGGATCGGCTTCTCGGCCCCGGCCAAAACACCCGCGAGCATCGTCAATCGTTTGAACACCGAATTGCGTAATGCCACCAAGTCGGAAGAAATCGTCGCGGCGCTCATCAAGACCGGCGGTGACGCCGTGGGCACGACACCCGAGGAATTCAAGCGTTTCCTGGTCGAAGACCTGGCACGCTGGAGAAACCTGGTGCGCGACGGAAATATTGAACTGGAAGGCGAGAAGTAGGCTGCTTGTTTATATCGCCCCGGAAATCCCGCGAAGGCATTTTCAGGTCTCGGGCCATGGGTACGGCTGATGCGGAAACGGACCCCACGCCCGA
>CANKAJ010000127.1 GCA_947479645.1 Betaproteobacteria bacterium | reverse complement strand
TCCGGCCTGCAGGGGGTGGCGCTGCTGCTCTTTCTGCCCTTCGACGGCCTTGTCTCGCTCTATGTGATTTCCGCGCTGTTCGGTCTGTTCCAGGGCGGCATCGTGCCTTCCTACGCCATCATCGTGCGCGAGTTCTTTGCCCAGAAGGAGGCCGGTGTGCGGGTGGCGACGGTCATCACCACGTCGCTGTTCGGCATGGCCTTCGGCGGCTGGGTGTCAGGTGCGATCTTCGATGCGACCGGCTCATACAAGGTGGCGTTCGTGAACGGCATCCTGTGGAATCTGCTCAATTTGTCGATCGCGGGATGGCTGCTGTGGCGATCGGGTTTGCGGCAGGCGCGGGCCTAGGGGTTAGGGGCGCGCCGGAGCAAACCAGGACGTAATTACACCAGTCGCACCGGCTTCATCCGTGACCAGGCCAGGTCATACAGCCCGAACAGCATGGCCGTCCAGAACAGATCACCCGCGATGGCATTGCGCAGGAACGGCAGGGCCATCGCGTAGCACTCCATCAGGCCATCCAGCGTGTGAGCATAATTCGTGTCATTGAAGGCGTGGGGGGCCAGCCAGACTGCAAAATTGGTGATAATAAAAAACAACAACGAGCCACCCAGTGCGGCCATGCCGACCTTCATCCAGGTGCGCTCGCCATCGCTTCCAGCCAGCCAGCGTCCCAGCGCAACGCTGGCCAGGAAACACCCATAAATGGCCACGCTGGCGTGGTCCGGTGTAAAGCCCAGCATCACATCGCTGACGACCAGCGCCGCCAGCACAGCAGCGGCCGCCCTCCAGCCGGGCAGCAGCGCGCCGACAAACAATGCCATGCCCGCCAGCGGCGTGAAATTGTCCGGATGCGGGATGAGGCGACCGGCAACGGCCAGCGCGATCAGTCCGAAAATCAGTGTCGTGTTCTTGTCCTGGGTCATTGTCGTCTTCAGGTGCCTTGGTATTGCTGCACCGGCCATTGTCATTGTTGATGAGGCCGCTATGCTAACAGACCTTCAGCAGACCTTCAGCAGACCTGCGCAGGTGCATCCCTCAGTTGCCCGCGCGTGGCATCTCGCTCAGTTTGCGCTGGGATCCGTCTTTGAACATCCCCGTCAGTGCATTGGTCAGAGCCCGCACGGTCTCCTTGGGCATGTCATTGTTGCAGGCCAGCCAGTAGTCCTGGGAATTGATGCCGGAGAAGATTTCGCGGACAGCGGGAGCGCCGGCTTCCCGGGCGATGTCACGAGCCGAGTATCCCTGTGTTACCCAGACATCAACGCCACCCGCTTTGGCGCGATCCAGCGTCAGTTTGGCCGGGACGTCACGGTCCCGTTCCACTTCGAGCAGGCGCGTGAAGCCGCGCTGGCGCAAGCCTTCGGCGCGCGCATCGCGCGTCACGCCGATGCGATACTGTTTCAGATCGTCGACTTTGGCGATCTTGTCACTGAAACCCTCCAGCGCGAATGCCGACCAGTAACCGCGGGTAATCGGGCCCACCCACTGAAACTGATTGTTGCGTGTGGCCAGGCGTGCCGTGGAGTACACACAGGTGTCGGCTTCGCCCTGCGCGCGGGAATAGGCTTCGCTCCAGGGCAGCAATTCGATTTGCGCCGGTACGCCCGCCCGTTTGGCCATTTCGGTGACCACCGCGGTCGCTATTCCGGCCGGTTTGCCGTCTTTATTGAAATTGAGCGGCGGATTTTCTTCGGTCAGAAAATTCACTGCGTAGAGCGGTTGCAACGACGATAAAGCCAGCAGTGCAAGGGCAAACAGAATGCGCATGATGTCTTCTCCCGGGAGTACGAGTCAGAGCGTGCAAGTCACATTGATCAAACCAGGGTGATAGCTTAACGCAACCCGTGGTCAAAGCATCGATGTCCGCGCGCAAAAATTCATGCATTGATTCCTGCAATGAGTTTAGCGAGGCTCCCGCGTACACTGGTGATATTGCGCTGGAAGCATTTGGCCTCCGGCAGCCCAAATGCATGAATTCAGCAACCGTGTCCGAGCCTGCCCGTTCCCAACCGCTCCATCCCCCCCTGTCTCTGGCGTTTTTTGTCTGGGGTCTGGCGGCGGCACTGTATTTCATGGCCTTTTTCCAGCGCGTCACACCGGCGGTCATCACGCGAGAATTGATGGCGGAGTTCGCCATCGGGGCGGCGGCGCTTGGCAATCTGTCGGCGTTCTATTTTTACAGCTATGTCGGGTTGCAGATTCCGACCGGCATATTGCTCGACCGCTGGGGGGCGCGGCGGGTATTGACGCTGGGTGCGGCGGTGGCTGCCGTGGGTACCGTGGCATTTGCCCTGGCAACCAGCTATGGCCATGCCGGGCTGGGCCGTCTGCTGGTGGGTGGGTCGGTGGGTGTTGCCTTCGTTGCCATGCTGAAAATTGCCGCGCACTGGTTTGCGCCTTCGCGATTTGCCATGCTGTCTGGACTGGCGTTGCTCACCGGCATGTTGGGCGCCATCGGTGCCGGCGCGCCGTTACGCCTGGCTACCGACGTGTTTGGCTGGCGCAACGCGATGCTGGTCATGGCGTCGATCACCGCACTGCTCGCCCTATTGATCTGGCGGTTTTTGCGTGATGATCCGGCCGATCGCGGTTTCGCAAGCTACGCGCCGCAGGTGCAGCGCGGGAGCGAACCGGTATTGGCCGGCTTGCGCCAAGCGTCGGCGTATCGCAATGTATGGCTCATCTTTTTTATTGCCGGTGGCTTTACCGGACCGATGCTGACCTTTGCCGGCTTGTGGGGTGTGCCCTTTCTCACGACCCATTACGCCATGTCGGTGACCCGGGCGGCGCTGCTGACATCAGCCATGCTGCTCGCCTGGGGCGTGGGCGGAACCTTGTTCGGTTCCCTGTCGGATCGGCTTGGCCGGCGCAAGCCCGTGTACGGTCTGGGCCTGGGCGTGGCGATCACCGGCTGGAGCATCGTCTGGCTGGTGCCCGGGCTGCCGGTGGCGGTGCTGGTCACCGTGCTGCTGTTGACTGGTTTTTTCAGCGGCAGCGTGGTCATTGCCTTTGCCTTCGCCAAGGAGTCCACGCCGGCGCGGCTGTCCGGCACGACTGGCGGCATTACCAACATGGGCAATATGCTGGGGGGCATGCTCATGCAGCCGGCCGTGGGCTGGGTGCTCGATCGCATGTGGGGCGGCGGTATCTCGAACGGGGTGCGGGTGTATGACTTTGCGGCGTATCGCGCCGGCTTTTCACTGATGCTGGTGTGGCTGGTCATCTGCGCGATTCTGCTGGTGCTGACCCGGGAAACCGGGTGCCGGCAGCTCGACTGATTAGCCTGACCCTGTTATTTCCTGCCGAAGCCGGCCAGCCGTGCCAATTCGTTCAGTTCTGAATGCAGCCAGGGGTTGGCGGCAATAAATGCCTGCCGTTCGCGCTCCGACGTGGCAATCCGCTCATCGAAATTTTGCCGGGTCACGGGCGAACCATAGGCTGTGCCGCCGGAGTAAATGGAATCAAACATGATGGTGCCGATTTCATGGTTGAAGTGGCCGCTGTCCTGCCACAGGCGCTCCGGCATTTTCTTTCCGGCATGCACCTGCTCGCCATTGGCATCGCGGTAGCCGTTGAAATCCCAAACCTGGATCAGGTCTGAATGGGCACCCGCCTCTGCTTCCACCAGCGCGACGACTTGCCACAAGCGACGCCACTGCGCGGACAACCGGCCGCATTGGCGTGACAGTTCGTAATAGAACACGTGCTTGGGGTAATTCAGCAATACCAGCCGGACCTTCTTCTTAATCGCCAGGCGGATGAGGTTGCGCAGTCCGCGGCCTTCTTCCTCGCTCAGCGCCGGCGCATTGTGGACGGCCCGGTAATCAACGGCCTCGACATTCCGCTCAGGCGTGGCGCAGAAATGTTCGCGCAATTCGTTGGCGAAATTCGCGGCCACATCATCATCGTTCTGAATCTTTTCTTCGTAGCGTTTGAAATACCACAGCCCTTCGCGAGTGATGCGCGGCTTGGCATCCTGCTTGCGCAGCGTTTCCCATGAGGCGTCGTAGGCATTCTTTGACAGCAGCAGCTTGGCGTAATCGGGTTTGCCGTAATCAGCCTGGTCCGGACAGGGCGAAGCAGAGGTTCCGGAGACACCCAGCACCATGTTCTTCAGCGGGGCACGCTCAAGCGCGAACTGCGCCATGCAGTACACCTCGGGCCAGAACGCCCCGGACATGGCGAAGTTGTACGGTTTCAACCTGCCCTTGTCAGTGAACCCCGGATGCGTCGGCGGCAGTCCGACCTCGGCGTAGGAACTGCCGACGATGACGGCCTCCGGTGCAAAGCGCAATAGCAACGCCGGCTTGACCAGGCGCTCGTTGCGCGGGAAACGCGGCTTGTCCAGGTTGAAGCCCTTGATCTCCGGGTCCTGAAAGAACCAGTAGGGATCGACAATGCGATTGAACGCGGCGTTCAATACAAACAACACCAGCAAGCTGGCCAACAGTGCGATGGTGTAGCGCTTGAATGACATCGCGTGAATCGTCAAAACCGGAAGTAGATGAATTCGCTGAACTCGGGAACCGAGAGCAGCGCGTATATACCGAGGCCCAGCAGCATTGCCAGCCATTTTGTGTTCGGTTGCCACTGCCAGCGTCCCGGTGTGACTGCCTCATAGCCCGGAGAAACCAGGCCCGGGCGCTGCCCCAGCATGAGCTGTTGCGTATTGGGGAAGTACCAGCACACCACCAGCAGTATCCACAACCAGTTGAACTGCGAACCGGCCTGGAAAAAACGCGGATCGGCAAACACGTAGCCATGCGCGGACAGCCACTGTCCGAACCCGCCCCAGCGGCGCAGCCAGGCATCGGGCAGCACCAGGCCGTTCATGCCGGCCATGCCCTTGAACACGGCGATGGCGGCATCCATGTCGGCCGCCCTGAACAACACCCACGCGATGACGACGCAGAGGAAAGTCAGCACGCGCGCGAACGCCTTCCAGCCGGGCCATTGTGATGGCGTGATCTGCATGCGAGCGCACATGGACCGCCAGCCATGGTTGAGTGCGAGATAGAGGCCGTGCAATGCACCCCAGCAGACAAAGGTCCAGCCCGCGCCGTGCCAGAAACCGCCAATGAGCATGGTCAGCAGCAGATTGATATGGCGGCGCCAGGCGCCGCGCCGGCCGCCACCCAGTGCGATATAGAGATAGTCGCGCAGGAAGCGTGACAGCGTGATGTGCCAGCGCCGCCAGAAATCGATGATGCTCTCTGACTTGTAGGGAGAGGCGAAATTCAGCGGCAGTACGATGCCGAACAGGCGCGACAAGCCGATCGCCATGTCGGAGTAACCGGAAAAATCAAAGTAGATCTGAAAGGTATACGCGAGTGCTGCGCCCCAGGCTTCCAGAAAGGTCAGTGCCACGCCGCCTGCCGCGGCATCGAAGGCTGGGCGCACGTATTCGGCGACGCCGTCGGCGAGCACCGTCTTCTTGTACAGGCCGATGATGAAAATGCTCAAGCCGACCGCGAAGTTTTCCCATTGCGCGCGATACACCGCGGGGTCGCGAAACTGCGGCATCATTTCCTTGTGATGCAGTATCGGCCCGGCAATCAGGTGCGGGAAATAGGTGACGAAGAGGATGTAATGGACAAGGTTGTATTCCTTCGCTTCGCCACGACAGGCATCCACCAGGAACGCGATCTGCGTGAAGGTGAAGAACGAGATGCCCAGTGGCAGCACGATATTGGCCAGCGGAAAGGAAGCGCCGGCCAGCTGATTCAGGTTTGCCAGGAAGAAATCGGTGTATTTGTAATACGCGAGCAGCGCCAGGTTGGCGATGACGGCGATGATCAGCAGTTGCCGGGCCTGCCGCGGCCGACTCAGGCTGTGCAGTTGTGCCAGCCGCGCGCCGAACAGGAAGTTGCATCCGATCGACGCCATGAGCAGCAGCACATAGACCGGATTCCACCAGCCATAGAAAAATACCGACGTGGCAGCCAGCCATCCCGCCGCCATGCGCGGTGAACGCCGGCCAAGCAGAAAGAAACCCAGCAGCGTGACCGGCAGGTAGAAAAAAATGAAGGAATACGAATTGAACAGCAATTCAGTCGACGAGCGCCGTGAGTAAAATCCGGTTGGACAGAATCAGGCAGTGATTCTACAGAGTGCCTTGAGTCTCATTGCAGCATGAGCGGATACCCCTCCTCATTCCATACCTGGCTAAGAACCGGCTCCAAAAAGACATGTCATTCCGAACCCGCAGGGTGAGGAATCCGCCCTGAAAGAAGTCCCCCTGGGGGATGCTTTACGGTTTGAATTTATAGCAGATTCCTCGCTGTGCTCGGAATGACAGCTTTCAAGTTTGTCATTTTGCAACGGGTTCTAAGTCATTACTGCTCCGCCAGATTCAGTGCCTTGATGAGTCTCTTGGAGCGCTCGGCCTCGGCGCGAATGATGTCGTTGAATTCCTTCGGGCTGTTTCCATACACCTGCGCGCCGTCATTGCTCAACTGGGTACGGACTTCAGGGGCCGACAAATGCCGCACGATTTCGCGATTGAGCCGGTCGATGATGGCAGGTGGCGTCTTCGCCGGCGCCACCACGCCATACCAGTTGTAGGACTGATAACTCGGATAGCCGCTTTCGGCCACGGTCGGGAGGTCCGGCAGCACGGGAGAGCGCTGAGCCCCGGTGAAGGCGATGGCCTTGACCTGCTTTTGCTTGAGCAACGGGATGGTCTGCAGTATCGGGCCGAAGGTCATGTGAATCTGCCCCGCAATCAGCGCGGTGATCGCAGGCGCCGCACCCTTGAACGGGATGTGCTGAAAATCGACGCCGGCAACCGAATTGAGCAGCTCGACACCAAGGTGATTGGTCGTGCCGATGCCGGCAGACGAGAAATTCAGTTTGCCCGGATTGGCCTTGGTATAGGCAATGAGTTCGGCAAATGTGTTGACCGGCAGCTGGTTGTTGACGATCAGCACAAAGGGCGCGGCTGCAATCATGGTGATGGGTGCCACATCCCGGACCGGATCATAGGGCGGGTCCTTCATCATGTAGGGTGCGATGGCCAGCGTGGAGGGCGATCCGGTTGCGATCGTATAGCCATTGGGCGCTGCCCGCGTGAGCTGGGCAATGCCGATGACGCCCCCTGCCCCGGCCTGGTTTTCAATGATCACGGGTTGCTGCACGGATTCCGACAGCAACTGGCCGATCTTGCGTGACACCAGATCGTTGCCTGATCCGGGCGCGAACGGAACTATGAATCGAATGGGGTTGCTCGGGTAGGTTTGTGCTCCGGCATGACTTGCCGCAAAAGCAGCAACGGTGGCGGCAAACAGGCCCGCGATAACCGTGTTAATTCGACGATTCATGATGTTTCTCCACTCAAGATTGATCTTTCGCGTCAGTGACCCGACGACATGCCTGCTGATGCGGTTATTTTCCCTCGAACTTCGGCGGGCGCTTTTCGCGGAACGCCTTGCCGCCTTCCTGATGATCCTCGGTCATCAGGGCCAGCGATTGCGCCCAGCACTCGGTCTCGATGAAGTTCTCCAGGCTGGGCAGTTGCAGGGTCTTGAACATGCGTTTGGCCAGGCTCAGCGCGAACCCCGGTCCCTGGGCCAGTTCACTGGCCAGACGGGTCGCCTCGGTTTCCAGATCGGCATCGGCCACCACCCGGTTGACCAGCCCCAGCGCCAACGCGTCGCGGGCCTTGGTTGGCCGCGCTGTATAGACCAGTTCCTTGGCGCGGTAGGTACCGAGAATGTGATTCAGGAAGAACACCGCGCCGCCATCCGGAACGAGCCCGATCTTGGCGAATGATTGATGAAAGGTGGCCGTTTCCGAAGCGATGATGAGATCACAGGCAAGCGCCATGCTCCAGCCGATGCCGGCCACCGGCCCGCGCACGGCGGCGATCACCGGTTTTTCTACATTGGCCAGGCTCACCACGACCTGCTGCGCCCTGCGGATGCGCTTTTTCGCACCGAGCGCACTCAGTCCGCCCATGGTGGCAACGTCGCCGCCGGCGCAAAAGCCGCGTCCGGCTGCGGTCAGCAGAATGACGTTCACCGTGTCGTCCGCGGACAGTTCGCCGAACACCTGTGTCAGGGTGTCCTTCATTTCGTCATTCAGGGCATTGAGCTTGTCGGGACGATTCAGCATGACCGTGGCAACACTGCCATTGCGCGTGACTTCGATGCTGTTCATGGTTGCAACCTTTACATTCTGCAGATCGTGAAATACCGGCTCACTGTTTGAGCAACCTGCAATTATGGAATGATTTCCTCGATCGAGGCCACACTTTCAAGATTGAGTATTTTTTCAATCAGGGCGTCTGCCCGCTCGCGCTTGATCGGCGTGATCGAATGGGTCACGCAATCCAGGAATTTTTCCTCCAGTCCACCCTTCTTGAGCGGATTCTGCGGACTGCCATAGGCGTAGGGAATGCGCTTGTGAAACTGCCGGCCGTCCACGGTCCTGATGGTCACGTCGCCCGGGGTCATGTCGGCCGGATCCAGCGACGCATCAAACTGATGGTGCACCTTTCTTGCAGCGGCCAGCACGCGCTCATCCTTGATCGCATCAGGCCCGGTGTAATGCTCGATCCGGACGCTCTGGTGCACCATGGCAATGGCCAGCGTGAACGGCATGCTGTCGCCGGCGGCCACTGGCGTAGGCGGATTGAGGCGCCGATCGGCTGGCTCGGACAATTCCTTGCCCCATTTGCTGACGATGACATCGACATGCGCGATGTCTTCACAACGCAGCTTGTTCTCCTGCATGGCCGTGATGATGGCTTCGATATAGGTGTGCGTCAGCCGGCAGGAGGGCCACAGCTTGAAGCTGACGTTGGCGCCTTCATAGACGTGCCCAAGGTCCTTGAGGAGGCGCTCCGGCTTGTACTTGCCGCGGAAATACAGGTTGTAGAGACCGGCGCGTCCTTCGAGAAAGCGCCCCGGTCCGGTCAGGCCTTTTTGCGCCAGCAGTGCGGCGACGACGCCGGTTTTTCCGGAGAAGCCGTCGCGCACGCCGCGCAGGGACGAGCCCTCGGCCATTTCGCGCGTGCCACCGGTTTGCGAAAAGGCCATGCCGATGGCGTCGCTGGTGGTTGCCGCCGACAGGTTCAGAATTTTGGCCGCAGCGATGGCAGCGCCGAAGGGCCCATACACCGCCGAGCCCAGCCAGCCATGCTCGGTCGGACCGGCATCCACCGCCAGGGCGATGCGGCAGGCCACGTCGGCGCCGATGGCGCAGGCGGTGATGAGTTCACGTCCGCTGACGCCGCCGATACGCTGGGCAACCGCCAGTGCGGCCGGGAGCGTCTGCGATGTGGGATGGCTCTTTGCCCCTTCATGCGTGTCGTCATAGTCCAGCGGATGGCACAGTGCGCCGTTGATCAGCGCGGCCATGGGTGAGGGAACGCGGTCGCCAAAGCCGATCAGCGTCGCTTCAGGGCGGCCTCCCAGTTCCCGGGCCAATTCGGCCATCCTGACGCAGTCTTCGGAATTGGTCGTTGACGCCAGCATCACACCCATGGTGTCGAGGATGCTGGCCTTGGCCGCCCGCACGGCTTCGCCGGGCAGGTTCTCAAAACGGCACTGCGCAATATGGTTGCAGATCTGTTCTTCCACGCTCACGAGTCTCTCCTCTCGATATTTTGTACGCTTCTACAAGTCCTGAACTGCGATATAACCGGTATCAAAAAGACTTGTCATTCCGAAGCCAAAGGCTGAGGAATCTGCTTTAGTACCTGAGCTAACAGCAGATTCCTCGCGATGCTCGGAATGACACTTTTAACCGTTTTTCATTTCTTATACTTGAACTGGGTTTCCCCCCAGTCGCGCAGCGACAATCATCGCATCCACGGCAAACACGCCATCCGCGCGCACGATGAGCGGATTGATGTCCATGCTGTCGATGCGTCCGCTGTTGGCGGCCGCGAGCCGCGACAGGCGGGACAACGTGGCTGCCAATGCCTTGATGTCCGCCTTGGGTCTGCCGCGCGCACCGTCGAGGATGGGAAAGGAACGCAATTCACGGATCATGCCCTCGGCCTCATCCAGGCCAAACGGCGCGCTGCGGAATGCCACGTCCTTGAGTACCTCGGCGAATATGCCGCCCAGACCGAACATCACGAAGGGGCCGAGCACGGGATCATTCAGTATGCCGGCAATGGTCTCGGTGCCGTCGTTGATCTGGCGGCCGACCAGAATCCCTTCGATGCGAGCGCCGGGCCGATATGACGTTACCTTGTCCAGGATGGCGCTGTAGCCGGCGGTGGCCTTTTCGCGCGAATCGACGTTCAGCAGCACGCCTCCGGCTTCGGTCTTGTGGGGAATGTCGAGTGACACCACTTTCATGACCACCGGAAATCCGATGCCCTCGGCGGCGTCTGCGGCTTGCTGCGGACTGTGCACCACGACTTCGCCCGGGATGGGTATGCCGGCGCGGGCAAGGAAGGCCTTGGCCTGGTGTTCGTTGGTGTTGCCGATTTCAAACAGCGGAAGCGCGGCGCCCGTTTCGGGCAAAGTCGCGCGTAACGGCTTGTTCAAATGGATTGCGGAAGTCCGACATTTCGCCGCCGCCTGCACCGCGCGGGTCGGGTCCTCGAAAACCAGAAAGCCGGCTTCCTCGTATTGGATGCGGGTCTCGCTGGTGCACAGCATGGACAGCATGAACAGTTTGGTCGGATGCTGCCGGCGCAGCTCGCGCAGGGGTTCGTAGACATTGTCCATCAATGTCCTGTCGTAGCCAATGAACGAAAGATGAGCCACGATAATGTCGCAGTCGCTGCCATTCAGGACATACTGAAAACACTTCGAGAACACGGTGATGTCATTGACCATCTGTGCCGTGGTGTCGATCGGGTTGCGCGTTCCGGCAAAGGGCAGGATGGAACGGATTTTCTGCTGCACTTCATCGCTGAATGCCTCGACCTGCAATCCGCCTGCGATGGCTGCGTCCGCCATCATGACGGCCACGCCGCCCGAGGTCGAAACCAGCGCCGCGCGCGAAGAGTCGGGACGAATGCCGGCGGAGCAGGCATACGCGGTGTCCAGCAGATCGTCCACCGAGCTTGCGCGGATGACGCCGTGCTGGCGCAGGAATGCATCAAACAATTCATCGCGGCCGGCCAATGCGGCCGTGTGCGAGACGACAGCCGCGGCACCCACATCGGAAATGCCGGCTTTGAGCAGGATGACCGGCTTGCCATTGGAGCGGGCGCGCTCCAGTGCAATGGCCAGCTTGCCCGCATCCCGACAGCCTTCGATGTAACCGGCGATGACGTTGACGTGGCGGTCGGTGGCCAGGTAATCAATGCAGTCGGCGACGTCGATGTCCGACTCGTTGCCGGTGGTGATCCACATGCCCAGACCGATGCCGCGATTGCTGGAGACAGCCGCGCAGTGCGAACCGAACGCACCGCTCTGGGTGACAAAACCGATGGTGCCCAACCCGGGCCAACGCAATTCACGTGATGGCGAAAAGGTGACGCTGATGCCTTCGCGGCCGTTCACATAGCCCAGACAATTGGGGCCCAGAATGCGTATGCCATGCTTGCGCCCGAGGCTGGCCAGATCGGCTTGCAGCCGGGCACCGGATGCCCCGATTTCGGCAAACCCCGAGGACAGCACCACGGCGCCTTTGACGCCTTTGAGAGCGCAGTCCTCAATGGCGGCCGACACCGCGTCAGCGGGCACCACCACCACGGCGAGGTCGATGTCACCCGGGATGGCCGCAGCGGTCTTGAACGATGGCACCCCCTGCACCGACTCGCGGGAGGGATTGACTGCATACAGCCTGCCCTTGAATCCCAGCTCTTTCAGGTAGCGTAAAGGCCGGCCGCCAATTCGGGTCGGATCAGACGAAGCGCCATAGACCAGGATGGAGTTTGGCGCGAATACCGCCGCCAGGGTGCTGGCGGGAGAGGATGGGGCGGACATGGACGGTCTTCTTCAGGGTTCAATGCGCCGGCTGTGAATTACCGGCATACGGACAAAGCACAATAAGTCAGCCAATCGTGGTTCTGGGACGGATTCCCGCCTTCATGACCTTGCCGGGAAGGGGGTGCCCGACAATGGCTTCGGCCATCTTGGCGCACTCGATGAGCTTGGGCAGGTCAACGCCGGTTGAAATGCCCATTTCCTCGCACATGTAGACGAAGTCTTCCGTGCAGATATTGCCGGCGGCGCCCTTGCTGGCCGCGAACGGGCACCCGCCGAGTCCGCCTACGGTGGTGTCAAACTGGCTGGCACCAAGGCCGAGGGCCGCTGCGGCATTCGCCATTCCGGTGCCGCGGGTGTCATGCAGATGCGTGCCGATCTGCAGTTCCGGCCACTTGCTGCGAACCATGCCGATCAGTCGCTGCACCGAAAGCGGCGTGCCCATGCCGACGGTGTCGGCAAACACGACGCCCTTGAGCGGAAAACCGAATTCATCAGCCAGGCCGAGGATATCGCCGACCATGCTCACCACCTTTTCCGGCGCGATCAGGCCTTCGTAATTGCAGCCAAACGAAGTCATGATGTAGCCCCACTCGAGAGGAATGTTGTGCTGACGGTAAAACGCCAGCCATTGCCGCTGCTCATCCATGGTCTGGGCAATATTGCGATTGGTGTTGCGAATGCAGAACGTCTCCGATGCGGTCAGCCGGATCACGCCGACGATATCCACCGGCAGCGTGGCGGCGCGCTCCAGCCCTTTCATATTGAGCCACAGGCCGGTATAGCGCACGCCCGGTCGTTTGCGGATCAGGCGTGCCACTTCGTCGGCGTCGGCCCAGCCGGGAACGCGTTTCGGGTTGACCAGCGCGAGTGCGTCGATCTGCTTCAGTCCGGTCTCGGCGAGCGCTTCGATCAGCTGGACCTTTTCAGCAGTGGAGATGGCCTTGGGTTCAATCTGAAAACCTTCGCGCGGACCTTCGTCATGAATCCGGACTGATTTGGGTAGATCGCTCATAGGGGTTATCCAGTGGGGTTATTCCAGGGTGGTGCCGGCAATTTTTCCGGTGAGGAACATATTGGGCCTGAGGAAGAACGATAGCACCAGCGCCCCCCCGGGTGAACGCGCAATATGCTGGTTGCCCTTGGGCCGCCAGACATAGTTGCCGGCAGAGACCTCGCCTTCGTCATCGACAATGCTGCCGGACAGGACATAGGTCTGCTCCACTTCCACGTGCTCGTGCAGCGGCAGTTCGGTGCCCGGCGCCCATCTGAACAGCGCGGTCAGCAGTCCTGTTTCCTTGTCCTGAAGCAGGATCTTCATGTCAATGCCCGGCGTGGGTGTCGGCTTCCATGGCAGCGTGTCGACATCAACATAGCGTGACACCAGGTTTTCCAGTGCCTCCTGCCCTTCCAGAAATGGCGTAGTCAATGCCATTGCATTCCTCCAATGATGGGATCAACGCGGAACAAGTCGAGTTCGACGCGGCGTACTTAACGCCGCAAACTCAACGCCGCAAATTCAATGCAGCGTGCATCGGATCGCGCATTGGATCGATATCCTGACCCTGCCGGATTTCGCTGCAGCAGTATTGTTTTAGAATAGCATTCCAAAACAGGATTTTGCCACATACGCTGTATAAATCCGAGAACAAGAGGATACCGATGTCAGATGATTCGCAATCAACGCGCGTGGACCTGTCCTGCGAAGGCAGCATTGCACGCGTGCTGATCTCATTTCCCGAGCGGCGCAATCCGATCGGAACGGAAACGGCAGGTCTGTTGACAGCCAAGCTGCTCGAGGCCGAAGCGAACTCCCAGGTCAAGGTGATCGTGTTGTCCGGTGCGGGAGACGCTTTTTCGTCGGGCGGAGACCTGCGGGAGTTTCTTGCCACGACTACGGCGCAGCCCACGGATCATTGGCAGACGGGCGAACCCTGGGGCACGCTCTACCGTACCCTGCAGCAGTCGTCCAAACCCATCATCTGCCGAGTGCATGGACCTGCCATGGCGGGCGGCTGCGGAATTGTGGCTTCCTGCGATTTTGCAGTCGCCTCGGATGTCTCCACCTTTGCCACGCCGGAGGCGAAGATCGGGCTCTTTCCGCTGTTCATACTGCCGTCGCTGATTCGCACCGTCGGTCGTCGCAATGCCCTGGACATGGCCTTGACGGGCCGCATCATTTCCGCAGCCGAGGCGGTTGCCATGGGCCTGATCAACCGGCAAGTTCCGCTGGAAAACCTTGACGCCGAGGTGAATGCACTGGCGGCCCAGCTGGCAAGCATCGGACCGCTGACCATGAGCATGGGCAAGCGCGCTTTCAATGAGATCGCCGAGCTGGATTTTGATCATGGCATCGAGGCGGCGCGTGCCATGCGGGTCGCTTTCATGGGGTCGCCGGAACTGCGCCAGGGCATACAGCGCTTTCTGGACAAGTCCGCACCCAAAGCCAAGGGTTGAATCGGGTCACAATCGCAATGACAAGGCAGACAATGACAAAAATGCGAACCCTGTTCGGGCTTTCAGCGATGTATCTGGCGATGATTCTCGCGGGGCCCGCCTCGGCTCAGTCGGATTACCCCGCCAGGGCGACCAAGCTGGTGGTGCCGTTTGCGCCCGGCGGGTCGGCGGATCTGGTGGCGCGCGTGCTGGCGCAAAAGCTGAGTGAGCAGATGACCCATCCGGTTGTCATCGAGAACCGGGCCGGCGCCAATATGAATATCGGTGCCGATGCGGTCGCGAAGGCAGCGCCCGACGGATACACCGCGTTGTACAACACGTCGAACATGATCTTCAATATTTCCATGTACCCGAACCTCAGTTATGACGCCTTCCGGGATTTTGCGCCGGTCGCCCTGACGGCTGCTGTTCCGCAGGTATTGGTTGTGAATACTGCCGTGCCGGTCAGCAATCTGCGCGAATTCATCGCGTACGCCAGGGCCAATGCCGGAAAGTTGAACTATGCCTCCGTTGGTGTGGGTGCCATTTCACATTTGACCACGGTGTTGTTTACCAACGCGCACAAGCTCTCCGCCCAGCACATTCCCTATACCGGCAGTCCGCAGGCCTATGCCGATCTGATCGGGGGGCGCACGCAGTTTTACTTTGCCACCGTTGCGTCCGCCGTGCCATTTCTAAAAGACAACCGCGTGCGCGCCATTGCAGTCACCAGTCTGGATCGCAGCAAGACACTGCCGGACATTCCGTCACTGAATGAATCCGGCATGCCCGGATTTGAAGCCACCAGCTGGCAGGGCGTGCTGGTTCCGGCAAAGACGCCCGCGGCGGTGATCAACCGGTTGAATGCAGAAATTCTCAAGGCATTGAAGAATCCGGACCTGCACCGGCAGTTTGATACTTATGGCACGGTCCCGCTGGGCTCCAGTCCGCAGGCATACGGCAACTACATGAAAACCGAAAACGAAAAATGGGGCAAGATCATTCGGGACGAACAGATCAAG
>CANKAJ010000126.1 GCA_947479645.1 Betaproteobacteria bacterium | reverse complement strand
CCGGGCTCCTCGGGCTTGTTGCGGGTCGCCCGGTTGCCCCGCGCCACCACAATGGCCAGATCGTTCGACGGCGCCACGCGGATCTGATGGGAGAACACGCCGCCATAGAGCGCTTCGGGTTGGGTCACTGCCTCGCCCACTGTTCCGTCGGCGGCAATGCGATTGACGCTGATCATGCCCTTGCGAAACACCGCCAGCGCGTGCCTGCCCTTGGCATCCAGCGTCAGGTGGGTTGCCGAGGCCGGCAGCGGCTTGGCTGCGCCATGCGCCGATAACGCACCCGTGTCCGGGTCAATGCGATACGCAGACAGATTGAAATCATCGCCCGGCTCCGCCATGGGCGCATTGGTCGAGGCGACATACAGGAACCTGCGCGCCGGATCGGCCCATCCAAACTTCAGATAGGGATAGGGCGTATGCAGCGTATCCCTGTGCGTGAGCGTGCCTGCCTCGACATCGGCATCATAGTGAACAAGATCCGGTCCGACTGCGGCATACAGCGCAAATTTTCCACCCATATCCTCACTCCTGACTGAATTGAAATTGATTGCTTGGCATCAGGCTCCAGCTGCCCCGGCGCTGGCGCTGGCGTCGTCTCTTTATTATCTTTTTAAAAGAATATAAAAATATTCATGACCATTTTTGAGAGAATTACTATCAATTATCTATTGCCGGAATCGTCGACATTACAGACCGGAACTGCGGCCTCGGTAAAAATTACCGGAATGATCATGACTTATTGCAGTCGACGCTAGTGAATCCCAGCCAGCTTCCTGGTCATCTCCTGCTCCCACTCCGCGCGCGGCTTGAATCCGGGCAGTTCGCGCACGCGTGCCTCCAGGGAGGCCCACAATGCCTCGTCCGACAGGGACAAATCCACCGGCATGCCGCAGGGTTGGCTGACGTGCCAGGGCGTATCGATCAGCAATTCGATGCGATTGCCTTCGGGATCGTGAAAGTACACCGACAGCGCATTGCCGTGACACAAGGGCCCGTCGCGGCCGACGAGTTCGATCTTTTCATCAGCCAGCCTGCCGTAGAGTTTGCGAAGCGTGGCCAGACTGTCGACGCGAAACGAAATCTGATTGATCACATTGAAGGGCACATCCTTGGGGCGCCCCGAGGCGATCACGAACTGATGATGCTCCCCGGGGTCGCTGGTCATGAACACAATTTCGTTGCCGCTCGACGTAATGCCCCGGTCACTGATCAGAAAACCGAAAAAGCGGGAATAGAAACCCACCATCTTTTCGACATCAGCGGCAAATATTCCGACGTGACTTAACGATACCGGCTTCATTCAATGCTCCTCGTGAATTTTGTTCAGGACTTTACGCCAGCAAAGCTGGATTGACTACGATTCACACCACCTCGCTTTTGCGCAAACGCGCCACGGCATCACCGTCATATCCAAACTCCTTCAGAATCGCTTCGGTGTGCTCTCCCACGGTCGGCGGCGGGGTCTTGACCTGCGGACCATCATGCTCGAACTTGAACGCGGCACCCAGCACTGTCACATCGCTGTCAGTGCTCTTCATATTGGGGAATGTGTGCATCAAACCGCGCCCTGTCACTTGCGGGTGTTCGAGAATTTCCGGGATGGTGCGGATGCGCGCGCAAGGCACGCCCGCTTCATTGAGGATTTCCTCCCACTCCAGCGACTTGCGCGTGGCCATGACCCTGGCGAACTCCGCCGCCAGTTCAGGGCCGTGCTTGAGGCGCTCTTCGATTTCGGCAAAGCGCGGGTCCTGCAGCAGATGCCCCAGTCCCAGCGCACGGCACAGTCGCTGCGCCTGATGCTCTTCATTGGCGCTGATCGCCACCGTGCCATCCAGCGTTTCGTAGTAGCCCGCCGACGGACTGCGGCTGGAAGGCGTATTGCCGCGGGCCACCGGCAGATTGCCGGTGCACTTGTAATCGACAATGAGCGCGCTCATGAAGGTCAGCGCCGTATCCAGCATGGACACGTCAATGTACTGTCCCTTGCCGGATTGATGCCGTTGCAGCAGGGCCATGCCGATGGCAAAGGCGGCGGCCAGGCCGGAGGCGTAATCGATGATGACCGGCCCGACCTTGAGCGGCCCGGTTTCCTTGGTGCCGGTCATGCTCATCAGGCCGGAGGCGGCCTGAATCACGCCGTCATAAGCAGTGTGGTGCGCCTTGGGCGGCGTCTGACCATAGCCCGTGAGGGAACAGAACACCAGTTTGGGATTGATCTCCAGCAATGCCTTGTAACCCAGCCCAAGACCATCCATGACGCCGGCGCGGAAATTTTCCACCACGACGTCGGCATCCTTGACCATCTTGAGGAAGATCGCCTTGCCTTCTGCCTTTCGCAGGTCGAGCGTGATCGAGCGCTTGTTGGCGTTTTGCGGCAGGTAATTGGTGGCCATGCCGCGGGAACGATAATGCTTGTCGCTGCCGGCGGCACTCCAGCGCACCGGGTCCCCTCGCCCGGGCTCTTCAACCTTGATCACGTCCGCTCCCATCAAGGCCAGTTGATAGGTGCAATACGGACCTGCGACGACGCGGCTCAGGTCGATAATCCGGGTTCCATGCAATGCCTGCATTTGTTTCTCCGATTGAACGATTGACAGTCCGGGTGAATGATTCCATATTCATCAAAACCCCGGACGCATTGAATTGAGGTCCGGTATTTTCCCACCAATACCGACACGACGAATATCGTCAGGAGTCAGCATGAGAGTCAGTATGGGCAACAAGCCGCCAGAAACACGCTTGCAGCGCAATGGCCTGATCGCCGCTACGGCAGCGCTTCTTTTCGCGCAAGCCTCTTTGGTGGCGGCCCAAGCCTATCCGACACGGCCGATTCGCATGATCGTGCCCTTCGCACCCGGCGGCGGCAATGACATCATGGGCCGCTTCATCGCACAGAAGCTGTCCGAGCGCATGAGCCAGCAGACCGTTGTTGAGAACCGCGCCGGCGCCGACGGCATCATTGGCACCGAGATTGCGGCACGATCCGCACCGGATGGTTACACCATTCTGGTCATCTCGACCAGCTATACGCAGAACGCCGCCATCCACAAGCTGCCCTACGATCCGGTCAAATCGCTGACACCGGTGTCGCTGCTGGGCACCGGCCCCAACGTTGTCTATTCCGCGCCGGATTTTGCGGCAAAGAGCGTGTCGAAACTGATCGCGATGGCGAAGGCCAAACCGGGCGCCGTGCGCTATGCCAGTTCCGGCATCGGCGGTTTCAACCATTTCGGCGGCGAACTCTTCAACAGCATGGCGGGTGTCAAGATGACGCACATCCCCTACAAGGGCGGCGGGCCCTCCATGGTCGATGTCATCAGCGGCCAGGTGGAAGTCGGCTTTGGCACCCTGATCCAGGCGCTGCCGCATCTGCGCTCGGGCAAATTGCGAGCCATCGCCGTCGGCTCACCCAGGCGTTCTCCGCTGCTGCCCGAGGTGCCGACCATATCGGAGGCAGGCCTGCCCGGCTACGACTGCAGCGTGTGGTGGGGCATCATGGCCCCCGCCGGCACGCCCGGTGCCATCGTCACGCGCCTCAACACGGAGATCAGCGCCGTAATGAAAGATCCGGAGATGGCCAAACGCCTGCAGGCCGAAGCCGCTGAACCCATCGTTGCCGGACCGGAGGCGCTGGCCAAACTGATTGCGAGCGATCTGGAAAAATGGGCTCGCGTGGTCAGGGAAACCGGCATCAAGGCTGAATAGACGGCACGCCCCGGAATCATCACCATGCCCACCCTGCCCCGTCTCGTGTTTCTGCTGCTGCCGTTGTGCGCCGCCTGTGCCACGCCGGATCAGCATGCCGAGCAGTTATCCGCCTATATTGCCGAAAACTACGGTCCGGTCTGCACCAAGCTCGGCTATCACCCCAACACCGATGGTCACCGCAATTGCATGGTGTCGATGTACAACACCGATCAGACGCGCTTCAATAACACCCCGTGGGGCAGGTATAGGCGCTGAGAATGCAAGCCACGGGCACGATCAAAATCCGAATTCCATTCCATCAGGGAGGCGCTTCATGCTTCGCCACAGATTACTGAGCCTGTATATCGGCACCATGACCGCATTGAGTTCTGGCACGGGCTGGACGCAAAGCCCCCCCGGCACCTATCCGACCCGCCCCGTGACCATGGTGATCCCCTTCGCGGCGGGAGGGCCGGCGGACATCGAGAACCGGCACTACATTCCCAAACTGATGGAGGGATTGGGGCAACCGGTCATCGTCGATTACCGGCCGGGTGCAACCGGATCGACAGGTTCGGTCTTTGTATCCAGGGCCGCACCGGACGGCTATACCATTCTGGCCGTCGCAGGCACCGTTACCGTCTACCCGGCGACTTTTCCGGCAGACAAACTGCCCTACGACCCGGTCAAGGATTTTGCCCCGATCTCCATGATCACCAAGCGCAGCACCTTGCTGATGGTGCCCGCGTCTCTTGGCATCAGGACCTTCCCCGACTATGTTGCCTATGCCAAGGCCAATCCGGACAAACTCAATTACGGCACGGTCGGCAGCGGCGGCGGCTTCCACATTGCCGGAGCCTGGCTGCACGGCGAAATCGGCGCCAATGCCACCTTTGTTCATTACAAGGGTGCGGCGCCCATCTTTACCGATCTGCTGGCCGGGCGCATCACCTCGGCACCCGCGGTGATGTTTGCCGCCCTGCCCTATATCAAGTCGGGCAAACTGGTTGCCATCGCAGCCATGAGCGCAGAGCGTTCCAAGTATCTTCCGGAACTCAAGACCGTAGCTGAATACGGCATTCCCGGTTTTGACCTGACCAGCTGGGCGGGCTACCTTGCGCCGCCACGCACACCGGATGCCATCGTGAACCGGTTGAGCGCGGAATTCGCCAAGGTGGCCAGAACGCCCGAGATCATCAAGCGCATGGATGCGGAAGGCGCCGAATTGGTCGGCAGCTCGCCGGAGCAATTGCGCCAGGTCATGATCGCCGATACCGCACGCTGGCGGCGGGTGGTGGAAAAGTACGGCATCAAGGGGGAGGAGTAACAACGCAAACGGCAGGCCGCTTTCCCGATACCGGTGTCACTGTCCAAAAGATCAATATGCAGTTCCATAAAGGAGCAGACCTTGAGTATCAATCCAGCACATGAGGACTTTGGCAGCAATCCTTCGCCGGTAAGCTTTAGCCGCCGATCGCACAACCGCGCCAGGGGTGCCCTCTGCGCAATGACCGCAGCGCTGATTGCGTCCCTTTTTTCGACCACTGGACAGACGCAGACTTTTCCGAGCAAGCCCATCACGCTGGTCATTCCGGTCGTTGCCGGCTCCAGCAGCAATGACATCATCGGGCGGGCCGTGGCCACCCGGCTGGGACCCATATTCGGCCAGCAGGTCATCGCCGAAAACAAACCGGGGGCCGCCAGCACGTTTGGCGGATCCTTCGTATCGAAAGCGGCGCCAGACGGCCATACGCTGCTGCTGGGCATCGGTGGCCCCATCGCCATCAGCCCGATGTTCATTCCGCTGGATTATGTTCCGATACGCGACCTGGCCACGGTGGCGCTGATCGCGAAGGTACCTTACATGCTGGCAGTTCACCCTTCCGTGCCGGCAAAGACCATCAAGGAAATGATTGCCCTTGCCCGGACCACGCAGCTCAACTTTGGCTCCACCGGCAATGGCGGCACACCGCATCTGTGCATGGAAATGCTGACGCACGCGGAAGGCGTAAAGCTGTTGCATGTGCCCTACAAGGGCGGGTCGCAGACCATGATCGACCTGCTCGGCGGCCAGATCAACATGTATTGCGCGGGTCTGGCCGCCCTGATGCCGCAGGTCAAGGCAGGCAAACTGCGCGGACTGGGATCGGCGACGCTGAAGCGCTCGGAACTACTGCCCGACCTGCCCACTTTCATCGAGCAGGGCTATGCGGATTTCGAAGTGGCCTCATGGATCGGCATCAACGCGCCGGGCAAGACGCCACGCCCCATCATCAATCAGCTTTACCAGGGCATCGCGAAGATGATGGCCGCCCCCGACATGAAGGCCTACCTGCAGAGCCAGGGGGCTGAGCCTGCCTTGCTGGATCCGGATGAATACAACGCGTATTTCAAGTCGGAAATCGCCAAATGGGGCAAGGTCATCAAGAACGCCAACATCAAGGCCGACTGAGGGCGTGTCACTCCAGGCATGGCGAGGAATCTCGCCTTTTATTCGAACTTCTCCAGCTTGATATTGGCCTGCTTGATGACATCTGCCCACTTCTGCACGTCGGCGCGTATCACACGCCCGAACTCTTCCGGCGTGCCGCCGAAGATTGTGGCGCCGTCGGCATTCAGGCGATCACGCACCTGGGGAATATTCAGCGTGCGGTTGACTTCGGCATTCAGTCTGTTGACGATTTCCCTTGGCGTTTTGGCCGGTGCCACGATGCCGTACCAGGCGCTGGCTTCATATCCCTTCAGGTGGCCCGCCTCATCCACCGTTGGAAGATCCGGCATCGCGGAAGAACGCGCAGTGCCGGTCACCGCCAGCCCGCGCAGACGCCCTGCCTTCATATGCGGAATGGACGAGACCAGGTTGTTGACCGTCATCTGCACCTGACCGCCGATGGTGTCGGTCAATGCCGGCCCGGCACCTTTGTACGGGATATGGACAATATCGATTTTCGCCATGGTTTTCAGCAGTTCGCCGGCCAGATGCGTCGATATGCCAACCCCTGCCGAAGCAAAATACAACTGTCCCGGACGCGCCCTGGCCAGTTCGATGAATTCCGCCAGTGTCCTGGCCGGAACGGCCGGATGCACCAGTATCACGAAAGGCACGCTGGCCAGCAGGGTCACCGGAGCGAAATCCCTGATCGGATCATAGGGCAGCTTTTCGAACAGGCTGGCATTGATGGCGAGGGCGCTGTTATTGCCCATGAGTATGGTGTAGCCATCCGGGGCTGCCTTGGCGACAAAATCGGTACCGATGATGGTGCTGGCCCCCGACTTGTTTTCGACAACAACCGCCTTGCCCAGAAATACCTGGAGATGCTGGCCGATCTCGCGGGCCAGAATGTCGTTGCCGCCGCCCGGCGGAAATGGCACCACATAGCGTATCGGCTTCACCGGATAAGTCTGTGCAATGGCTGTTCCTGCCAGAAACACCGGTGTCAACACGCCTGCGCAAAGCCATCTGAACAACCCCATATTACCTACTCCTCTGCAAGTTAAGTGCCGAGCATAGCCAGGACACAATCCCAAAATTCGGGCTCAGCTCACGATAAAATCCAGCCCGTGTTGTCGTTGACGAGCAGTTGGACCAATATGCCAGAATTTGTTGGTCTGCGGTCACGCATTCGTGATCAGACCAGTATCATCCGCGTTGCCACTAAAGAATGAGTTCATGCACAAAAACCGTTTTCCAGTCCTGTGTGCCGGGATCCTGGCCTCGCTATGTTGCAGCCTGAGCCAGGCACAAAGCCCTGCCGGGGCTTTCCCGAGCAAACCGGTCACCATCGTAATCGCCGTTGCCCCCGGTGCGTCAGCCGATATCGAAACGCGTCTGTACATGCCACGACTGATGGAAGGACTGGGGCAGCCCATTGTTCTGGACTACAAACCGGGCGCAGCCACTTCCATCGGCACGATCTACGTGGCCAGGGCGGTACCTGACGGTCACACCATACTCTATGCCTCGTCCGGCTTCCCGGTCTATCCGGCCTTCTTCCCGGCAGACAAGCTGCCCTATGACCCGGTCAAGGATTTCGCCGCCGTGTCGCAAATCACCAAGCGCGGCACCCTGCTGCTGGTGCACCCGTCGCTGGGCGTGAAGACATTTGCGGAGTATCTGGCCTATGCCAAGGCCAATCCGGAAAAGATCAATTTCGGTACTTCTGGCGGCGGCGGCATCTTCCATATCATCGGCGCATGGTTGCACAGCCTCACCAACACCAAGGTCACCTTCGTTCACTACAAGGGTGCCGCGCCGATCTATGTTGACCTGCTCGCTGGTCGCATCACAGCGGCACCGGCGGTCATGTTTGTCGGCCTGCAGTATGTGAAGTCCGGAAAGCTCATTCCGATTGCGAATATGAGCGCAGAACGCTCAAAGCAGATGCCTGATCTCAAGACACTGACCGAGCTGGGCGTTGCCGGATACGACTTTGCCAGCTGGTCGGGTTACGTCGCGCCGGCCCGCACCCCCGATGCCATCGTCAACCGGTTGAGCGCCGAATTCGCCAAAGTGGCCAGGGCCCCGGAAGTGATCAAGCGCATGGACGCGGACGGCGCGGACATGGTCGGCAGCACGCCGGAACAGTTCCGCCAATCCATTGTGAACGAAACCCTGCGCTGGAGACGGGTTGTACAGGAGAATGGGATCAAGCTGGAAGAGTGAGTTAAAACGTAAATTCAAACCTCCCATGACTCGGGCAATGGCGACTATTGGCATCTCGTTTTCATCGTAGTCACAAGCGCACAAGCTATAAATTGAAAGGCGACAACATGGCATTGAACAATATTGGCGTGGCGGTCCATGAAAAAACAGCGGCAACGATGTTGTCGGCGGTCGAGTACGCGGAAGCGGCCGGTGTGCCGGCCGTGTGGCTCACCACCGGTGCGGGCCCCGACGCAATGACCGTATTTGCAGCAGCGACATCCCGCACCAACAAGATTCGCCTCGGCACTGCAGTGGTACCCACCTTTCCACGTCACCCGCTGGTCGTGGCGCAGCAGGCTGCCGATATCGGCAGCCTGGCGCCGGATCGATTCACGCTGGGAGTGGGCCCCAGTCATGCGCCCTCGATGGCGCGACATGGCATCGAATACGTCCGGCCACTTGAGCATTTGCGCGAGTTTGTCACCGTCCTGAAGCGCCTGCTCGCGGGCGAACACGTCGATATGACCGGCAAACGCATCAAGGTCAATGCGAAGCTCGCCTATTCGGCCAGGGTTCCGGTGATCATCTCGGCACTGCGTGCCGGATCATTCGAGTTGGCGGGAGAAGTTGCCGACGGCGCCGTCACGTGGCTTTGCGCTGCACCCTATCTGCGCGATGTCGCGCTCCCGGCAATGACCAAAGGCGCCGCGAAGGCGGGGCGGCCGCGCCCAAAACTCATCGCGCATGCCTTTCTCGCGCTGACGACCGACGCCGGTGAGGTAGCGCGCGGCATTGCGGAATCACTCACCCACTACCCCCAGATGCGCAACTATCAGGAAATGTTTGTCGCCGCCGGATTTCCGGAGGGGCGCGAGGGAAAGTGGTCCCCTGCAATGCTCGATGCAGTGGTATTGCACGGTGACTCCGGCACCTGCCAGCGCAAGGTACAGCAGTTCATGGAAGTCTCCGGATGTGATGAACTGATACTGTCGGTGATGGCGACGGGCACGGATCGGACTGCCAGTTTGCACCGGACGCTGGACTGGGTCGGACAATTGCAGGGGCGCTAGAAAACACCTGAGCAGGATTGCCGACCCTTTCAATCTTGCGCCTGGTTTTATCCACGATGGACCTTGGGGAGCATGCACATGGCGGTAAAAAAAGGACGCGGGTTGCTGATGGTGTATGCCGATATACCAGTGGTGCTCGAAGACGAATTCAACCGCTGGTATAACGAGGAGCACCTTCCCGAACTGCTGGCCATACCCGGTGTACTCAATGCAGGACGTTACGAGGCAGTCAGAGGCGGACCGAAACACCTGGCCTGCTATGAACTGGCAGAGCCGGAAGTCTGTTTGACCGAAGACTGGCAGCAGCGCCTGGCAAACCCGAGCGCATGGGCTGCCCGCATGTCGCCAAAGAAGATTGGCACACGCTATGTCCGGAATGTGTACCGCCTGATCTATCCCGAGAATGTCCCGGCTGAAATCGCCCAGGCGGACATGGCCCCTGCCCTGCTGATCGGACGCATGGGGGTTCCGGAGTCGATGGACGCGGCATTCAATTCAGCCTACAACAACGAGCGGTTGCCGCTCTATCGCAGCATTCCGGACTATACGCGTGCCCGCCGCTTTGTCGCCGTGCGACGCGAACCGGATGACGAGCCGAAATACACCACGGTGCACGAATGCCTGCGTCCTGAAGTCGCTGACAGTCCGGAATGGGATGCGGTTCGCAAAGCACCTACGCCGGTATGGACGGAACTGCACTCGCACATCCGCTTTGCCCAGGGATCACCCGGTGTGTATCGGCGTATTTTCCCGTAACGTTGACGGAGTTGATGGTGCGGCACTGCGACGGCCTGTGATACTCACGAGATCGAATGATGAAGCACGCCGACTGCAGCAATAGCCCGCCTTGCTGGCGCCGGGCTGCACCAGGGCTTCGTTGCATTATCGATGGATCCGGGGGATCCGTCTGGCCATCATGATCATGCTGGCGATATCAATCAAAGCGGGATTATTTGCGTCTATCTATGTCCAATCCCGTGCTACGCGCAGCCTGCCTGCTGCTTTCCCGTCAACATCGTCGCATTTCTGTGCGCTATTTGCACCGCGCACAAGTCTGACATACCGATCTGACATACAGTAATGTGACGACATGGATCTAGTACATACAGTCGCATTGAGCGCGGGATTGGCCTGGGCCAGCGGAATGCGCTTGTACGCAGTTTTGTTTGCAGCCGGGTTGCTTGCCCGCTTGGGCTATCTTGACCTTCCCGGTGATCTGGCCATTTTGCAGCATCCGCTGGTACTCATCGCCTCCGGCCTCATGCTGGCGGTGGAGTTTTTTGCAGACAAAATTCCGTTGGTCGATTCCTTCTGGGACAGCATTCACACCTTCATCCGCATTCCTGCCGGAGCCGTGCTGGCCGCAATGGCCCTGGGCAACCACGATCCGGCCGTGATGGTGGCCGCAGGAATCCTCGGCGGCACATTGTCCGCCGGCACTCACCTCACCAAAGCCGGCGGGCGCGCCCTCATCAACACATCGCCCGAACCATTTTCCAATATAGCCACCTCCCTTGGCGAGGACGTGTTGGTGGCGGGTGGCCTGTACTCGGCCATCGCCTTCCCTGTCGTGTTCCTGATCCTGCTATCCGTCTTTATAGTGCTGGTGGCATGGCTGCTGCCGAAAATCTGGCAAGGGGTACGGATGGCCGTAGCTGGCATTAAAGGCAATCTTTCCCGTATCAACGCTCCGGGCTCAACCTGAGGGTGCAGCCAGGCGCAGTGAGTTCAAGTCTGGTTGGGCGAGAATGCGATTGTGTTGCCAATAGAATTCGATGCAACGCCAGTAACAGACATCAAACAAGAACTGCAACCATCCTCCCCCTGAATCAGCACCACTGAAGGACTGCCAATGAAACTGAACGGCCCTTGGAACCTTGGCGACGTCGAGAACTTTCTTGCAAAAGCAATCGTGCCGGCCCGTATTGCCGTTGTAACCGGAAATGGAGCTCCCCTGGTGCTTTCGCTCTGGTTTCTCTACCACGAGCGCGCGCTATGGTGTGCGTCCAACAAGCGCGCGCGAGTCATTGACTGGCTGACCCGGAATCCCGACTGTGGCTTTGAAATCGCCCCTGATGCACCACCGTACAAAGGAGTCAGGGGACAGGGAGTTGCAACGCTGCATCCCGAGGAGGGAGCCAGAATCCTTACGGACCTCATGCCCCGTTATCAAATCCGCGAAAACAGCCGCCTTGGCACGATGCTGCAAAAATCCATGCCCGATGAAATCGCGATTCGCATAACGCCGCGCTGGCTCACCAGTTGGGACTTTAGTGACCGCATGGCTGACAAGCACGAATAATCGATTAAAAATGCAGGCTGACTACGCTTCGCTCACCCCTTCGTCAAAGACCTGGGCGATACCTTTGTTGTTTGAGCCACGAAAAGTTCGGCGTCATTCGTGAAGCATGTCAAAATTAATCCCGCTCACTGTCGAGCTAAGCGTCATGCTTCCAGGCAAATCAGGTGCGCGGGTTAAACCAGCGCACCTGGGTGCTATCCAGCCGATTGCAGGAGGCTGAATTACAGCCCGCCGCAAGCGGCCTACTCCTCCAGGTCGAACCCGGTATCCTTGATGACCTTGCCAAGCCGGTCGCTGGTGGCATAGAGAAAGCGCCTAAACTCTTCGGCTGTTCCGCCGCCGATTGTTTCGCCAAGATCATCCAGCCGCTTGATCATGTCTTCAGAACGGCTCGCACGGGTGAACTCCCCATTCAAGCGGTTCACGATGCCTGTCGGTGTACCGCCTGGTACAAATATGCCCACCCATGAAAAGTTGTCGAAATCGGGCAATCCCTCCTCCGCCATTGACCTGATTCCGGGCAACTGCTTCAGACGGGCGTGTGCCGCAGTCAGCGCCAGGGGGCGGATTTTTCCAGCCAGTACATTGGCCTGGAATGCCAGAAATGGCGGATGCGCCGCATGAACCTCGCCGCTTGCGAGTGCGCTCGCAATGGGACCGTAGCCCTTGTAGGGATCATAAGTGACCTTGACACCCATCTGGCTGTGCATCAGCGTTGCGATCAAATGAACAATCCCGCCAGAACCGACGGTCGCATAGTTGATCTTGCCAGGATGGGCCTTGGCGTAAGCGATGTAATCCATTAACGAATGGATTGGCAATGATGGATGCACCAACAGCACACCCGTTGTCCTGTTGAGCAGAAAGACCGGAGCCAGGTCCTTGCGCCAGTCGTACGGCAGCCTGTTTTTCATCAAATGACCGAAGGTGACCGATGCCGCAACCAGAAGCATCGTATAGCCGTCCGGAACAGCCTTGGCTGCCAGCGCAGTCCCTATCTTGCCAGCGGCGCCCGGCTTGTAATCGTAGGTGAATATCCAGTCCGTGTTGCGACTGATTTCCTGCAGATAGATGCGTGCAAGAACGTCAGTGTTTCCCGGCGCGTAAGGAACGATCAATGTGATCGGTTTTGTCGGGTACTCGCGAACAGGTGCTTGCGAGAAGCACGGCCCCGGAAATACCGAAGCACTCAGGACCAGGTACAGACAGAACTTGAATAATCGGGAAAAAGGCATGGCATACCCCCCAATAAACTGAATTCACTGACTGTAGAACGCGGATCAACCCGGGCATGGTACTCCGAGGCGCGCATTCGCGTTGCGGCGGCCGGGATACTCCAGGATTGATGTTCTGAAGCGTCCGCTTGCCGGCGTTCTTTGAATCATGGCAAAGGGGTCATTTGCGCCACATGGAGGAACGCCATGCGGATCTGGCGCCTGTCTCGCTATTGGCCAAGCGCCCCAGTCTGCTCATCGTCCACTCCTCATTGCCCATCCAGACCATGACGGAATGCCCTGATCTGCCCACCTTCATTGAACAGGCAGGCAAGGGATACGACTATTCAGTCCACCGCCGACTAGCCCTACGGCATCAGAAAATAGGGTCTCGCTCTGTCAGGTTGATCACTTCCCACAATCGGCGCATATTCAATCGCACCCCTTGAAGCTCCTGGCCTGACACTCGCGCCCGAGTTTCTGCGCCTCGGCAATTTGCTGCGGCGTCAGTTTGGTTGCAGCGGACTCTCTGAGAAATTCCGCTCCCTTGTTGCCGGCAATGGCGGCGAGGTTAAGCCACATATGAGCACGAACCGAGTCCTGAACAACACCTTGACCGTTCAAATACAACAAGCCAAGTTCAAGTTGCCCCAGAAGATGTCCCTGCGCCGCGGCCAACCTGTAAAACTTCGCCGACTCTGCGTAGTCCAGTACGACACCTTGCCCCCTGAAATACATCAAGCCAATCTTGTGCTGAGCTGATGCATCCCCTTGTGCGGCGGCCAACCTGTACCAATTGACTGCCTCGAAGTCATTCTTCGGGACACCTTTTCCAATACGATAGCTATCACCAAGCTGAAGTTGCGCCCACGCTTCACCCTTTACAGCCAGTGGTCTGATGATCCTCAGTTGAGCCGCGTAGTCACCACGGTCATTCGCCGCCGCCGCATCATCAACCGGCGCAGACCAGGCAGGGCCCGCTGCCAGCAACACAATCAGCAGTAAAAGTAATTGTCGCATCATGGATCGCAATCAACGGCCCACAAACCTGCCGTCTGGCGTCGTAGCAAATCGACTGCCTGCAACAAACGTCCCATCTGGACACATTGTTGTACCCACTCCTCCTTGGACAAAGCTCCTGTTGGGACACATAACCTGCGCCATAGCGACTGTTGGCAAGAGGAGCGCCAAAACAAATGCTGAGAGGAGTTACGGGGAAAGTTGCATCATTTCCTCCGACGTCGTTAGACAAGCATCGTTTTTTCAGTGTGCGCTGTTCACCTCGGTGTTTTACTAATTACCCAAAAATCCCCGGGAAGTTCCACTTCAAACATTGTGACGCTGTTATTTGGCAATGCATTGATCTGGCGCAATGAAGGAGCTGGGGAATGACGTAAAACACATATAGAAATCACCCAACTGTCATCAGGGAAGGAAAGGGCAGCCTTAACAAAGGGCAGTTTTGACCCCCACTGGTTCCGCCGGAATCCACAAAGGCCACAGGGTGGCCCTAGCTACTGCTCGTAATTCAATGGTTAATTAGGTGGATTGGAACTGCATATGGCCGGGAACAGGATAACCGTAGTGATCCTCACTGGTACGCCTGGAGCCGAGGGCACCGACCTGCCCATGAAGTCTTGGTCAGAGATGTGCAACGGCGAGTACATCCACATCAGCCATCATCCCACCCGCGTGGTATCCCAGCAGCAAGACGTGAAGCGCGATCGCCCGTACAAGATCATGCACTCAGGGCCGAATGCAAACGGCGGGCGCTTCATGCGCGAGCTGGGCGACGGCATCACCATTGTAGGGGCAGTTGAGCAGGCTCTTGCGTTGGCCAAGAACTTGTAATGCTTGAGGTGTGCTGGTTTTGCTGACTGTCAGCCACGGTCAGCCAACGTCAGCGGCCGCACCCACCGATACTTGCCTGCCTTGCCTGTTGCCGGGCATGGGTGCGCCTTCACAAACGCGCTGCGGGCGGCTGTGCTTCTGGCATCGGCTGGCAGGGACACAGCCAGCACGGCCATTAAGACAAGGACGCGCACACCTTAGTGGGCTCTGGCTTGTTGGGACTTGAGCCAAGCAATCAGATCACGATCTCCTGAGCGAATATGCAAAGCCAGCCATTCCCATAGAAATTCAATGAATCCAGCAGGATTGGTTTTCTGGCCGAGATTTAACTTGAGCCGATATACGCTCAGTTCCGTCAACAGAGATGCATGATATTTTGCATGTTGATCCGCCGCCGGATAAGCAACCCTCCGCATCAGGTCTTCCTCAAACTTGAAATGCTTATGAGTGAAGATCATCAATTTCTTTAGTTGCGGAATTTCTAGTTGAGAGCTAGTAGAACTCATAAGCGGGTCGACCACCGATTTGGCTAACAGCAGTAGTTCCTTATGTTGGCGGTCAATCTCTGCATGACCAACTTCAATTTCAGTTGTCCACTCAAAATAGGGCATCGACAATTTCTTCCCTCGGAATCCAGTTTTAGTGTGATTACTAATGTCGGGTTGCCCCGCTGCATTTCTTGAACTTTTGGCCGCTACCACATGGACAGAGGTCGTTTCTTCCTACCTTGGGTTTGCAACGCCAAATCGTTGTGACCATCTTATCCCGGAGTGCTTCCCGTTGTGGTACCCACTAGGATGACATAGTCGCATGGGCCGTCACTAATAGCGGCCCCCTCGGTCAT
>CANKAJ010000125.1 GCA_947479645.1 Betaproteobacteria bacterium | reverse complement strand
GCGATTGGACGCCCCCGAATAAGCCTGAATTGCACGCGTCGTGTCGTTGCTGCCGGAGGTGCGGGCATTGCCGGCAAAAACCGGGTCAGCGAAGGACATCAGTTCGCGGTCAAAGGCAATGCGCGGTTTGCTGAACTGGCGCTGCGAGATCAGGGCGGTAAGGCTGGGGAGGTAGCTGAAGCGATACCTGTCTCCCAGATAGGGCAGGGTGGCATATTCATAGAGCGGGTTACTTGATGCGCTGCGATCTGAGGTAAAGCGCTGGCGTTCCGCCTGGCCGTATGAGGTGATCAGCATTTCCAATGGCAGCGTGTACAAGGGGCCATCGGCCACCACGATCACTTTCTGGCCAGGGCGCAACTGCCCTTCGACCGGTTTGATCAGCGCTTCATACAGGCGCAGCAATACATTGGGATCGAGCGCCGCCAGCGATGCAAGCGATCCACCCGCCGATTCGGAAGGGTTGCGCGCCTTCCACACCAGATCAGCGATTTCGGCGCGGGTCATGCCGGCGGCACGCATGAGAAACTGGTCAGGGGTGACGAGGAAAATCGTCGTGCTTCCAGGCGTCATGAAATACGACAACAGCGCTTCGCCGGGGCGCAATTGCTTTTGGACATCGGCCACGTCAACCGGTCGCGGCTGCATCAGTTCCATGTAGCGCGGATAGTCGCGTGTCAGACGCTCATCCACCGACTTGACCGCAAGCTCAAGCCTGGTGACTTCCTGCTGGGCATCCGCCACTGCGCCGGTACTTGCCATGCGCACGGTTCGCGCCCGGAGCCCCGAGGGCTCATTGCCATCCAGGTCTGCTTCGTCGACGCGGGCACGCGTGGCGCGCACGCCGCGTGTCAGCGAGAGCTTGGCGATCAACGCATCTCGCTCCCGGGTGCGTTTCTGGAATTCGAGATCGCCGGCGACCGACTTGACATCGGCCTTGCGCAGCATTTCGGAGAATAGCCGGCTCTGGGTGCGCGCGGTAATTGATAAGGCTTGCCGGTCGTAGCCGCTACTGGGGGATTCCCGATGTAGTCTGACCAGCAGGTTGAAGGTTTCATAGAACACCGGCGCATAGCGCGTGGCGAACGCATCGCGGGATTGTTCATCGAAGCCGCGCGTTTCGGCGAACAGGCGGTCGATGGTGTCCAGTGCGAACTTGTATTGCTCCAGTGCATCGCTGTCCCGCTTGTTCCGAACCAGGTACTCCCCGTACTGGATGGCCGCATTGAGTTGCTGGGAGGTTGACCCCGATGTGCGCATCAATTCCGCGGCACGTTTCAATGCAGCATCGGCCTGATCCGCTCGTCCGGCGCTTTCGGCGATCAAGCCGGTCATGAAGTGGATATTGGCGGTGGTGTAATTGCGTGGTCCTAGCACTTTTTCAGCGCGTGGCGCCAGTCCGTTGAGTACTGCCGTGGTTTCCTGACTGTTGTTTTGTGCAAGCAGCGCCTGGGCCAGCCCCTCGCGCGCTTGAATCGACCACTTGTTGTCGGTCCCATACTGAGCCTCAGTGAGCGCAACTGCCTTGCGGCCCGCTTCGATAGCGGGAGCAAATTTCTTTCCAAGACGGAGCGACGTGGTGTAGAGCACAGCCAGATTAGCCAGTGTTTGTTGGTGAGCCGCATCGGTTGTACCGGCGCCGTTTTCCATGGCGAGGCGAAACTGCTCCTCGGAGGCTGCTGCCTGCCCCGCGATGCTCAGCGCCAATCCGTACTGCATATGGCCTCGCGTGATCTCGACGGCGCCGCGTGGCGAAGACGCTGCCTCCAGCTTTACAGCCTCGGCAAGCTGCGCCGTGCCATCGCTGAGCCGACCCTGCTTCGTTATAGCCCAGCCGAGCGAACCTTTCAGTGTTAATACGTTGCGATGGGTTGGGCCGAACTCCGCTTCACGCAGCGGAATTGCGCGGCGAAAGAGTGCCTCGGCTTCCGCGGAATGTCCCAGTTGTAACAGCGCGTTGCCGAGTGCACCTGTTGCGACAGCGAGCGCGCGGTTATTACCAATTTCCTCCGCGACCGCGATCGCCTCACGCGCCACCGGTTCCAATTCGGCAAATTGCTTGGCTTGCTGAAACTGCGAGAGTTGCTGCATCAGCGGCGCCAGTTCCGCCATTCGGCCACCACCTGGCCGCCGCCCTCCAGTGCCGCGGCGTTCGCCTTGCGAGCCCTCCGGTCCACCATCTCGCTGACGTCCGGGAAAGGGCTTCATGCCAGGCGAGGGTTGTGAATACGCGAAATCTGGCGCTGTCGTCAGCAGAATTCCAATCAAAAGAATGGACAGCGGAGCACTGCCGGTCGCGAAGACCTTCACTTCATTGAGCGGCCACATCGGAATGTCTCTGTTTGAGGGGACGGCTTGCGTGACTTCCGATCGAATGCGATCGGCGGGCTGCTATAGTCAATGCGAATGGTCAGTTGTGCTGCAGTCGAATGGCTTCAGAAATGGCTGGAAATGTTTTCGGCGTCACTTCCTGGACGAAGTTGGTGCCATAGTCCTCGTCCTTGCGATAGACCATGGCTTTCGATGCGGCACCTCCCACCGCGCGCGGGTCTCGTAACGTGATGACGAGTTGCTCGTCACCCTTGGTGTTGGTGAACTGAAAGTATTCATTCTTGCCCAGTGGCAGCAGGGTTTCATTACCCGCCTGGAGCAGGATCACAGTGTCCTTTTCAGGTGGGTATATCTGCTTGCGTTCTCCGCGGGGATTGATATTTTCAATGACGAGCGCGCCCCCAAAGGTTGACAGCACATGCAGCTTGATGCGCTCACCGGTTTTGAAACCTTCCTTGATGCCGCGGAAGGTCTCGATATTGCCATCAGCGCCGACACCGACCACGGCGACGTTCATACCTTGGAAATTGGTATTCCCGTCATTGCTGACTGACAACGCACTGCCGGGGTTTCCGATGATGTTGGGTGGCGCACCTTTGGAACTGATTTCGATGGAGGTGGGATTGCGGGCAATGAAGGCGCCGCCGCTGGTATCAGGTTTGGCGCGCAATTTTTGAATGGCCATGATTGCCAGAGGAACCCCCACGCCCAGGAGCATGCCACCGCCGCTGAACGAACTGCCGCCACCAGTCAGGGACGCTGCAGCAGAATTGGAGGCGCCCTCCATAAGCTTGTTCCCGACCCAGCTTGAGAACGCAGAAAACGCCTGACCCGCGATGAACTTGATCAGTATTCCCCAGATGAACTTGGGTTCGACGTCGATCGCCTCGGTCGAGTCGTTTTGTGCAGCTTGAGCAGTGACTTCGGATGCCTGGGCCCAGGCATCTGGTACCGCAATCGGGGTGACCGACATGACGGCCAGGATGACCGACATGATGGCGGCCACAACAGCGCGTTTTTTATTATTCATGATTCTCCCTTTTTGATGCTGCGCATACTGGTCTGACAGTCATCTATCGCGCGTCAAGGTTCGGCTATCGGTTGTGCGAATGTATTAATTTACTTCTTCAATGCTGGCCATGGCGGCGCCAAAGCCGTTGGAACAGGACTTTGCGATAGTCAGATTACGCTTGAGAACACCGTCATTACAATCGCTGTTAGACGCGGTAGAAGAGGTGCCTGAGACAAACTGAATGTCCTTGGATGAAACGGGATTGGCCTCGACGACGGAAAACGGGCCCGCCGGCACCATCTTGAGCTTGGAGAAGTCTCGCGGAGAGTCGGAAACAATGACCAGCAGTTCATTCTTTCCAGGGGGGCCGCTTGCCGTGATTTCCCAGCTGGGGCGCGGGAAATTGATGGTCTGGCCTGCAGCAATCTGATTGTTTTTGTCCAACTGGTTCGGAAACAGCAGATCGAATGCTTTTCCGTCGGATCCCACCATCAGTATGTAGACGTGACCGTCATGGCTGGAGCTGACTTTGAACTCGACCTTGTCACGCCCGATTTTGAAGTTCGGGCGAGCCGTGGTCATGCTGATTGACCGACGGTCATCACGGTTGGAAAATATATCCTTCAGCGTATTGATTGGTGAAACCGTTACGACCGGTTGTTGCGGTGCCGGTGGTTTCTGCGAAAGCAGAGGCAGGCCGGGTAAACTCGGGGGGGGCGGCACCGGAGAGGCCGTGGCAGCGGCAGCGGGCTTGGTGGGCGCGACTGCGACAGGCACCGGGACAGGCTTGACTGGAGTCGCTACAGGAGCAGCGGCCGGAGCAGCTGGGGTAGAGGTCACTACAGGAGTTTGTTCGGTTGTCTTGGCAAACGCCAGCACCGAATCGCTGTTTCCGGTGATGGAAATGTGATGAGGAAGGAATCCCTGGACGTTTTTCAGTTTTGTGTCGATCAAATCCTGGGCGCAGATGCGAATTTCATCCGCGGTAATTCCTCCACTGCCGTCCAGGTCCTTGGCCTTGCCGCCCATGCACTCCAGCCATGCCTGGGTGGCGACGCCGCCCTTGCCCGGCTGGTCCAATGAAACTTCATTGTCGCGGGCGGCCGCAATGTAGACGTAATTCTGTGCACCCGTACCAATGGAGCGGCTGGCCGACTTGATGGAGAGGTTGCGCTTCAATATATTCACTGGCACGGAGCAGGCCTGCGGACTGCCAGGCCCGCCAGCGGCCCTGGCGTAATACTTGGCGACAAAGGATTGATCGGGGCGTGTTACTGAGCGCGTTGTTACTCCACCGGAATGACAGGCATCGAGAAAGACAATCAGCTTGCCTGCCTTTGTGGACAGAGATTTCAGGCGTTCTTCAAGCTCGGAATCAATGAATCCGTATCCGTCAACGGTAACCAGCGACTCGGCACAGCGATCCTGAGGTTCGAGTACGAGTTGTCTGCCACCGTGTCCTGAGTAATAGATGAATACCTGGTCATTTTGCGAGATTCTCTCTTCGAGACCATCAAATGCAGAGCGCATGCCTTCAAGGGTCAGTTGGCCGTCGCGCAAGAACACCATGTCAGAGTCGCGCACGCCAAGATGCCGGGCGATCTGACGGGCATTTTCGACATCCGCCAGAACCCCCTTGAGAGGGGCTGCCCCCGGAGCCTTGTAATCACTGATGGTCATGATCAGCGCATGAATGGCGGCTGATGAAGGCAATGGCATTGCAGCACAAATAACAAATGCAAAAAGTTTGCATTGATGGCGGATACTGGAAAACATGGTCCCTCCGGCTGGTCTTGTTTAACGTAGCATATGAACTCTGGTACGTCAGCGCGTGCAATCCGCAACTCACCCTAACGCACTTCTCAATATACAGTTGACACGAACCCTATCCGAAAATTATACAAATGTATGGCTTTAAATAGCGAGAATCAAAAGCGGGATGGGGCTGATTCCGGGTATGCTGTGACGGCCTGACATCAATTTTCGCTCAGCCCATTGTCGTTTCGCGAGCAAAGGGCATTGAGCTAGGCGAGCATATACTCGATGCAACATTAACATGATATTTGGCGCAGCTGATGCAAACAGGGAGATATTGCAATTTGGGTAGATCGGTCCCCATGACCGGCGCAGGCCGCCTTTGGATGCACTCTATGGGCTGGGGGTGGGTCTGATGCTTCGTTGGGTGAAAGGAATCAACACCCTGGTCTTGGGGCAGGTGCTGCTTGCCGTTGTGGCTGCCTTTGTGATGATTCAAAGGACCACAGCAAACCTCGATTTCTGGCTCATCGATCATCAGACTCGCTGGCTGCGCCAGCAGATGCCGCAGCAGATCCCCAATGACGTGGTGGTGGTGGGCATGGATGAGGATTTTCTGGGCTCGGTGCGGGAGCCAGTCGCGTTGTTGCATCCGCACATGGCCAGATTTCTGCAGGCGATGGCATTGGCGCGGCCCAGTGTCGTCGGGATGGACGTTGTCTTGCCGCGCCAGTCCTATCGCTTTCTTGCGCCCATCGATGCACCCGAAGTGAATTACGATCTGATTCTGGTCAAGGCGCTGTTTCAGTCCAAGGTTGCGGTGCCGGTCGTGATCGCCAAAACCTGGGATGGCGATGCCGGCAAGTTTCGAGATATCCTGGTCGATTACATCGCTGCTGCGCGACGTCCGGGCGGGGATGCCGAATCGGATGCGCGCGGTTCTGCCATCGTGTGTGCCGACGATGATGGAGTGATGCGGCGCTATCCTGGCGCGTGGTGCCAGCCGGACGGGGAGGCGATCACCTTGTCGGCCAAAATGGCGGCCTTTGCAGGTAATCGTCAAACATGGGAGGGTTATATTAATTTTGCCGCTGGCCCGCCTATCAGCTATGTCCCGCTTGGCGATGTACTGCGCTGGTTGGAGGCTGGTGATGAAACCAAGTTGCGTTCGACCTTTGGCGCGCGCCCGGTATTGCTTGGGCCGATACTTGGATTTGAAGACCGGCATGAGGTACCCGTTGAGTTGGCAGCCTGGGAACCGGGTAATCGGCATGTGCCGGGCGTGTTGATCCATGCGCAGGCTTTGCGTTCAATGATGAATACGGGATTGACCCAGGAAACCCCGCTCGTGATGAATCTGGCGCTGGCACTGCTGGGTACGTTGCTATGGTGGTTCCGCAGTTTCTGGCGTGGGTTGCTTGTATTTCTTTTCGCCCTGGCCGCGTTACCTGTTGCATCGACCGTTCTGCTTTCTCATGGATTGATTATGCCAACGGTAACAGGGTTGCTTTGTGGTGCATTGGCATTGGCATCCCGTTTTTCGATGGTGGCAGTGGGCAATGCGCGTGAAAAAAACTTCCTGCGCCGGTCGTTTGGCGGTGCGGTAAGTCCGCAGGTGATGAAGCAGATTCTGGCGGGAAATATCCGGCCTGGACAGAAAGCAGAGCGGATTCGCGCATGCGTACTGTTTGCGGATATTCGCGATTTTACCGAGCGCAGTGAGAAAATGCAGGCTGAGCGTTTGATCGAGCTGTTAAACAAATATTTTTCCTCCATGACCGCAGCCATCCACAAGAATAACGGAACCGTGGACAAGTTCATCGGCGATGGATTGATGGCATTGTTCGGTGCGCCGGGAGCGCTCGAATGCCCCGAGCGCAATGCTATGGAGGCAGCGCAGGAAATGCTGGAGCGGCTGCAAGGCGTCAACCAGGAACTGGTGCGCGAGGGCGAGCAACCATTGCGCATTGGCATCGGGATCCACTCCGGCGAGCTTGTCGTGGGTTACGTGGGGTCCAGCGAACGACACGAATACACGGCGATCGGCGACGTGGTCAACGTGGCTTCGCGGCTCGAAGGGTTGACAAAGGCAATGCAATACTCGATTGTTTGTTCGGATGTCGTGGCGGCGGCTATTGGGCACCCGGATATGCTGGTTGATCTGGGTGAACAGCAGGTAAAGGGGCGTTCTGCGGTCCGGATATTCGGCTGGAATCCGTCGGTCATTGCAACTCATTGAAGTGGAGGGGTCATGAGTAAATTGAATTATCTAAAGCACCTGCTATGGGTGGTTTGCGCTTTGCCGTTGCTGGTTATGGCGCAAGCCAATGCGCCAGTGGGTCTTGTTGTGGACCTGAAGGGGCCGGTGACCGCAACCGATCAGGGGAAAAATGTCCGTATTGAAGTCATGGGCTATTTGCGTCCTCAGATGGAGATTGACGTGGGCGCGGGCGGCATGCTGGCAGTGACCTTGTACGCCAATTCAAGCGAGAGCCGATTTAATGGGCCTGCCAAATTGAAGGTACTGGCGGACAGGGTCCAGGTTCTGCAAGGGGCAGCGGCGCAGCAGCGCTCCTTGAATGAGGCACCGGTTTCTGCCGCCAAGCGTGTCGTTTCGACTCGACTGACTCAAGCCGCTGTGATGATGCGTAGCGTCAAACCCGCTTCCGAGGGGCCTGCTCTTGTGCCTGTCTCGGGTTCCCGGATCATGATTCTCAACCCCGTGTTCAGCTGGCCAGTACCGGATACTGCGGCTGGCCCCAGTCGCTTTGAGTTGCGCCGCGCCAGCGGAGAATTGCTGTATCAAGGGACAGCGAACGGCGGGACGCTGCAACTACCCGCGGCAAACACACTTGAGTGGGGTCAGAGCTACCGCTGGCGGGTTCAATCCGAGACCTCGCCTTCGGCGCGTGTCGAGGGGCGATTTGAGGTCATTACCCGCGAGAAGTTGATGGAACTTGCCGAGCGGCGGCCGCCCAATGACGGCCCGTTTGCGGACTGGGTGCTTTTTGCGGCGATGCTGGACGATCTTAGTCTCACCGCCGAGGCGACCGAGGTGTGGAAATGGCTGGCGGTGCAACGTCCCGATGACGAGAATCTGAAAAGGCTGGCCAACCGCTGATGTCTTCGGCATTTTCATCGCGCTATCAGGGGATCGCAGGTCATTTCCTGCTGTTCCGGGATGCGGTAACAAACTTGCCAGCATTGGCACGTCCTGCTGTTCGGGACATGTTCTCACGCCAGATCCAGATGACCGGAGAAGCGACGCTTAACGCGCTGGTGATCCGTGCTGCCGGATTGGGTACACTGATCATTGCTTTCATGATTCACATACTGTCGGCCGATGCTGCATACGCAGTGCGCATTTTGATCTGGGCGGTGCTCAGGGAAATCGGCCCATTATTTGCCGCGATGCTGCTGATCATGCGTAGCGTAACCATGTTGGCGTCGGAATTTGCCGAAATGCATAGTCGCGGGGAATACGACAGATTGCGCATGATGCATATTGATCCGCTCCAATACCTTGTCGTACCCACGATTGCTGCAATTACCGTTTCGAGTATTGTGGTGACTTTCTATTTTCAGTTGTTGGCGGTGGGTGGCGGTATATTCATCAGTGCGATGCTGATGGATGTTTCGATCAGTGAGCTTTCAGAGCATTTCTTTGCGCTGGCAAGCCTGTCAGACATACTCTATACATTCATAAAAAGCACCGGTTTCGGCATAGGGATCGGTCTGGTCGTATGCGCTCAAGGTATGGGGGGGCGCACCGCGTCGGTACCGGAAATTGTGTCACGCTCGGTGATGCAAAGTATCTTTGCCGTGTTGTTATTTAATGCCGTGTTTGCCTACCTTGTATTCGGGGTTGCACTTTTCGGTATTATCAAAGCGCCTTGATCCATGCCACCAGTGACCTCGTCTGCGGTATCGGTAAGCGAAATGCAAAGTGTGCCCGCCGCACTGCGGTTTGGGGCTGCTTACTCTCTGATATTGCCGACGCGGCAGGATCACGATTCCCTTATTCGTTATCTAACCGGGCTGGATGCGGAGTTGCCCCATCTCTTCAAGGGGAGCGCCAACGAAGTCTGGTTGACGATGTTGACGAATGCGTCGGCGCAGAAAGTTGCGGTTGCTGCAGAAGATGGTGCGATGCTGTCGTGGCTGGACAGCTGGAGCAATCTGATCCTGCCTCTTTACTATGAAAGTCCAAAGGCTGCGCTTGCAGCGGAGCAACGCGTCGATTCGATCCTGAGTGCGCTGGGTGAGGGGGCAGAGCGTTTTCGTAACCGGTCCGTCAGCTCATTGACGCTTTACGAGAGGCGTCTGGCGGGATTCGTCAAGAGCATGCTCATGGAGCCGCAATTACTCGTTCTTGACAGTCTTTTTGAGCGACTTGGTCGATTGGAACAGTTACGTATAACGAAGTGGATAAACCTCTACCGACAGCGCTTCCCCTTGCGCCTCGTCCTGTACGTTGGACTCGCACAATTGAATGACCCCAGCTTTCTATCTGGCTTCACGTCATTTGAAGTCGTGGAGACCTCGCAATGAACGTAAGTACATCACTTGGCCTCAAGGGCGCAGGCGGGCTTCAACGCATGTTGATGTTTACTTTGCCGGCACTGGTGCTGGTTGCGATTGTGACCGTGACTATTGTCTGGAAGCAGGAGTTGATTGTCAGTCGAACTCCGATCTATGTGTTTACCGAAAATGCACTCGGGGTCGCTCGTGGTATGCCGGTCAAGGTGTTTGGCATTACGGTCGGTGCTGTGACAGACATCATCATCATTCCCGGATCAGGTGGGGCCAAAGGCCGCGTGCGCGTGGAACTTGAGGTCAAGAGCGAGCATTTGCAGCATATTCCAAGGGATTCGCGAGCGCGCCTGCTACGTGAATCGGTGGTTGGTCAAAGCATTATTGAGATCCTTCCGGGCGAAGGGCAGGAGCGCCCGATCGCACGTAACGAAGTGCTGGCCTTTGAGCGCAGCAAAAGTGTTGGTGAAATTGCCGAAGAGTTGAATCACATGATTGCGCCGGCTGTCCTTCAGGTGAAGGAGTTTGTCGAGACCATGAAAATGCAAGGGGGTGAGGCGCAAAAGTCACTTCAGCATGCCGCTACGCTTCTGGAAGAGTTGCCGGAATCCAACCGCCAATTGCGAAAAACCCTCGTGGCAGCAGAGAAGGTTTTGGTGCACGTTGATGGTGCGCTCGGTGAAGTGGCAACAAAAGCGGGCAGTACATTGGATAGTGTTCAGCGAACTGCAGATAGCGTGCAGCGTACCGCGGCAGGTGTTGAAACGGCCATGCCCTCAGTTCTCGGAAAGATCGAAAAAGCGGCAGATAGTGCAGCTCAGACTGCGGTATCGGTGAAAGCATTGGCCGATGGTGCCGCGACGCGTATTCCGGTGTTGCTGGACTCGGGGTCCATGGTCGTTCGTGACGTTGACGAAATTGTCGAGGGAGCCAAGCGTAGCTGGCCTGTGCGTAATTTTATTTCCGGGCCAGCGGACCTCCGTCTGCCGCTCGACAGTCAGGAAGCGGCGCGGCCGATTGTCAAGGATGGACGTCGCTAGCATGGGAAGAATTCTCCAAGGCGGATGGTGTTCATCGGTGTGGTGGTCGGTCGTGATGCTGATCTCCTTGGCAGTGACCGGTTGTTCGACAATTGCACCTGCCTTGACTGCTCCAGAGCGCACCCAGGCGATTGAGGCAAGCAAGTACGCGACGTCGCTGTTCAACCGTGGTGACTATGCCGAGGCTGCTGCTCAGTACAAGCGTGCGCTTCTGCTGGAAAGGTCGATCGAGAACGAAGAGGGTATTGCGGTCAATCTCATTAATTTGTCGATTGTGCTCCAGCGCATGGGAGACAATGCTGCCGCGTTGTCGTCGCTCGCGCAAATCATCAACGATCGACTCTTGCAGTTTCCCGCTGGCCGTGTGGCCGAAGCGGCGTTTCGGACCGCCGTGATAATGTCTGAGACGGGAGATGTCAAAGGGGCTTCGGTAGCGCTGCAACTGGCTCGCGAGAAGTGCCCGCCATCCGGGTGTGTACTTGCCGGAAAATTGCTGAATGTACAAGCGCAACTCTCGTCATTGGATAAGGACTTTGCAGGGGCACTGACATTGGCAACCCAGGCTCTGGAGGTTAATCGGCGGCAGGGTGATTCGGCAGAGGAGGCCAACTCACTGCGACTGCTCGGTGCTGCGTTGCTTGAGCTAGGGAGTTCAGATGCAGCACAAAAGGTGATTCTTGAGGCACTGGCAATCGACAAGTCCCTGCTGCAAGCGCACAAGATCATGCGCGATCTAAGCCTGCTAGGTCGCGTTGCATCTTCAAAAGGGGCGGTGAACGAAGCCGCCGTCTACTATCAGCGCGCGATAGCAGTGGCGAGTGCGGCAGGCGACCGGCAGACCGTTGCTCACTTGGAACAGTTGGTCAAAGGATTGCTTGCCGGAGGACGGTAGCCGCTTTCGTTTGATCACGGAGCAATCTGTTCCGCGGGATCAATCTGTAAGAAAAGACCAAGCTTGAGTTTTTTGTTCGGGGGGAGCATACTTTTCCACGGGCATAGTATTTGAAATCAAAGTGTTAAGCGTATAAATACGTATCAAGCTTGCGCGGAAGACTAGGGAAGTCCGATTTTGGTTTCACTTGTCATCTGGTATGCCAGTTGTCGGAATGAAGGTGAATTAAACGAGGACCTGTTTCGCAATTGAGCAAGGAAGGGAGGTTTCAGTATCCCTAATATTGGTAATTCCTATGCGAGCGTTAGCCTGACTCCATGCCGTCCACGTATTTCAAAAGTTTTTTCATCGGTCTTGTCGCGATGTTCTGCGCAAGCACGTGTTCGTTTGCGCAGAATCGTAACCTGAGCGTTGCGCAACCCGGTAGCGGTGCCGGAACCGAGGATCGCATAGCGCTCATTATCGGCAATTCGGCTTACAAGCAATCACCCTTGTTTAACCCTGTCAATGATGCAAGTGATCTGGCGACATCACTTGAAAGACGCGGATTCAGGGTTTTATTGCGTGAAAACGTCAGTGCTCAGGGTCTTCAAGAGGCCGTGGACCAGTTCGCATCATTTCTGAAGCGCGGTGGTGTGGGCCTGTTCTTTTTTGCCGGCCATGGAGTGCAAGTCAAGGATCAGAATTTTCTGGTCCCGGTTGATGTTGGCTTTGGCAGTGAGGCAGAAATTGCCTACAAGGCAATCAGCGCCGAATATGTTCTGTCGCGAATGGCGGAGGCAGGAAATCGCGTCAATATCGTGGTGCTGGATGCGTGCCGCGACAATCCTTTTCAGCCGGCGCGTTCTGCCAAGAAGGGCTTGGCGCAAATGAGCGTGGGACGCAATGAAAAAGGTACGTTTATTGCGTATGCGACCTCGCCGGGTTCCACTGCGGCCGACGGTGAGGGCCGCAATGGGATGTACACGAAGCATTTGTTGAAATCACTTGACGAGCAGGATTCGGACATCGACAAGGTGTTTGGTCGTGTCCGGTCCGGGGTGGTGCAGGACACCGACGGTGCACAGGTGCCTTGGACAACCACATCAGTGATCGGGAGCTTTTTTTTCGATCAGAAGGATGCGGTGGCTGCCGCGCAGCAGCGGCCGACCTCGGCTCCTGCTGCTGCCGCACTCGCAGCAGTGCAGTCGGCACCTTCGCGCCCATTCGACGCTGAAGAAGAAAAAGCGGTTTGGACACGTATCGAAAAAAGCCAGAATGCACAGGACTATCGTGAATACCTTGACAAGTTTCCGTCTGGGCCGAATGCCGCCTTTGCACGGTTTCGACTGTCGCGCTATGGTGGAGCCACAGTTGCGCAAGCGCCTGCAGTGGTGGCCAGCATAGCGCCGGTTGCCGTCGAGACAGCGCCTGTTTATACCCCATCAATTCCGGTGCCGGTTCCTTCGCCAGTTCCTGTGCAGACTCCGGCGATGATTGCGCCGACACCTCTTCAGAAGCCAATAGCACCAGCCTATGTACCGTCGGCAATTGTGGCCCCAGCAGAAGCGCCTACTCAGATAGCGAGCATTGCCACAACCCCGATTCTCACATCTCCCAGTCCAGTGTCGTCAACGTCGGCGGTTCTGGCGCAACCTGTGCCAGGCTCAATTTTGAGGGACTGCTCGGATTGTCCGGAAATGGTCGTGGTTCCTCCCGGTCAATTCGTGATGGGGGTCAATCCTGGCGCGCCGGGGTACGATCCGGATGAAGGTCCGGCTCGCCCGGTTCGGATCAATGCGGCTTTTGCGGTTGGGAAGTTCGAGGTTACGCGAGCGCAATTTTCAGCGTTTTTGCGTGACTCCGGGTATCTGGTGCGTCCCGGAGGCTGCAACACCATTCGAGGCGGACGTTTCCGTCTGGACCCGAAAGCGAACTGGCAATCACCGGGCTTTTCCCAGACCGAAGGTGACCCTGTGGTGTGCATCAACTGGAATGACGCCAAAGCCTATATCGGGTGGTTGGCGCGCAAGACCGGCAAGTCTTATCGTCTGCTCTCCGAGTCTGAATGGGAGTACGCCGCCCGCGCCGGCACCAGCAGTCCGCAATACTGGGCTGAAGGCGCATCGGCTGCCTGCCGCTACGCGAGTGTGGCTGACATTTCCGTCGCAGGCGCGGTGCCCGGTCTTAAAGGTTTTTCATGCACGGATGGTTACACCTTCACTGCTCCTGCAGGACGATTCTTGCCTAACGCATTCGGACTTCACGACATGCTGGGCAACGTCTGGGAATGGGTAGAGGATTGCTGGGGCGATGGATACAAAGGCGTACCTGCCGATGGTTCCAGCGCGACCGGTGGCGTCTGCACCGAGCATGTGTTTAGAGGTGGTTCCTGGAACAGCAAGCCCTCCGATTTGCGGGCAGGGAACCGGGATCGTGAGTCAACCGAAGACAGGCACGACAATCTGGGCTTTCGCGTGGCGCGTTCGCTGCCCTGAACCAGGGTGGATGCGCCCATATGAATTTCAGTTCCACGAGGCGTTCCTTGCTTGCAGCAGGACTTGCTGGTGCTGCGACTCCGCTGCAAATGCAGATTGCATTCGGGCAATCCGGAGCAGTTGCCGTTGCTCAGGATGCCTATATTCCCCGCGTTAAACACGCCTTGCTCATTGGGAATCGAGCCTATCCCAATAAGAAGGATCTCCCGCCAGCCAGGAAAAACGTGGCTGACATGCAGGAAATTCTGGAATTCCTGGAATTTGAAGTGACATCGCATGTAGATCTGGGCCTGGATGCAATGCGCGCTGCCCTTCTGGAGTTCTCCGGGAAGATGAAACAAGTTGCGGGCAATTCAATGCCAGGTACCCTTGCGACTGTCATCTATTTTTGCGGTCACGGATTTCAGTCGGATGGTCAGAACTATCTGGTTCCCGTCAACGTCGATCCCAGCGGGGAGGGAGTAGTCAAGCAGTCCTTGAGGCTGGTGGAAGACGTACTGTCATCTGTGCCCCAGAACTACCCCGGAGTCAGTATTGCGCTGATTGATGCCTGTCGCACCGATCCGAGTTACAAGCGAGGAGCAGATGACTTGACCCAGATGACGGCACCCACGGGATCGATTGTCTTTTTCGCGACACGAGCGGGGCGTCCTGCATTGGCGCCAATTGATGAAAACCGCAATACTTTTTTTACAGGTGCCTTGGTTGATACATTGAGATCTGCCAACGGCGTAACGCCAATAGACGATCTATTTCAACTGGTGGCCAATCGCTGCCAGGAAAACGTCCGCGTTGCCTTCGAAAAATTCAAATTGCCGTTCGCACCTCAATTTCCCGAAAGCACAACCAACCTGCGCGGCAAGTTTGTCATCCGAAACCGTTTGCTGGAAGAGCAGCGTCAGCGCCGGCGTCAGGAAATACGAACTCAACCGGACGCTGCCCAGATCGAGGCTCGTTGGCAGGCAGTGGAAAATTCCTTGCGACCGCGATCACTGCTCAGTTTGGCCGAAGCATTTGTGAAGGAATTTCCCGGCAGCGAATACGTTCAGACGGCACAGGTCATTATTGAGGGCGCCCGGCAGGCTTTGCTTGGACAAACAGCTGCGCAATTGACGAGCGATGCCCTTGAGGATTCGGCCGGGGATGCATCCTATCGGGATGATCTGAAGAAGGCGTTGCGAGGTGACAAGGATGCGGCTCACCGAATTGCCCTGATGTACCGCAATGGAGCCAATGGCTTGCAACAAGCGGCACGCCGGTTGGAGCAGTGGCTACGCTTCGCCGCGCAGTTGGGGAATGGGATTGCAAGCTGGCAATTGGCGGAAATCTATTCCTTGCGCGGGCAGCAGGGAGATGCTGCACACTATGAAAGCCGGGCGATTGAGCTTGGCTACCGGCCGCCGCCGCGATTATCCAATCGCGGTTATTAAGTAAGTGCATGATTTATCATTATTATGAGTTTACATTGTCAAATTACTGTTGTATTTCTGCACTCGCATACACTAATTATGTTGAAAACTCTTTATAAACAATTGTATATAAAGAAAAATATGGTGTAACGCTGTGTAATTTGATAAAGTTCGATGTACAGCATCCAAACTGAGTGTAAAAACGAATTTGCTGAGTAGATGAAGATGAGACGGTGCCTGGTATGGTCATTGGACACCATGTAGTGACCGCAAGTACAAAGAAAAAGGGAGCAGGAATGCGTCTAAATGTTAGCGTGCAAAGCGGTATTATTCCGCCGGTTCGTACTCGTGG
>CANKAJ010000124.1 GCA_947479645.1 Betaproteobacteria bacterium | reverse complement strand
CATGGCCCTGCCGATGCCGACTGAATTTCGCTACCAACGCCGTCTTATTCACTGATTGGTTCACCCGGCATAACAAGACCATTGTTGGCGCGCTCTATGTCGCGGGAGTCCTCGTCGCAGCACTGCAGTGGGCACACGCGGGAGGCTAGCGTTTTCGCCAGCGTCAATGCCGTTCACTTCGCAAGTGTGTCACTGGAGTGGTTGCCTGCTCTATGATGGAAGGTCTGGCCCCTGCGTTGAGTTCGCAGCCGAAGCAGCCACATACACACGTAATTTACGCACAGTATTTTTCGGGACTGGTCTACGGCAATCCATTCAGGACGGACACTATAATACGCCCCGACCGGAACACAGCCCGACCGTCACCATGGAGCCACCCCGGCCGCAGCCTGGCTCGGAACTCATCAGACGATCGTTGACCAAATCGACCAATACAAAGGGAAGCAATGCACAGCAAACTGGTAATGATTCGCAACATGTTCAGTACGCTGGCCATTGCCGGCACCATTGGCATTGGCACCAACGGCGCACAGGCCCAGGCGCCGGCTTATCCGGACCGCCCCATCAAGCTGATGCTCGGTTTCGGGCCCGGCGGCAGCACCGACGTGGTGGCGCGCCTCATGAGCCAGCGCCTCGCCGCGGGGCTGGGCCAGTCGCTGGTCATCGATTACCGGCCGGGTGCCGGCAGTGCCGTTGCGGCCGAAGCCATGACGAAATCGGCGCCGGATGGCTACACCATTCTGCTGATGGCAAGCGCCCATGCAACGTTGGGCGCAATGATGAAGTCGCTGCCCTACGACACCGTGAATGACTTCGCGTGGCTATCGACGCTGACGACCTATCCGCTGACAATTTCGGTGTCGCCCTCAACCAGCATCACCAGCATGGCCGGCCTGATTGAACAGGCGAAGAAAGCACCGGGCAAGCTCAGCTATTCTTCCGCCGGCATCGGCAGCGCGCACCATCTGCTGGGAGAGTGGATCAACGCCGAAGCCGGCATCGAGATTGTGCATGTGCCCTTCAAGGGCGGCGGCCCGGCACTGACCGAAGTCATTGCCGGGCGCGTTGAAGTCATGATTGAGGCATCGCCAGCGGCGTTGCCTCAAATTCGCGCGGGCAAGGTGCGCGGCATCGCTGTCACCTCGCGCCGCCCCTTGTCCAACCTGCCGGATCTCCCCTCCATCGCCGACACGCTACCTGGCATCGAATATGAGTCATGGCAGGGCCTGGCCACGGCGCCACGTACACCAGCACCCATCGTGAGCCGCCTGAATGCCGAGATACGCAAGGCGCTGGCGACGCCTGAAGTCCAGAAGCAGTTCGCCGACCTCGGCGGTGGGGCCACGTCCAGTTCACCCGAGGAATTCCGCGCGCGTGTCGAGCGCGATGTCACGCGCTTCAAGGCCGTCGTGGACAGGCGCAGGATCGAACGCATGTAGCACTGCGAGTGAAGTTCAGCCGCATCGCGTATCTGCATTTTCTTAACGAGGATCAGAACACCGTAAAACCGGCATGAATGCCAGGATCCGGCACACTAAACATGCACGGGTGAATCACTTCGTGAAGGTTTCTTGATCAGGATCAAACTTCGTGCACGGATTATCCGACTGTCTCTTGACAGTGATTTCCGAAAGGAATTAACTGAACTTGTCGGGTGAAATTGGTTCGGGATGGATTCTCAAACGAACGAATAATGATCCGGTTGTTGCGTTAGTTTCGCCGTTGTGCGCGCCCCTGTTGCGGGTGTACCTGAAGCGGATAAGCAGCGACCACCATTGATGCAAGGTTTGAGGATTTCCCGGGCTGGCTAGCCAGGACATTGCAAGTGCAAGCTGGCATTGGTCAGTTACAGGTCGTAGTTGCAGTAGATAGTATGTAGTCGCTTAAGGTAGTTGCAGTAGTTCCAGGTAGTTGCAGTAGCACTGGGTAATTGCAGTAGCACTGGGAAATTGCAGTAGCTTCAGGTGGTTGCACTAGCTGTAAGCATTGTAATGTCGTAATGGAGGCGGAACTATCGTTGAACTTTCCAATATAGAACCCCTTAAGCCGGTAACTACAGGCCGGCACGCGCCACGGTGACGTGACGAAACGAAACCACAGCAATGTGGTGTACCGGTAAAGCCCTGCGACTTCCGTAGGGCTTTACTTTTTGCTGTTCACTGAAAGCGGGTGCTGGCAACCCGTCAGCGTGGTCCATTGCGGGTTTGGGCAACAGCAGCATCCCAAATGCGGTCTCGCTGCAACTTGTCGTTCGACTGCTCCTTATAAGCACGGTACTCCTTCTTCTTTGGAGCCGCCGCGTTCAAAAACCACCAGATCACACCGAGCATAATCACTGCGATTGTCGCGATCGAGGCGATGAGCCAAAAATAAAGCATAGTGAATTCTCCGAGATATGAGTTGCAGTCATCAGAGCCTTCTGCAGCCAGCCAATTGGGCCAGTCAGACTCTATGACAATTGCATAACGCAAGATACTCGGAGCGAGTCCACCGCAACAGGAACTATTGCACAATCAGTTTCGATCAGTGTTGGGTGGGCAAAATCGGATTTTCCGACCACTTATTCAGACTTGCTGCCAGACTCCTTGATGATCTTGCCCAAACGCTCATGCTCTGAACGGACGAACCGGCCGAACTCGTCGGGCCCCATGGGCCGCGTGAGCGCGCCATGCTGCTGGAGCAACGTGTCACGCAACTGCGGCATGTTCATGACTTTGACGATGGCATTCGACAGCGTCGCAATGGTCGCCGCCGGCGTGCGCGAAGCCACGGTATAGCCCGTCCATGAGCCCATGTCGAAACCACGTATGCCCTGCTCATCTGCAGTCGGAATGTCCGGCGCAGCCGGAGAGCGCTGCAGCGAAGTCAACGCCAGCGCTCTCAACTTGCCCGCTTTGACATAGCCCAGCAGCACCGTCGAAATATTCAGGAAGGTCAGATCGATCTGACCACCTACCTGGTCGGTCATCGCCGGCGCTGCGCCCTTGTAGGGAACATGGGTAAGCTGAGTGCCCGTCATGGTCGCAAACAATGCCCCGGTCAGATGCGGCCCGCTGCCATTGCCGTTGGATCCATAAGTCAGTTTTCCGGGGTTGGCCTTGGCATAGGCGACCAGCTCCGCGATATTGCGGACCGGCACCTTGGCATTGACGGCAATCACGTTGGGCACGCTCATGGCCAGGGCCACCGGCATAAGGTCCTTCAAGCCATCATACGGCGGCGGGTTGATCAGCATCGGCGCGGTGATCAGCGAGGCATTGGTGCTTTGCAGGACGGTGTAACCATCGGGTTGCGACTGCGCTACATACAGCGCGCCGATGGTGGCGCCCGCACCCGGCTTGTATTCGACAACGACGGGCTGTCCCAGCACATCCGACAGTCGCGTGGCCACTTCCCTACCCATCAGGTCCGCAGGCCCTCCGGGCGGATTGGGATTGATGACGCGCACCGGCCTGGAGGGATAGGATTGCGCAGACGCCGCCATGGCCGACCCGCACAGCATGGCAGTCATGGCAAGCAGCGGTATTTTGTTCATTGAGGTTCCCTGGTTGGGTTCGTAGTCGGCGTTGTGGAATTACCGGGCTGTGCCGGCCTTATTTCATCCATGCTACAAGCACGGGCAACGCAAATTGTACGCTGCTCAATTAATGCAGTTTCCTTTGAAATACAACAATATTGAAGGAAACACTGAACAGGTCTCAAAAACCGAGAAAACGTACAAAGTGTTTCCTCTGAAGTGGGGGATAAACAAGGGGGCGGATTCCACTTGTTCGGTACTTCCTTAAAAATTGATCATAATTCATTCTTCTGTTCACTTCGAATGGGGAATCACGATATGCCAAGTGCCCTGCAGAATCAAACCCTGACAATCAACAACGAAAGGCGAAAATAATCATGGCTACCAATACGATCCGACTCCACCGCGTCTTGCGCGCACCGCCGGAGCGGGTCTATCGGGCATTCCTCAATGCCGATGCGATAGCCAAATGGATTGCGCCCAACGGCTTTACCTGTACGGTGCATCACTTGGAGGCCAGGGTTGGCGGGACCTTCAGAATGTCCTTTACCAATTTCACCAATCAGAAAAGCCACGCCTTCGGCGGTGAATATCTGGCGTTGGTACCCAATGAACTGATCCGCTACACGGACAAATTCGATGATCCGAACCTTCCCGGTGTCATACAGGTCAGGGTGGCATTGAAGGCGGTGTCCTGCGGAACGGACTTGAATATCACGCAGGAAGGCATTCCCGACGTCATTCCCCTCGAGATGTGTTATCTCGGCTGGCAGGAATCGCTCATCCTGCTGAAAAAACTGGTGGAACCAGAAATCCCGGAGTGATCAACTGGATTGCCGGCGACAGGGCGTTTCGCCGGCACCCTCCGGCTTTATGATCAGATGATCGTCGTTACACTGGAGTCGATATGAGAGCACCTTTGCTGGCAGTTACAGTTGTAGTCACATTATTTTTCACTGCGCTTGCGCACGCGCAGACCGATGTGTTGATCGAGATCGACCGGGGACGAACCGAAGGCGTTTTCAGTAAATCACCTGTATACCAACGTGCCATCCTTAGCCAGCCTGCCACGCCTGCCGACACGGCACTCCTGTATTTTCGGGGCTATCCGGGCATTCCGAAGATTCGCACTGTGGCAGACCGGGATCGAAGCCTGCAACCGTTCATGAGAATGAATCAACAACTCCTTGCTGAAGCCGGCATTGCGCTGGTTATCGTCGATTGCCCTACCGATCAGTGGGGCGCATCTTCCCCACCACCGACCGCCTGCCTTGATGGCTATCGGTCGTCGAAAGTGCACGCCGACGATGTTAGAGCTGTCATCGCCAGACTCAAGGAGGATTATGGGATCAAGAATATTTACATCATGGGACATAGCCTGGGAACGATCAGCTCCCGCTGGCTCGCAAGAAATCTCGGCAGTGAGATCAGCGGCAGCATTCATTCTGCGTCGATGAACGGTCCGAATCGGCAAGGCTATGCCAGCTCGGTTAACGGCTTTTCATACGACAACTTCGCCGCGCCAGCGCTTCACGTGCACAATGAAAACGACGCCTGCCCAAGCACGCCGTATTCAGCAGTCAGGGGATATGCCGGCGAGAATCTGGTAACGGTGCGCGGCGGCGTGCCTGAGGGAGATCCCTGCGGTGGCGGACATCTGCACTCCCACCAGGGACGCGAAGAGATTGTCGTCAGGTCGATCATCACCTGGATCAAAACCGGAAAGGTAGATCGTATTATCGGCGAATGAGTCGCCCCTCAGACTGTGACCAGGACAGTGCCAGCCGATACGCGTGACGCCTGTCCCTTTCGAACGAGCATGCAGCAATCCCATTCAGAGGTTAATGCGCTCGGCGTGTCCGATGAGATTGCACAATTATTCCGCCTTCACGCCCGCGTCCGAGACCACCTTGGCCCACTTCACGACCTCGCTCTTGATAAAGGTACTGACCTGCTGTGGCGTGCCGTTCAGCGGGTCCGCACCTTGTGCCGCCAGACGTTCGCGGATTTCCGCGGTCTGGTTCAGCTTGACGATCGCGCCATTCAAGCGCGTCACAATCTCCTGCGGCGTCTTCGCCGGCGCCAGCAATGCGAACCAGGTGGTCGCTTCGTATCCCGGCACTCCGGCTTCGGCCACTGTCGGCACATCCGGCGCCAGCGGGCTGCGCGCCGCGCTGGATATCGCCAGCACGCGCAGACGACCGGCCTTGGCCAGCGGTTGCGCCACACCAACAGCCGCAAACATCATCGCCACATTGCCATTGACCACGTCCGGCAGCGCGGTGCCGGTACCCTTGTAGGGAACATGCACGAATTTGACGCCCGCCATCGAATTGAACAGTTCACCGGCCAGATGATTGGTGCCGCCGATGCCGGTGGAGGCAAAGTTGAGCTGCCCCGGTTTTCCCTTGGCGAGTTTGATCAATTCCGGCACGGTACTGACGCCGGCCGAATTGGTCGCCACCAGCAGGAAGGGCGACGACGCCAGCATCGCAATCGGATCGAAATCGCGCACAAAATCGAAACCGAGATCCTTGTACAGCGAAATGCTGCTCGGAATCGAGGCTGCCGCCGCCAGCAGCGTGTAGCCATCGGCGGGCGCGCGCGCCACGAATTCCGCCCCGACATTCCCCGCCGCGCCGCCGATGCGATTCTCGACGATGAAGGGCTGACCGTAGGCTTCGGCGAGCTTGGGCGTGTACAGTCGGATGACATTATCAACCGTGGTTCCCGCCGGAAAACTCACGATGGTTCGTACCAGCCGGGTTGGGTAACTTTGCGCCGACGCAAGTGCAGGCATGGCGAGGATTGCAGACAGACAAATTCCGGGTAGTGCCTTGCGCAGATTCATCGTGAACTCCTCCGGTTTTCGATTCGATGCAGCACGCTCAAGAGAGGGTGATGCGGCGCATTTATTCTATACGGGTCCCTGCGGTGGCGTCGCGCTGAGAGACCAGTCGGCGGCATGCGCTATGATTGCAACTCCTTGACGCATCGATGATACGTGCACCACTTGCGTTTTAAAACCTCCAGAAAAAGGCAAGTCATGAAGATCTGTTCACCCGAAGGTCAGGCTGTATCAGAAAAGCTGCTGCAGGCAGTCTCGCGACCGGAGCGGCTGCAAGGTCTTCGCATTGGATTTCTGGACAATACCAAGGCGCCGGTTGACAAGATGCTGGCGCACATCGACAAGCGCCTGCAGGAACGACTGCCCGGCATCCGGACTTTTCACGCGTCGAAATCGAGCATGGCGGTGCCGGCCACCGCGCAGGTGATGGGTGAGTTGCGGGCCAATGCCGATGTGCTGATCAATGCCCTTGGCGATTGAGGCGGCTGCACGTCGTGGAGTGTCCACGACAGCATCGAAGCAGAAAAACTCGGCCTGCCCACCGTACTGTTGATCAGTACGCCTTTCGTCGGGCTCGCCCGCAATCAGGCGCGCGTGCTCGGCCTGCCCTCGCTGCCCACGGTAGTGCTGGACCATCCCATTGCCGGTGTTGCCATCGACAAGGTTCTCGCCAGGGTGGATGCTGCGCTGGACGAGATCATTGCGAAACTGACGACGGCGCTGCCGGCACCGGACATCGCCGCGGTTGCGTCCAATCGCCTGCGCTGCGAACGCATCGAACTCGCGCAGGCCGATGAATGGTCTGACCTGCAGATTGAATTCGCCGCACGCGGTTGGAGCGATGGACTGCCGCTGGTACCGCCAACCGAAGCACGCGTATCGGCCATGGTAGGCGGGTCAGGCCTGCGCGCAGACCTTGTCATCGGCGAAGTGGCGCCGAAGATGGGCGTCGCCACCGTCGAGTGCATTGCAATCAACGCGGTGATGGCCGGCTGCCAACCCGAACACATGCCGTTGCTGGTGACTGTGGTGCAGGCCATGACCGACCCGATTTTCAATCTGAAAACCATACAGGCGACCACGCATCCGGTAGCGCCATTGCTGATCGTCGGCGGACCGCTGGCGCAGCGGCTGAACATCAACTGCGGCAGTGGGCTGTTCGGGCCGGGGCCCTGGTCCAATGGCGTCATCGGTCGTGCCATTCGACTCATCCTGCTCAATATCGGCGGCGGCCATCCCGGCGAAATCGACAAGGCCACCATGGGCCAACCCGGCAAGTTCAGCTATTGCATCGCCGAAAATGAAGCAGCCAGCCCGTGGCCGTCGCTGCGCGCCGAGCGCGGCTTTGCCGCCGAAGTCAGCACCGTGACGATGCTCGATGCCGAGGCGCCGCACAATATCAATGATCACGAGAGCACCACTGCGGGCGGACTGCTGACCACGATCGCCGGCACGATGGCGCAAAATGGGCAGAACAACGTGTATTACGCGGGCGAGCCTTTGCTGCTGCTCAGCCCGGAGCACGCCGCCACGATCGCCGGTGACGGCTTTTCAAAGGACGACGTGAAGCGCTCGATCTACGAGGACGCGCGCATTCCGATGTCGCGCTTCTCGCGCGAAAACATCGAGCGCCGACTGTGGCGATTCCTGCCCAAACGCTACCTGAACCGGCCGCCGCACACCGGCGTTACCGTGGCGCAATGCTGGAAAGACATCATGGTCATTGTCGCCGGCGGGCCCGGCAAGCATTCCATGGCCGTGCCCACCTGCGCGGGTTCACGCTCGGTGACAAAGCCGATACTCAAGCCCGATGGAAGTCCCTGGCTGCCTTCGGACTTCCAAGAACCCGTTTCAGGGTGACTCAACCGGAACCAGATGCGGGGGAAATTGAGACAAGATATCCCCGCATTCTGAATTGAACGCCAGCTCAATGCGCCGGATAGGCGTGATTGGTGACCATCTCCAGCACGATGCGCTTGTTCTGATCGACAACCTGGGTGAGCACCACACCCACGGTCCTGCCATGCTGCAATATGCGCGAGCGCAAACGCAGGCTGTGCCCGGTGCCGCCGCTGATGTACCAGGCCGATGCGCCGGTCAGTTTGCTGACGGTGGGCAGCGCCGCCTGCGCCGTGGCGGCGGCAATGCCAAACAGCACACCGCCTTGTACATGCCCGACGCGATTGCCGTTATGCAAGCCCAACGGCACCGTGTTGGATGCCCCGCCTTTGACCGGCCTGGCAATATGGCCCCACAAATGTTCGACAAAGGAGTGACCATGGGCGCTGGATTTCAAGGCCGCCTTGGCACGACGAACCAGCGCGCGCTCGTTCACATGCATCTGCTTCGGTGTGAGTGGCGCATTCGCCTGGGCACGGCCGGTCAGGTCCCAGTTCATGGGAACGAGATTCACCCCTGCCGGTAGCGAAGGCGTGGCAAAGCTGGCCATGATATTGCACACCGCATCATGTCCGGAGCGGATGCTGCCGATGGCCCGTCCCTGGGTTGCGGAGGCCCCCTGCAATAAACCATCACAGTGCGTGCGCGCATGCAGATCACCGCGTGCCGATGCGCCGGTAAACTGCAACTGCAGGCACAGGGTCGCCATGCGGATGTTCGGCCCGATGTGCTCGCGCACCGCCACGCCCGCGGCCAGATCCGCCAGCACCGCCAGTGCCGAGATGTTCACATCGCCATTGGCATTGGCGCAATGCGGGCCATAGGGCAAGGACATGTGGACGCCGCTCTGGCTGATCGCATGCGCGTGCAGGCCCAGAAAAAAACCGGGGAAATGCAGTCCCGGTTCGCGGTTTCCGGCCATGGCGCGGGCAATGTGATCCAGCATGGCCTGCTCCGGCGTCATTTCATTTTTCACTGTGTTCATTTCATGAAGAGGATGGTGGTGGGCTGGCCGAATATTTCGACCCTGCTTCTTGCATCGCGCCCGCCTGGTCGCGCAATGCGCTCTTGAGCACCTTGCCCGAGGCCGTCAGCGGCAGCGCTGCCATGAACTCCACGAAGCGCGGCTTCTTGTAGGAGGCGAGTCGGCTGCGGCAGTGCGCGATGATGTCATCCGGACTGGCCTGCATGCCCTGCTTGAGCACCACGAACGCCATGGGCGTCTCGCCCCACTCTGCATCGGGTACACCGATGACGGCGCATTGCGCCACGCCCGGATGCTCGGCGATGACACCCTCGACTTCACCAGGGAAAATGTTGATCCCGCCGCTGATGATGATTTCCTTGCTGCGTCCGGCGATGTAGATGAAACCCTCCTCATCACAGGTGGCCAGATCACCGGTATAAAACCAGCCATTGCGAATGGCGCACGCGGTCGCCTCCGGATCCTGCCAGTAACCGCGCGTGACCGAATCGCCACGAATGGCGATCTCCCCCACGCTGCTGGAATCTCCGGGAACCGCATGGCCTTTGCTGTCGAGCACCGCGACCTCACAATTGGGCGCCGCACGCCCCACCGAGGCGAGCAGTTTCGACTCCACACCCTCGGCTTGCCAGGACTCCTTCAATAGCCATGTGCCTATGCACGACTCCGACGCACCATAGATGACATGCCAGATCGGGCCCAGACGCCTGATCGCCCGTTGCACCAGGGACACCGAAAACGGGGCTCCGGAACCCGCCACCATTTCAAGACTGCGCAGCGAATGCTGATCCAGTTCCGGTGCTTCCAGCATGCGCTGCAATGCGGTCGGACTCAGCGTCAGGTGGGTCACGCCATCGCTTTCGATGAGGCGAATGATCTTGGCTGCCTCGAACGTGGTGACGATGGTGCGGCAACCTGAATAGATCGCGTTGAAGCGATTGTTGCTCGCCGCCAGAAAGAATAGCGGGGCGTGCATCACGAATACGTGATGGGGGCGCATCGACATGCCCATGATATGGCTGAGGGTCGCCGCGCAACTGTTGCGGTGGCTGATCATGGCGGCCTTGGGCTGCCCCGTGGTGCCGCTGGTATAGGAGAGCACGAACAAGTCTTCTTCATCCACGCTGACTGACGGCTCTTCTGTGCTGGCACCGGCAAGCAGGGATTCGTAGTCAAGACTGCAGCCATGGCCTGGCGCCATGCCGATTTGCATGCGGATACCGGCAAGATCGAGCGTGCCCGCCAGCGCCGTGTAATCCGGATCCAGGAACAGCACCGAGGCACCGGAATCCCGCAACAGATAGGAAAGCTCTCCTCCCTTGAGCCAGGTATTCAGCGGCACGCCGACCAGTCCGGCCTTGGCGACGGCCAGGTACCACTCGAGGTAACGGTGGGAGTGACGCCCCAGGATGGCGACGCGTTCACCCTTTTGCATGCCGAGCGACAGCATGGCATTCGCCAGCGCATTGATGCGCTCGTTGAACTGCCGCCAGGACAATTGCACTTCGTCGGAGACGATGCCGATCTTGGCCGGGTCGCGGCTGGCGGTCATTCTGATCATGTCACCGACGACCATGCAGACCTCCGCATTGCGTGCAGCCACCCAGACCGTTGGTTGCAGTGCCAGGCGATGCACTTGGCATCATCGGATCACCGCCGCTGCCAGCGCATCGGCATGCAAATCCGCGCCCCCCCAACTGCGCCGCAGCGCCAGGCAGTGCCTGAAATAGAGTGACACATCGCATTCATCGGTCAGGCCCATGGCCCCGTGAATTCTGACCGCACTGTTGAGCACGCGCTCCGCCGCGTCGCTGCTCCAGCACTTTGCCGCCGATGCGTCGAAGCGGTCATCCGGCGTTCTCGCGTCTGACCAGGCTGCCTTGTAGGTCAAATCCCTTGCCACGGCAATATCGATGGCCATGTCCGCGCAACGATGCTGTATCGCCTGCAGGCTGCCGATGGGCTTGCCGAACTGCTTGCGATTGCGGGCATGCTCAAGGGTAATCTCGAGCACCCGCTCACACGCGCCCAGCAGCATGGCCGCAGATAATATGGCCCCGCGCTGCGCGGCCCGCGCCAGCAGCGGCCAACCCTGGTGAAGTTCTCCAATCAGTGCGTCTGCTGGAATCGTGATTCCGGGAAACGTCACGGCAAAGGCCTTTTCACCGCTATCGGATGGGAGCGCTTCGTGTCGAATGCCGGGAGTATCACCGGCCACCAGAAAAAGGCTTATTTCCCCAGAGACCGTTGCTGCCCCCGCGTCGGCCGACGCCGTGCGCGCCGCCAGCAGCAACCAATCGGCCTTGTCCGCATGCAGAACCGGGCTTTTGCTGCCGTCGAGCACAAAGCCTTCGCCAGTCCTGATGGCCCGCAAGCCGATGCTGGTAGCAATGTCCTCTGCAGCCAGCGGCCACTGCCCCTCTTCGATCGCCATCGCAATGGTTGCAGCGCCCGCTGCCAGATCGGCAATCAGTGACGTCCTATCCAAGGGCGCGGCTGCCTCCAGCAACAACTTTGCGCCGACCACCGTGTCGATGAATGCGCCCGGGAGCAGGGCACGCCCCATTTCCTCGGCCACGATGACGGCTTCCACCAGTGTGCAATCACCACCGCCCACGGCCTCGGGCAATGCGCAGCCCAGCCAGCCCAGGGCGGCCACTTCGTCCCACAAGCCACTGGGCAGCGCGTCGTTGGCAAGCTGCACGCGGCGTGCCTCGGCCGCCGGATAGCGCCGCATGAAAAATGTCCGGCAATTGTCGCGGAGCAAACGCTGCTCCAGCGTCTCACTGAAATCCATGGCTGCCTCGACCCTTGGTGTCTCGACCATTGCTGTCTCGATATTGAATCATTGAACTCATCGCCATCAACGCAATCAACGAGGGGACGCAGGCAGCCGCAGCCCGCGCGTGGCGATGATGTTGCGCATGATCTCCGAGGACCCCGCCGCCGTGATGCGCCCCAGCACCGCCATGTATTCACGGCGCAGTCGCGCTTCAAGCGACGCCCAGCGCCCGGCTGGTGCAAGCGGGGCGTGGCTGCTGACCAGTTGCATGGCCACTGCGGCGAGCCGTCCCATCAGTTCCGACCCGAACACCTTGCTCATCGCGGCATGCCCGGACACATCTTCGCCTGCAGCCTGCATCCAGGTGACGCGATACGCCATCAGCCTCGCGGCTTCGACTTCCACCGCCAGCCGCGCCAGGCGATTGGCGACACCATCGTGTTCGCGCTGTGACCGCCACCGGATGGCGGCGCAATAGGCCTGCAGGTCATGCAGGATGCGGCGACTCGCTCCGGAATATTCCACGCCCGAGCGCTCATCGGACAGCGTGCCCATGGCCACTGCCCAGCCGGCGTTTTCAGCGCCGAGCCGCTGCGCCTCGGGCACCCGCACATCGTCAAAGAACACTTCGCAGAACGGTTGAAAGCCCGCCATGTGCCGGATCGGGCGCACACGTATGCCGGGCGCGTCCAGTGGCGTCAGCAGGTAACTGAGCCCCTTGTGCCGGCTGGCCGTATCGCCGGTTCGCGCCAGCACGAAAATCCATTCGGCCTTGTTGGCGAAACTGGTCCAGATTTTCTGGCCATTGATAATGTAGTCGCTGCCCTCGCGCACGGCGCGCGTACTGACCGCAGCCAGGTCCGAACCAGCGCCAGGCTCGCTGAAGCCCTGGCTCCAGAAGGTGCGGCCCGAGGCGATGCCGGGCAGATGCTGCGCCTTTTGCGCCTCGCTGCCGAAATTGAGCAGCGCTGGTCCGATCAGCGACACCGCCGCGCGATTGACGCCTGGATTGCCGTAATAGGCGAGTTGTTCCTGCAGCAATACCGCTTCGATGCGGCTGCGCGACAGTCCGCCGTACTGCGTTGGCCAACTGAGCCCCAGCCATCCCTTGGCGCCCAGTTTGAGCGCCATGGCGCGGTGTTCGAGTTGCTCCTCGGGCCCCAGGTCCCAGTAGTCCCATTCATGCGGCGTACAGGACGCGGCCAGAAATTCGCCGACCTCCTGGCGGAACTGCTCCTGCTCGACAGTCAATTCATAATTCATGTGGAATTCAGGCCCGCTTCTGATGCATCGGTTCAATTCAATCCGCGCGGCCAGCGCAGTTCATGCCAATCGCAGTTCATGCCAATTTATGTGTCTGGTGATACTGCATGCGGCCATTGGCGTCCCAGGCCAGGCCGCGCACCGTGTCGCGCGCGCCCATTAGCGTGTTGATCATCAGCAGATACGCCTGCGGCGCATCGTCCATGATGATTTCCTGCATGCGATGCAGATAGGTTTCCCGTTCGGCTTCGGTGCGCACCTGCAGGCACTCCGCCTGCAACTTGAACACCGCTTCGTTGTAGTACTGGTTCACGTTCTCGATGCCCCACTTCGAGTCGCCATAGTCGCACACCGAGATGTAGTAACCGTCGGGCACCATGTGGATATGCGGATCGAGCAGCAGGTCAAAATCGTGCGAAAATCCGGTGGTGCGCAGGTCATAATCGCTCACCGGCGCAATCTCCACCTCGATACCGATTTGCGCCAGCGCATCGCGAATCACCGGCGCCGTGGCGGTGAGTTGAGGCGCCAATGCAGCATGGACCAGCAGGCGACAGCGGATCGGGCTGGTCACGCCTGCCTCCTGCATGAGCGCGCGCGCTTTGGGCAGGTTCAGTTCGTACTTGAAATAAGCGCGCGTGTAGCCATAGCACGAATCCACAAACGGACTTTCAAGCGGCCGCGCGGTGCCTTTCCAGACGTCATTCATTATCCGGTCATAGGGAATGGCATAGCTCACCGCCTGGCGTACCCGCCGGTCGTCCCAGGGTTTGCGCAGGCAGTTCATCTGCAACAACAATGGGTCATGCCCGGGCACCCGCACGCCTTTTAACCCGGGGATTTTCTGCAGACCGACGAAGTCATCCACGGCGAGGCTGGTGGCGATATCGACGTCGCCCCGGCGCAGCATGTCCAGGCGCTCGGTGGGCGATGCCACCCCGCGCATGATCAGGCGCTTGATCCGCGGAGAACCCGTCTCCCAGTAATGTTCGTTGGCCGCGTAGGTGACGACATCGGCGTTGCTGTCGTAACTGTCGATCCGGAACGGACCGAAACCGGCGGCATGCGCATTCAGCCAGGCTTCCGCCCACGGGTCATCCCCGGTGACATGCCGGCGCGCCTCGGTGGAATCAATGATGGGAATGTATTTCGAGGTAAGGAAATGCGGGAAACCGATATTGGGCTTCTCCAGTGTCATCTCCAGCAGATACTTGTCGCGCACCACGATGCTCTCTTCGTTTTTCACCGGGGCCACTCGTGCGGTGAAGCGGCCCTGCCGGCGCAATCCCAACGCGCGATCCCACGACCACTTCACGTCCTCTGCGGTGAGCGCATTGCCATAGCCGCTCACCACACCGGGCCGAACATGCAGACGGTACAAGTAGCCATCATCGGAGGCGTCGTACGACTGCAGCAGCCGCGGCTCCAGATCCGACAGCGAGGCCGGCAAATGCGCCTGTTCCGGCTGGCGCGGCCGGTATCTCAGCAGCGGATCGTAGACCAGGAAGCCGAGGTCGTCGTAAATGTTGTAGAAAAAACTCCTGGTGGCGCGGACTGCAACATGCAACTCATTTTGTGGGAGCATTGCTCACCCTCTCTTCTGAATTTTCTGGACACGCACGCGCTGCACTGTCATCGGCCGGTCGTGCTCATCACAAAGCCGGCGGCAGCATGAAACTGCTGAGGAACAACGCCCATCACTCCGCCTTGATCCCAGCCGATGCGATGACCTTCTTCCACAGCTCCTGCTGTCGGGCAATGAAAGCTCCGAATTCCTCCGGCGTGCTGGCCTCGGCAATCGCCCCGGTGGCAACCATGGCCTTGCGCACCGCCGGATCATTGAGTCCCTTGTTGAGGACCGCGTTCAGCCTCACCACAATATCGCGCGGCGTACCGCTGCGTACCAGCATGCCATTCCAGGATGTAGAGTCATACCCCGGCACACCGGCCTCGGAAATCGTCGGCACATTGGGCAGATCAGGCACTCTTTGCAGATCGCCCACGCCCAGCGCGCGCAATTTGCCTGCCTGAATATTGGGCAGCACGATGGAGACCGCCGTAATGGTCATCTGCACCCGCCCCGCCAGCAGATCGACCATCGCAGGGCCTGTGCCCTGGTAGGGAATGTGCGTGATTTTGGCACCGCTCATCATGATGAACTGCTCGGTTGCCAGATGATTTCCGGTGCCGGCACCGGCCGTGGCAAAATTGATTTCACCCGGCTTGGCCTTGGCGATATTGAGCAGATCCTGCAGCGTATTGGCGGCCACCGAGGGATGAACCACCAGCACGAATGGCTGCCGTGCCATGTAGCCCACCGGCGCGAAATCCCTGAACATCTCGGCCTGCTCCGGCCTGAGCAGGGGCACCAGCACCAATGAATTTGAGCCCAGCAGCAAGGTGTATCCGTCCGGGCGGGCGCGGGCCACCATGCCGGTGCCGATGACGGTGCCGCCACCGGCGTGATTGACCACCAGTACCGGCTGCCCGAGCTCTTCACGCATCTTGTCGGCAACGATACGGGCCACCCGTTCCGTCGCGCCGCCGGGCGCGAAGGGAACGATGAATTGTATGGGGCGCTCGGGATATTCCGCCGCGGCCCTATTCACCTGCATGAGCAGGCCTGCGGTGATGGCGGCAATAGCCGCCATCAGGCGCAACGTGAAAACAGGCACTCGTCGCTGCATTGGTGTTACCGGAAGCATGGAGGCGTTCATTGCGTCCATCCTGTCAAATTGAGAAGGTCGGTTTGCCGCACCGGGCCGGGTTCAAAGTAATTTCCGAAACGATCCGGGGATGCGTCTACTTCTTGCTGCGATAGAAATCGCGCAATTCGTCCACCCGTCCCCGT
>CANKAJ010000123.1 GCA_947479645.1 Betaproteobacteria bacterium | reverse complement strand
CGCACCAAGATGGTCTTTGGCTTCACGCGCATCAGCAACGAAGACCGTGCAGCAGTCGACCTTCGCACCAACGTTATCGGGTTGACCCCGTACAACCGCGGCGCGGATATCAGCTCGTTGAACGGCGGTATCGTTCACTCGTTCTAAGCCGGCTTGATGCGGTTATAAAACGGATTTCTACTCTGTTTGACGGGCGCCTTCGGGCGCCCGTTTTTTTTGGTGCGCCGGCAGGGCGCACTGACTTGGAGGTGAATTTGGGGCGGAATGTGGGTCGGAATTGCAGCGCAACACAGATTAGGGTTCAATGCAGTCATGAAACCATCCGGAATTGATGCAGTCATTGTCGAATTCGACAGGGGACTGCGCACCTTGTTTGGAGTTCTTCCAGCCACCCGGGAGCGGCCGCGGCCGGCTTCGAGTCAGGCCGATAGCGGCGTGACAGCAGGAGCAGAGGTATTGGAAGGAGAATCAGTCGAATTGGCAGCGGTGGAGCGTCGCCATTCTGCGGCATTGATGCGCGTCAATCATGCGGGCGAGGTGTGCGCGCAGGCGCTCTATCAGGGCCAGGCATTGGCTTCGTCAGACGAGTTGCTGAAAGCGACTTTGAAGCAGGCCGCTGACGAAGAGGCAGACCATCTGGCCTGGAGCGCCGCTCGCATCCAGGAACTCGGTGGCCGCACCAGCGTGCTCAATCCGCTGTGGTATGCCGGATCATTGTTGATGGGGTTTGCCGCTGGCAAGGCAGGCAATGCCTGGAGTCTCGGTTTTCTGGCCGAGACCGAAGAGCAAGTGGCACAGCATCTGCAGGGACATCTTGCCAGAGTCAGTGAAAGGGACGTGGACACCCGCGCCATTATCACGGCCATGCGTGACGAAGAGGCCGGTCACCGACGCACCGCGCTTGAATTGGGCGGGCGTGAGCTGCCTGCGTTCGCCAAGCGCGCCATGGCGGCTGCTGCTGGCGTGATGACCGGTACGGCGTACTGGTTCTAGCCTGGTTAATACCAGGCTATGGCTTTGTACGGGGCGAGGGCTTTGTTCGGCATTGCCGCGTGACCGGGCGACTGGTTGCATCTGTGCTTCAGCGGCCACTACTCCCAACATTCATTGCATTGATCGGCATCACTCCGCCACAATTTCATAATCGTAAGTGATTGTCGCGGTTTTGCTCAGCATGGCCGATGCTGAGCAATACTTGTTATGCGACAGCTTGATTGCGCTTTCGATGAGGGAGGTTTTTAGGTCCTTGCCGCGCACAATGAAGTGCATGTGAATACGTGTAAACACTTTGGGATCGGTGTCTGCTCGCTCAGCGGCCAGCTTGACCTCGCAGCCGCTGATGTTTTGTCCGCTCTTGCGCAAGATCAGCACCACATCGAAGGCAGTGCAGCCACCGGCTCCGGCCAGGACTGTTTCCATGGGGCGAGGGCCGATGTTGCGTCCGCCGGCTTCTGGCGCGCCATCCATTACCAGGGCATGCCCACTGCCGGTTTCGGCCAGAAAGCTCATCCCACCTTCAATCCACTTTACCGTGCATTCCATTCTTGCGTCTCCCGTCGTTTGGGTTCAGAAAATATTCGTTGGTTTATTAATTGCAATGCAATATTTCTGTAATAAATAATGGCTGATGTTGCTAAATATGCCCTGTATTCCATTTCTGGAAATATATTTTTATATATTAGAGTCATATCCTTATATTAAATTAATTGGCTTTAAGCCCAATTCTTATGAGAGATGCCTATTTTGTTGTATTGCAACATTCCCCTTGCCTATTTCAGTTGGTTGCGCCATAATATATCTGACTTGAATGTTTCTATTGCAGATCTTCTGCATTGCAGGCAGTCAAGTCGTTTCCTCCTCCACCCTCCTCCTTTGGTGGATTTAGCGCAACCTTCTGAGGTTGCGCTTTTTTTTTGGTGCAACTGTCTTTGAGCGTATAGACCGGGAGTGCAATATCTATTCCCCATTTTTTTTCCATGGATTCCAGGGGCATGGCGGGATTCGTCAATTTCTTGGGGCGCAGGGCACTAGTGTCAGTTCACATTGACACAGCGCGGCTTCTCCAATAAAATTACGCCCTTTCGCCACAACCTCGCATCGCAGGAATCCCATGAAAACCTTCTCAGCCAAGCCGCATGAAGTAAAACGCGACTGGTATATCGTTGATGCTGCCGACAAAGTCCTTGGACGCCTAGCTGCTGAACTGGCACACCGTCTGCGTGGTAAGCACAAACCTGAATTCACGCCGCACGTGGATACGGGCGATTACATCGTCGTTACGAATGCTGCCAAGATCCGTGTCACCGGAAACAAGGCAGACGGCAAAAAATATTATCGCCATAGCGGCTATCCTGGCGGTATTTCCGAAACGACTTTCGCCAAGATGCAGGAACGCTTTCCGACGCGCGCGCTGGAAATTGCGGTCAAAGGCATGCTGCCCAAGGGCCCGCTTGGCTACGCGATGTTTCGCAAACTCAAGGTTTATGCGCGTGATGATCACCCGCATACCGCGCAGCAACCCAAGGCTCTGGAGGTCAAGGCATGATCGGCGATTACAACTACGGCACAGGCCGGCGCAAAAGCGCGATAGCCCGCGTATTCATCAAGGTTGGCAATGGGGCGTTTGTTGTCAATGACAAGCCGCTGGACCGTTATTTCGGTCGTGAGACCGGACGCATGGTGGTGCGCCAGCCACTGGTGCTTGTGGACAAGCTCGACAGCTTCGATGTGAAGGTTACCGTTTGCGGCGGCGGCGAATTTGGTCAGGCTGGTGCAGTCCGTCATGGACTGACGCGTGCGTTGATCGAATATGATCCGGGACTCAAGAGCGTGTTGAGCAAGGCCGGTCTGGTGACGCGCGATGCGCGCGAAGTCGAGCGAAAGAAAGTCGGCTTGCACAAGGCGCGTCGAGCCAAGCAGTTCTCCAAACGTTGATTGGAGTTTTGCCCCAAAAAAGCCGCCTACTTCAGGCGGCTTTTTTGTCTGTAGCACAAGGCGGTCAGGACTGTATCGAGCAATCTGCATTCAGGAATTGAATGAACACCATGAATAAGACCATCAAGGTGGGTATTGTTGGCGGGACCGGCTACACCGGTGTCGAACTGTTGCGCATCCTGTCGCGGCACCCGCATGCTGAACTGCATGCGGTGACCTCACGCCAGGAAGCGGGGCTCCCGGTCAGCACCATGTTCCCCAGTTTGCGCGGACAGGTGGCGCTTAGTTTCACTGATCCGGAGAAGTCGCCGCTGACCGGTTGCGACGTCGTTTTTTTCGCCACGCCCAATGCGGTGGCCATGTCACAAGCGGGGGCGCTGGTGGCTAATGGCACCCGGGTCATCGATCTGTCGGCGGATTTTCGCATTCGTGATGTTGCCGAATGGGAACGCTGGTACAAGGCGAAGCATGCGTCGCCGGAGTTGGTGGCGGAAGCGGTGTATGGACTGCCCGAAGTCAACCGCGAGCGCATACGTACAGCCCGCGTTCTGGCCAATCCTGGTTGCTATCCTACAGCGGTGCAACTGGGTTTGCTGCCGCTGGTCGAGTCAGGTGCCGTGGATGTTGAGCATTTGATTGCTGATGCGAAATCAGGTGTGAGTGGCGCCGGACGCAAGGCTGAAGTGCATATTCTTTACGCGGAGGCTTCCGAAAATTTCTCGGCGTATGGCATGGCGGGGCACCGTCATTGGCCCGAAATCAGGCAAGGCCTGGCTGTGGCCGCGGGGCGCGATGTTGGTCTTGTTTTCATTCCGCACCTGACGCCGATGATTCGCGGCATATTTGCCACCTTGTACGCACGAGTGAATAGGGAAATCGATTTTCAGAAGCTGTTTGAAGATCGCTATCGCGACGAGCCGTTTGTGGATGTCATGCCTCCAGGCAGCCAGCCTGACACGCGCTCGGTGCGCGCAGCGAACCTGTGCCGCCTTGCCGTGCACCGGCCTCAAGAAGGCAGTGCACGCAGCGATACGCTGGTGGTGCTGTCAGTGATCGACAATCTGGTCAAGGGCGCTGCCGGTCAGGCAGTACAGAACATGAACATCATGTTCGGTCTGCCTGAGACAGCAGGGCTTGAGCACGTACCGGTCGTTCCCTGATTGGTCCTACCGACATCGGCAAGCCATGGCTAGCCTGATCAAACGCATTCGCCAGCGCTTTGGCATATCGGCGCCACGCATGACCGTGCGCACGCACCTGGCATGGTACTGGCGCTGGCTGGGGCTGACTGTTGTTGGCGCGGTTTCACTGGCTCTGGCGCTCTGGATGTACGATGCCGGGCGCCGCTTTGCCGGGTTTGACAGCAGTGAGGTGCAGGAAGAACTGACGCGGCTGCGCAGTACGGTGACGCGCCTGGAGCAGGAAACCGCGCAATTGCGCGCGCTGGCCGATGCAGCCGACGCCAGGCTCAAGATCGAACTGAGTGCGCAGGCCCAGTTGGCGGCCCAGGTCAAGCAGTTCGAAGACGAAAATACGCGGCTGAAAGAAGATATCGCGTTTTTTGAAGGGCTGGTGCCCAGCGGTCGAATCGCGGATAGCGTTTCCATCCAGCGTTTTACGGTGCAACCAGGGGCAATACCTGGCGAGTATCGTTATCGCGTGCTTTTGCTTCAGGGGGGCAAGCGTGAGCGTCCTTTCCAGGGTTCCATTCAGTTTTCGGCCAACCTGCAGACCAAGGGGCGCGATGCTATAGTGCCGCTGAATGGCGATGGAATGGCCGAGAATGGTTCCAGAGCACTGAGTTTCAAGTTCTTCCATCGACTGGAAGGCACATTTCGAACGCCGCCAGCGGGCCAGGTACGTTCAATACAGGTGCGTATTTTCGAAACCGGCAGCAATGAGGCGCGCACCACGCAGAGTGTCAACCTGCCTTGATTGGCGGTTAATTTTGAGGGAGCGACAGCATGTTCGGAAAGCAGAAACACAAACCGCAAAGCCGTATCGACAGTTTGATCGGCGCCGGCACCAAGATTGAAGGCAATGTCAGCTTTGCTGGCGGCTTGCGCGTGGACGGGGAAATCGTTGGCAATGTGACTGCGGTCGCGGAACAGCCCTCGACACTGGTCATTAGCGAAAAGGCCAATATTGAAGGCGAGATCCGTGTCTCACATCTGGTGGTCAACGGAGCCATCAACGGACCTGTGTATGCAGCCGAGTTTCTGGAATTGCAGGCGAGTTCCCGGGTCAAGGGTGACGTTCATTACAACACGCTGGAAATGCAAATAGGTGCCATTGTTGAAGGACGCCTGGTACATCGTTCCAGCGAAGCCAAGCCGACCGAACTCAAGCTCGCGGCAAGCAAATCGGGTAGTTGAGGGGGGGCTTCATCCCGTAATGGGGAACCGATTCCCAGTTTGGCACTCCAACTCAAGTTGCTTGTCAGTTCGCGCTATAACCATGCTCACGACCGGGTTGACCCTTGTGGAATGATGGCCGGATAATGGCGCCCAGCACGCATCCGGTTGATGCATCCCGATCCAGGAGACGTAAATGAATGCAGTTACAGACAGTCCCGTTACAGACATGCCACCGGCGTTGGTGTTCTCTGAAAATGCGGCTAACAAGGTCAAGCAGTTGATTGACGAAGAGGGCAACACCGAACTGAAGTTGCGGGTGTTTGTCAGCGGTGGCGGATGTTCCGGATTTCAGTATGGATTTACGTTCGACGAAGCCCAGAATGAAGACGACACTGTCATGGAAAAGAATGGAGTGCAGTTGCTGATTGATGCCATGAGCTTTCAGTACCTGAGTGGCGCCGAGATTGATTACACCGAGGGACTGGAGGGGGCGCAATTTGTGATCAAGAATCCAAACGCCACCAGCACCTGTGGTTGCGGTTCATCCTTCTCGGTCTGACCGACGTATCAGTGGTAATTGACGGGGGCTGCGGCCCCCGTCTTGTTTTGATCACGCCGGATAAACAGCGCCCAACACCCGCGGCCCGCTGGCGCCTGTAACGGCAGGCAAATTGCCGGGTCTGGCGTGGATGGTTTCCCCGGCCAGCCAGGCGAAGGCCATTGCTTCGACCCAATCGGCGTGTATTCCCAACGCACTGGTGGTCCCCAGCGGTATTCCTTCCAGCGCGGTGGCAATGCGCATCATCAGGTCGGCGTTGTGGGTGCCACCACCGCAGGCATACACTTCTGTAGTCTGCGGACACCAGCGTGCAATGGCCCGCGTAATGGAGCGCGCGCTGAGTTCGGCCAGCGTCGCCTGCACATCCTGCAGTCGAAGGTCCACCGTACCCCTGCTTTGCAGCCATTGCAGGTTGAAGTAGTCGCGTCCGGTGCTTTTGGGCGGCGTCAGGGCAAAGTACGGGTCGACCAGGCAGCGCTCGAGCAGGCTGGTGCTAACCTGGCCCGACGCGGCGAAGGCACCGTCCGCATCGTAAGGTTTGTTCAGATGGATGGCGGCCCATGCATCGAGCAGCATATTGCCGGGGCCGGTATCGAATCCGATGACGTCAGACTGTGGTGACAGCGACGTGACATTGGCGATGCCGCCCAGATTGAGAATGACCCGATGGTGCGAGGCATCGCGAAAACAGGCGGCATGAAAGGCCGGAACCAGCGGTGCGCCCTGGCCGCCGGCTGCGATGTCGCGACTGCGGAAGTCGGCAACCACAGCGATGCCGGTGTATTCGGCCAGCAGCGCCGCGTTATTGAGTTGCAGGGTGTAACCGGCGTCCGGGCGATGCCGTATGGTCTGGCCATGACAACCAATGGCGGCAATCGCCTGCGCCGGCACGCCGGCCTTGGTCAGCAGGGCAGAAACGGCATCTGCATACAGGCGTGCCAGCCGGTTGGAGGCGAGTGCGGCGCGATGCAGCTCTGACGATCCGGTCAGATGCAGTGCCAGCAATTCTGTGCGCAGGTCTTCGGGGTAGGGCAGGTAATGGCTTGCCACCAGAACGGGCGAGCTCTCAAGGTCGACCAGCGCAGCATCGACACCGTCGAGACTGGTTCCCGACATCAGGCCAATATAAAGGGATTCGGCCTTACTCAAGCAGGGCGAGATTGGTATCGCGCAGCATATCAAGCCGTGCGACCAGCGTTGCAGTGATGCTGCGGAATATAGTGACACGGCCCGCCCCAAGGGGTTCGGCAGCCGGCAGCGCGATGGTCAGCGGATTGCGGTGTTCATTATTGACGCGGAATTCGTAATGCAGATGCGGGCCGGTTGCCCATCCGGTCTGGCCGACGTAGCCGATGACGTCGCCCTGTGAGACGCGAGTGCCCTTGCGTATGCCTGCGGCAAAGCCGCTGAGGTGGGCATACCAGGTGGTCAGACCGCTGTTATGGCGCACCGTGATGACATTTCCATAGCCATCCTGCCGCCCCGCCAGTTCCACAACACCATCGCCGGTAACCTTGACGCGCGTCCCGGGAGGGGCGCCATAATCGACCCCCTTGTGGGCACGCCATTTCTGTAGCAGGGGATGGAAGCGCATGGCAAAACCAGAGGTCACACGCGAGAATTCCAGCGGTGAGCGCAAAAAAGCTTTGCGAAGATTTTTGCCTTCGGGCGTGTAATAGCCGCCCTTGGTTCCCTCGTCCTGGAACCATACTGCTCGCAGAACGCGCTTCTGATTGATGAATTCGGCAGCGAGCAGCCGCCCGGAGCGGACCATGCGGCCCTGATGCGACATCATTTCGTAGACCACGGTGAAGCGGTCACCCTTGCGCAAGTCGCGATGGAAATCGACGTCGCCGGCAAACACGTCGGCCAGCTGCACCGCGACGGTATCAGGCACATTGGCATTATCCGTGGCGGCAAACAGCGATGAGCGAATTTCCCCTGACTTCATCATCACTTCCGCGGTCAGGCTGGCCGGCTGTTGTTCCGCCGTGAAGCTGCCATCCCTGGGCTGGATCTTCACCAGTTTGTCAAAAGGCGTGACAAACCATAAGTCGAGCAGATTGCCCTCAGGTGATGTTCTGGCCTGTACTGACGTACCTGTGCGCAGCCAGCGGAACTGTGCAGCCGCCTGTGGTTGTGCCATCAGTCGGCGTGTATCCGCATCATCCACGCCGAGGCGGTCAAGCAGCGTGGCCACCGTGTCACCGCGCTGGAAACGCTCTTCGTTGAAGTAGGGCAATGCCGAGTCATCGGAGACGGGCTCGATTGTCGGCGAGAGTTGTTGTTCGATGGAGAGGGTGGTCAGCGGGATGCCACTGTCCTGCACCGTGCCGAATGCGGCAACGACGGCAAACAAAGACGCGGCCACTGCCGCGGCGCCCAGTGCAATGGCACGCGCCGGCCCCGGCTTTGGCCCGGAAGCAGGTGATTGCGCTACAATCCGCTGCGAATCGCGCTGTGTGTCGTTATTCATTTTTGACGGCGGCTGGAAAGCGTGAATTTTAACAAAAACAGTGCCTTCCAAGCAGAAAATTTCCGGAAGGCGCGGCGGTCCCGAAATCTAACTCATTACCCCTCGCTCATAGCCCAATCGCCCATGCCCGCCATCCAGGAACAGTTAAAAGTCATTAAACGCGGCTGCGATGAATTGCTGGTCGAGTCCGAATTGATCGAAAAGCTCAAGCTGGGGCGGCCTTTGCGAATAAAGCTGGGCATGGACCCGACCGCACCGGATCTTCATCTGGGGCATACCGTTGTCATCAATAAATTGCGGCAATTTCAGGATCTGGGTCATCACGTTCAGTTCCTGATCGGCGATTTTACCGGCATGATCGGCGATCCTACCGGCAAAAATGTGACAAGACCGCCTCTGACACGGGAGCAGATCGCGGACAATGCCAAGACCTACAAAGAGCAGGTTTTCAAGATACTGGACCCCGACCGTACTGAAATTCTGTTCAATTCCGAATGGTGCGACAAGCTGGGGTCGGCTGGCATGATCCGTATCGCCTCGACCTACACGGTTGCGCGCATGCTGGAACGGGACGATTTCGGCAAGCGGTTTCGCGGCAATCAACCGATTGCCATCCATGAGTTCCTGTATCCGCTGATGCAGGGCTATGACTCGGTGGCCATGCGTAGCGACGTCGAGCTGGGCGGCACGGACCAGAAATTCAACCTGCTGGTGGGGCGCGAGCTGCAGAAGCAGCATGGCCAGCCGACTCAGTGCATTCTGACTATGCCCTTGCTGGAGGGCCTGGACGGGGTCAACAAGATGTCCAAGTCACTGGGAAACTATATCGGCATTACCGAGCCGGCCGAGGCCATGTTCGGCAAGCTCATGTCGGTTTCGGACGAACTGATGTGGCGCTACCTTGATCTGCTCTCCTTTGAGTCGCTGGGCACTATTGCCGGCTGGAAGGCAGAGATTCAGGAGGGGCGCAACCCACGCGACATCAAGGTCATGCTGGCGCGCGAGATCATCACTCGATTTCATTCCCGGGTTGCAGCGGATCGTGCTGAGGCCGATTTCGATGCTCGCTTTCGCCAGGGGGCCATGCCCGAAGAGATGCCCGAGGTCACCGTGGCCGCGGACGGCAAGCCCATGGCCATTGCGCAGGTGCTCAAGGCGGCCGGGCTGAATGCCAGCACCTCGGAGGCGATGCGCATGATCGAGCAGGGTGGCATCCGCCTAGACGGCGAGAAGATCAGTGACAAGGCCTTGCAACTCGCGGCGGGTTCGACCGTGGTATTGCAGGTTGGCAAGCGCAAGTTCGCGCGCGTGACGCTGGGCTGATTCTCCCGGGCAGAGCGCGATGCCCCTCACAATTCATCCCGACCAGAAATCCGCATTGGGTGACGCGCCGCTGATCGAACTGCGGTCCGCTGGAAAGACCTATCCCAATGGTACCCGCGCCCTGGCGCCGGTTGATCTGGCCATCCACAAGCGCGAACTGGTGACACTGCTGGGCCCTTCGGGCTGCGGCAAGAGCACGCTCCTGAAGATCATGGCCGGTCTGATTGCGCCGAGCGAAGGGAGCCTGCGCACGAGCGGGTCTGGGCACAAGCTTGGCTATGTGTTCCAGGATGCCACGCTGATGCCCTGGGCGAGGGTGCGCGCCAATGTGCGCCTGCCGCTGGATCTGGCCGGCGTGGCGCGCAGCCAGGCGGAGACTCGTGTTGACCGCGCGCTCGCCGGAGTCGGGCTGGCTCCATCGGATGCCCATTTTCCGCGGGAACTGTCCGGGGGCATGCAGATGCGCGTTTCAATTGCCCGAGCGCTGGTGACTGAACCGGATTTGCTGCTGATGGACGAGCCCTTCGGCGCGCTGGACGAGATTACCCGTAACCGGCTCGATGCCGACCTCATCCGCCTGTCGGAACAAAAGCACCTCACGCTGGTATTTGTCACCCACAGCATTTACGAGGCGGTGTTCCTGTCCACACGCGTCGTGGTGATGTCGGCGCGGCCGGGGCGAGTGCTGCGTGACTTCAATATTGATGAGCCGCAGCCACGCAGTGAAGCATTTCGTCTGACGCCGCGATTTGCCGAGTACTGCCGGCAGTTGTCGGAACTGCTGGCCGAGGCAAGCGCGGCCACTTTCGCCGATGCCGGCAATGCCGTGGGAGATGAGGCATGAACAGCATGAATTTCGCTGATGGGCGCCTTGTTAAAGTCGCGGCACCACTGGCGATTGGAATGCTGTTGCTGCTGCTGTGGCAGGTGCTGGTGACCGTCATGGAGGTGCCGCCATACCTGGTGCCTTCACCGGTTCGGGTGGCTCAGGCCCTGGTGGAGGATCGCGAATTGCTGGCAGGATCGCTGCTGGTCACGCTGCGGATCGCGCTGGCGGCATTCGCGCTGGCGGTTCTGCTTGGGACGGCCGTGGCTTTTTTGTTCGTGCAGAGCCGTCTGCTCGAATTGTCGCTGTTCCCCTATGCCGTATTGCTGCAGGTTACGCCGATCGTCGCGATTGCACCGCTCATCATCATCTGGGTCAACGACATCCAGGTCGCGCTGATTATCTGCGCCACCATCATTGCGATCTTTCCGGTCATATCCAATACCACGCTGGGACTGCGCAGCGTGAACCCGGGTTTGCTCGATTTGTTCCGTCTGCACAAGGCCACGCGTGCCCAGGTGCTGCTGCGATTGCGCATCCCGAGCGCATTGCCGTATTTTTTCGGGGGCCTGCGCATCTCGTCGGGGCTGGCGCTGATCGGAGCGGTCGTGGCGGAGTTTGTGGCCGGTACCGGTGGCACTGCGGCGGGGCTTGCCTATCAGATCCTGATTGCCGGATTTCAGCTCAACGTGCCGCGATTGTTTGCGGCGCTGTTTCTGATCACCGTTACCGGCGTGGTGTTGTTTCTGCTGATGGTGTGGTTGACCAAGCTGGCGCTCAGGGGGTGGCATGAGAGTGAGGTGTTGCACTAGCGGTCGTAGGCGGATTCGGTGAAATTGATCTCTTGGCCTTCGGCCGGAGTGACTTTCTTTTGCTTCGCCAAAAGAAAGTGACCAAAGAAAAGGCGACCCTGCGATGCTCGACGCGTCGGGCCGGGTCCTGAACTCGGTCGCTGCGCTCCCTCAGACACACGGACCCGGACTGCCCCCGTCGCGCCTGCGCTTCTCGGCGGCACCGAAGGGGGGGCTTCATTATTATTATCGTTTTCGAGTTTATTGCTTTTTTCCTTGATTATTTACATAATCATTATTATCAAATATTATTGATTAAAGCTTGCCTTTCCAGCCACGATCGACGCGATCCCAGGCCGCGCGCGGTGCCGGTCTGACGTCTTGCCAATCCGGGGCGAGTTCACCCTTGGTGAGTTTGTAGGCTGCTTTTAAATCAGGTTCTGCCGCATCGAAGCTGCGACCATCGTGGCGCACACGGCCTTCCCAGCCCGCGCGGAAGCCCGGCGCGTAGTATTCAAAGTTGCGGCCATTGACGTAGTAGGGTTCCTGGACAGATGTCTCTCGCCAGAACAGTTCTTCAGCCGTGTGATTGACCGCTTCAGCGGCACTGTTGCCCGCCAGGCCACCTGTCAGTGTGCCCACGGTGGCACCGATCAGGGCGCCCGGAGTGCCTGACAGGGGGGGCATCCGGATTGACCTCCTCAATGCTGATATCGGTCGCACTGATATATTGCGTGATCAATGCGGCAACAGCGTCTGCACTGTCCCGGGTCTGAAATCGTGCTGCGGTGATTCGCTCCATGGCCTTACCCTTTCACTCCACAGTGATACCTCCGCCCGGCAGGGCAGTTTCAGGTGCAAGTTGCGCTGGTAAAGCCGGACACCCGGGCACGATGCTCCTGCGCTACGCAGCATTGATCTGTACGCCGGCCTACACAAGGACAAGGCGGAATCTCAGCAATGCAAATTTCACAAGTGATGTGTCGGAAATGACGCTATATTTGCCCCGAAGCGCAATTAACCATTGAGGACTTAGCACGCATGTCTGTACCCATCAAACTGCTGATTGCCGTTCTGGCGTCACTCGCCACGTCCGCGTGGGCGCAATCCCCGACCAGACTGGTTTTCGGAACCAACTGGTATCCCGAGGCCGAGCATGGCGGTTTTTATCAGGCCATTGCCGAAGGTATCTACCGGAAGCACGGACTGGACGTGAGCATCAAGCCGGGCGGACCGCAGGTGAATGGCCTGCAGTTGCTGCTGGCCGGCCAGATCGATTTGTTCATGGGTTACGACATGCAGAGCATCAAGGTACTGGAGCAGGACTTGCCGGTGGTGACGGTGGCGGCGACCTTCCAGAAAGATCCGACAGTGATTGTTTCTCACCCGGGTGTGGCCAGGCTCGAAGACCTCAAGGGGCAACCCATCGCCATCGGCGCGGCCAGCGACAACACTTTCTGGCCATGGTTGCGTGCCCGCTTTGGTTTTACCGATGCGCAGAAGCGGCCTTACGGCTTTAGTGTGCAGCCCTTCCTGGCGGACAAGAAGCTGTCCCAGCAGGGCTATGTGACATCAGAGCCCTATTCGATAGCCAAAGGCGGCGTCAAGCCCGTGGTGTTCCTGCTGGCCGACCAGGGCTATCCACCCTATGCGCAAACCGTCGTGGTCACCCGAGACACCCTGGCCAAAAGACGGGATGCGGTGAAGCGTTTTGTTCAGGCGACTGCCGAAGGCTGGAAAAGTTATCTTGCCAATCCGACTTTGGGCAATGCGCTGATCAAGAAGGACAACCCCCAGATGGAAGACAGTCTGATTGCGTATGGAGTGAATACCATGCGTGACTACGCTCTGGTCACCAGCGGTGATGCCGCCAGGCTGGGCATCATGACCATGACCGATGCGCGCTGGAAGCAGACTTTCGATTTCATGGTGGGTGCCAAACTGGTCGACAGCAAGATCGATTACCGCAGGGCCTACACGCTGGATCTGGTAAAGGACATCAAGGTATTGCCTTAGCCGCGTGCGGCGACGGTCAATCAGGTGTCCGGAGTCGCTACAGGAACAGTCGCTGTTGTTTGAGCGTGCAGTGAGTCGCGCACCATGCCGATATGCTGGCGCAGGGTATATACGTCTGCGGTGAACGCGATCGGGATGGGCCGCGTGTGGGCACGGGCCTCGAGGTCGTTCAACCGTTTGATGTAATCCTGCATGCGGTGCGCATCGAAGTGCTGTGCCAATTCCAGTTCAAGCAATTTCAGTTCCCCGTACCAGCGGTAAATGCGTGAACGGATGCGCCACGAGTACAACGTTGGCGTCAGGCGTACAGCCGGAATCAGCACGACCAGTAGCGGCACCAGCAACACGATGATGCGGTCAATCAGCGTGGCGGCCCAGAAAGGCATGTAGCGCTGCAGAAAGGGCGGTCCCGAGGCGTAATAGCGCTGCGCCTCCTTGGACAGCGGGAACTCATGATCGCGGTTGGTGGGGAATTCCCCGGCTTTCTGGAAAACCCCGGCGCCACCGTGCGTCTCCGCCAAGGCCTGCATCATCAGATCAGCCAGCGCCGGATGAAAATCTTCGGTCACCACAATATTGGCCGTTGGCGCGAGCAGGGTGATGTCGCGCGGTGGGATGTCGCGCATCAGGTTGATTGCGCCCTGCGGCAGTTTGACCGCGGACAGAAACGGGAAGGTTTTGGTGTAGGCCGGTGCGCGATCAAAGCTCAGCAACTTGACGCGTTTGTCGTTTAGCAGCGTCGTGATGGCGGGTGATTCGGCCGGCCCGATGAGGAACACTACGTCAAGCTTGCCGGCGAGCAGGGCTTGCGCGGCCTTGTCGCCACCAAGGTCGCTGATTTTTGTTGGTGGACTGAAGGCATTGTTCACCAGCAGCAATTGTGTGGCGAGCCTGCGCGTGCCGCCGCCCAGGGGGCCGACTGCGATGCGTTTGCCGCGCAATTGCCGCAAGCGGTCTTCCATCAGTGCGCCACGGTAGAAAATCCATATCGGCTCGAAATACACGCTGCCCAGCGTGGTCAGGTCAGGATAATCGGCTGCGGTGCCGGTGCCGGCCTGCACAAAACCCGCCTCGACTTCGGAATCCTCGTCGGCCAGGCGCGCGAGGTTCTCCACCGAGCCCGCCGAGGGCTGTAATTCGACCTTGATCCCGTTGCGCGCCAGAATTTCCTGATAGCGTTTGCCAAAGGCGTGATAGCCGCCCTCCTCGCTACCCGTGGTTAGCACAAATGAATCGGGAGGGGCTGGCTTGACGAACTGATAAGCAATCCAGAATGTCAGCAGCACCAGCGTAATCACGGGCAGACCGGCTGCCACAGCGTCGCGCAGCGAAATCTTGGTCACGCGCAGGCGGGAAAATGGTTTCATGCGCGGAACATACCTGAAAAAGCGGTACTCAACCATGCACAACAGTCATTGCGCGCGGGATCAGGTCGAAAATGGCTAAAATGCGTCTATGTCAATGCAGTCCAAACGCGGTTCAATCCACGGCATGATAGTCGCGCTGGTCGCTTCGGTGTTGAGTGGTTGTGCCAGTGTCAATCAGGTCGAGCGCATTGTCTTGCCCGATTCTCCTGCGGTGAGTGAGTTTTCAGGTGCCAAACCCGGCGATGTTCTGCCTGGCGGCTGGCGGGTCTGGACGATGTCCCGTTTCAAAAAATCGACCGATTACCGCCTGGTGAAAGACAGCGGGCGTACCGTCATCAAGGCCGAGGCATCCGGTTCGGCATCCGGCCTTGTGCATGACGTACGCATCGATCCGCGCGAATTTCCGATATTGAAGTGGCGCTGGAAAGTCGATGGCCTGATCGCCGGAGCCGACAATACCCAGAGCCGCACAGAGGATTCTCCGGCACGCATCGTGATTGCGTTTGAGGGCGATGTATCGAAACTGGACTTCGATGACAGCATTTTCTTTACGCGGGTGCGCATGCTGACCGGCTACAGCATGCCTTATGCGACGCTGATGTACATCTGGGAAAACAAGGCTTCCAAGGGTACGGTGATCCCGAGTCGCCATACCTCGCGCGTGCAGATGGTCGTGGCCGAAAGCGGCAACGACGCTCTGGGAACATGGCGCGAGGAGTCGCGCAATTTTTACGAGGATTTCAAGCGCGCCTTCGGCGAAGAGCCGCCGATGATCAAGTCGATCGGTATCATGACTGATTCGGACAATACCGGTGAGGACGTGCACGCCCATTATGGTGATATATCGTTTCTGCGCGCAGATGGTACGCAGGATCATCCCTTGCCAGGTCCGCTGGACTGAAATAATCGACTGCGGCATTCTTGGGTGGCAATCAATTCTGCAAGTAGCGTTGCGGTAACACTTTTAATGCGCATTCTTCATTCCTATCAACACGGTTCATTCCAATGCCCACACTGAGCGAACTTCAAACACGGGGCCAGTCAATCTGGCTTGATTTCATCAGTCGCGAATTACTCGCATCGGGCAGGCTTGCCGGCCTTGTTTCCGACGGCCTCCGCGGCCTGACTTCCAATCCGGCCATTTTCGAGAAGGCACTGGGGCAAGGCCAGGATTATGCGGCGGCACTGGCGCCCCTGGCGCGCGCCGGCTTCGACGCAAAGACCATATACGAGCGACTGGCGATACGTGATATTCAGGACGCGGCAGATGCCCTGCAGGCTGTGCATGCGAGCACAAACGGGGCCGACGGCTTTGTCAGTCTGGAGGTTTCGCCGGTGCTGGCGCATGACACTGCGGGAACTCTGGCCGAGGCGCGACGTTTATGGCGCGAAGTCGCCCGTCCCAATCTGATGATCAAGGTGCCGGGCACGCCCGCCGGCGTGCCCGCAATACGCGATCTGATCGCTGACGGTATCAACGTCAATGTCACCCTGCTGTTCTCGCAAGCTGCTTATGCCAGCGTGGCGGCTGCCTACATCGAGGGACTGGAGGTGCGCGCCGCGCGTGGCGAAAGCAT
>CANKAJ010000122.1 GCA_947479645.1 Betaproteobacteria bacterium | reverse complement strand
CTTGAAGGTGTCGGTCACATAACCGCCATGGCCCGAGCCATTGCCGGCGCGCGGTTGCAGATAGCCGGTGATGGATGCGCGCGTGGTGTAGGCACTGGTCATCGTCAATGCCGCATCCAGCATGGCCACGTCGATGTTCTGGCCTTCGCCGGTCATGGCGCGGTGATACAACGCCGAGATCATGGCCACCGCTGCGGCGTAACCGGTGGCGTAATCCACCATCGTGAACCCGACCTTGAGCGGCCCGGATTCGGGTGTTCCCGTCACGCTCATGATGCCGCTGGCCGCCTGGATCGCACCGTCGATGGCCGCCGCACGCGCCTTCGGCCCGGTCTGGCCGAACCCGGTGATGGAACAATAGATCAGTTTGGGGTTGATCTTTTTCAGGTCCTCGTAACCGAGGCCATAACGCGGCATGGTGCCGGCGATCAGATTCTCGACAACGATGTCGGATTCCTTGGCCAGGCGCTTGAAGATCTCCTGCCCCTGCGGGACGGCGAGATTCAGCGTCATGGATTTCTTGTTGGAGTTCTGCGCCAGATAACCGCAGCCCATGCCCTGCTTCTTCAACTCGGTGCCGTCATCGCCCGAGTAACGCATGCTGTCGGGCTCCTTCGGGTTCTCCACGTTCAGCACATCGGCGCCGTGCATGGCCAGCTGATAGGTTGAGAAAGGCGCGGCAATCACCCGCGTCGCTGCAAGAATTTTCACTCCGGCAAAAATCTGTTTGTCCAGCATGTTGTGTCCCTCTCCCTTTGATGGTCTGAGCAGGCACACCGGCGCTACGGTCTGCCTGCCTCCGATGAGCCTGGCGATGGATGCGGCCTGCCCGCTCGTCGCCGCTGATTGGCGGCTTATGTGACTGGCGCGACAGGCAACATGTTAGCGCAATCGCCGCGTACCATGGACGGCGCACCGGAAAACAACCGGCAGGCATGGATTAGTAATGCAATATTTGATATCAATCTATCGATTTATATTTGTTATAGATGTTTTGTTTTTCCATTTTGATATTAATCGCTTTAGACCCATGGTGCCGACGAGCTGGGCTACCATTGACTGAATTAAAGCTGCACTACTCGCACCGGCGAGGAGACAGATGCCGGGAAAAGCAGTATTGACGCGGCCCAAGCGAAAGGTAACAAGTTGTTAAAAAAGCAGCCACGAGGCCCGGATTAGTTCATCATTTGCATCTGCTATCTTGGCGCCAATGAAAATGTCATTCCGAGCATAGCGAGGAATCTGTTGTTAAAGCGTAGCCAAAAGCCGATTCCTCAGCCCAAGGCTTCGGAATGACATTTTTTGGGGAATCAGTTCTATATTCATTGCCCGTCAATTCCGGGCGAAAGTTCTTTTCAGATTGCCAACGCAAATGACCACATCAGGATCAGACCATCAATCCCTTTCCCCGCTGCTGACCGATCGCCCTGACAAGCGGCGCTGGCTGTGGTTCTGGCTGCTGGCCGTCTGCCTGGTCGCCGCCGGCGTTGCCATCTGGTACTACGCGCCGATGGAGGCGGGGCCGACGCAACCGGCGCGCCCCGGTCGTTTCGGACCCAATGCCCCGGGTCGCGCCACGCCGGTGCTGACCGCGCTGGCGAAGAGCGATGACATCAACATCTATCTCGGCGGCCTGGGCTCGGTCACGCCGCTGCAGACCGTGACGGTGAAAAGCCGCGTCGATGGCCAGCTGATGCGCGTGCTGTTTCGCGAAGGCCAGATGGTCAAGGAAGGCGAAGTGCTGGCGGAAATCGATCCGCGCCCGTACCAGGCGCAGTTGAATCAGGTCGAAGGCCAGCTGGCGCGCGACATGGCGCTGCTGAAAAATGCCCAGATCGACTTCGAGCGTTATCGCACGCTGTATCAGCAGGACTCCATCGCCAAGCAGATTCTGGACACACAGGAAGCGCTGGTGCGCCAGTACGAAGGCACCGTGAAAGCCGATCAGGGCAGCATCGACAACGCCCGGCTGCAACTCGCCTACTGCCGCATCACGGCGCCCGTGGGCGGGCGGCTGGGGCTGCGCCAGGTCGACGCCGGCAACATGGTGCGCGCCGGCGACGCCGGCGGTCTGGTCGTGATCACGCAATTGCAGCCGATCAGCGTGATCTTCAGCATCCCGGAGGACAATGTGCCGCGGGTGATGAAGAAACTGCAGGCCGGCGAAAAGATGGCCGTTGACGTGTATGACCGCGCCGACAAGAACAAACTGGCGGCCGGCATCCTGCTCACCGTGGACAATCAGATCGATGCCACCACCGGCACCGTCAAGCTCAAAGCCCAGTTCAGCAACACCGATTACGCGCTATTCCCCAACCAGTTCGTCAACGTGCGCCTGCTGGTGGACAAGCAAAGCAAGGCGACCCTCATCCCGACCTCGGCGGTACAGCGCGGCACCCAGGGCACCTTTGCCTACGTCATCAAGAGCGACAACACCGCCACGGTCAGACCCATCAAGCTGGGCGCGCCGCAAGGCGACAATGTCGCCATCGAATCCGGCGTGGAGCCCGGCGAACGCGTCGTCATCGACGGCGCCGACCGCCTGCGCGAAGGCGCGAAGGTGGAACTGCCCGACCCGTCGGCAACGCCGGGGCGACGCGGCGGTGCCAGCAAGGGTGGCCCCGGCAAGGATGGTACCGGCAAGGGTGACGCCAACAAGGACGGCGGCGAACGCCCCGGTGCCGCTAAAGGCGCTCCCGCCGAAACCGGTGCAGGCGCAGCGGGCAACCCGGGGCCGCGCGCCCCCGACGGTGGCGGCAATGCGGGCGGACCGGGCAATACCGGTGGCGACGCTCGTCCGCAACTGCTCACGCCGCAGGAGCGCGACGCGGTGCGCGAGCGCATGCAGAATGCCGCCAGCCCCGAAGAGCTCGCAAAAATTCGTGATGAAACACGCGCGCTGGTCGAAAAGCGCGCCAGGGAGAAAGGCATCACGCTGCCCCCGCCCGGCGAACGCGGTGGCCAGGGCTTCGGCGGAGGTGGCGGCGGCAGTGGTGGCGGAGGCGGTGGCTTCGGTGCCCGCAAGGGCGGCGACGGCTCCCGAAATGCCAGTAACACAGCCAACTGAATCGCACGGCGCAGCGCATGAATCCCTCCCGCCTCTTCATCCTGCGTCCGGTGGCGACCTCGCTGCTGATGCTGGCCATCATGCTGGCGGGCGCCATCGCCTACCGGGTGCTGCCGCTGTCGGCGCTGCCCGAAGTGGATTACCCGACCATCCAGGTGGTGACGCTGTACCCCGGCGCCAGCCCGGATGTGATGACGTCCTCGATCACCGCGCCGCTGGAACGCCAGTTCGGCCAGATGCCCGGACTCAATCAGATGTCCTCGACCAGTTCCGGCGGCGCGTCGGTGATCACGCTGCAGTTCAGCCTGGAACTGAGCCTGGATATCGCCGAGCAGGAAGTGCAGGCCGCCATCAATGCCGCCAGCAACCTGCTGCCGGCCGACATTCCGGTGCCGCCCATTTACAGCAAGGTGAATCCGGCCGACACGCCCATTCTGACCCTGGCGGTAACTTCGAAGACACTGCCCATGCCCAAGGTGCAGAGCCTGGTCGATACGCGGGTGGCGCAGAAAATTTCGCAGTTGCCCGGTGTCGGTCTGGTCAGCCTGAGCGGCGGCCAGCGGCCGGCGGTGCGCGTGCAGGTCAATCAGAAGGCGCTGGCCGCCTATGGCCTGGGGCTGGATGATGTGCGCACCGCCATCGCCAATGCCAACGTCAATCAGGCCAAGGGCAGTTTTGACGGCCCGGCGCGCGCCTCCACCATCGATGCCAACGACCAACTGAAATCGGCCGACGAATATCGCGACCTGATCATTTCCTACAAAAGCGGGCGGGCCATCCGGCTCAGCGACGTGGCCAGCGTCGTCGACGGCGCCGAGAACGTGCGCCTGGCGGCGTGGTCGGGCGAGGCCGCTGCCATCATCGTCAACATCCAGCGCCAGCCCGGCGCCAACGTCATCGAGGTGGCCGATCGCGTCAAGCAGTTGCTGCCGCAACTGCAGGCGGCGCTGCCCGGCGCAGTGGAGATCAAACTGCTGACCGACCGCACCGTCACCATCCGCGCCTCGGTCAAGGACGTGCAGATCGAATTGCTGCTGGCCGTCGCGCTGGTGGTGATGGTGATCTTCCTGTTTCTGCGCAATGCCGCGGCCACCGCCATTCCCAGTGTGGCCGTGCCGCTGTCGCTGGTGGGCACTTTCGCCGTGATGTATCTGGCCGGCTTCAGCATCAACAACCTCACGCTGATGGCACTCACCATCGCCACCGGCTTCGTGGTGGATGACGCCATCGTCATGATCGAGAACATCGCGCGCTACATCGAAGAGGGCGAATCGCCGCTCCAGGCGGCCATGAAGGGATCGCGGCAGATCGGCTTCACCATCATCTCGCTGACCTTCTCGCTGATCGCCGTGCTGATCCCGCTATTGTTCATGGGCGATGTGGTGGGACGATTGTTCCGCGAATTCGCCATCACGCTGGCCGTCGCCATCCTGATTTCGGCGGTGGTGTCGCTCACGCTCACGCCGATGATGTGCGCGCGCTTGTTGCGCCATACGCCGGAGGCGGCGCAAAGCCGCTTCTATCGCGCCAGCGGCGCCTTCCTCGACAACATCATCGCGCACTACGGTCGCATGCTCACCTGGGTACTGGAGCGCCAGACCGCGACCTTGCTGGTGGCCATCGCCACGCTGGTGATCACAGTGGTGCTGTATATATTCATGCCCAAGGGCTTCTTCCCGCTGCAGGACACCGGCGTCATCCAGGGCGTCTCGGAAGCGCCGCAGTCGATTTCGTTTTCCGCCATGGCCGAACGCCAGCAGGCGCTGGCGCAGGTGGTGTTGAAGGACCCCGCCGTGGAGAGCCTGTCTTCGTTCATCGGCGTCGATGGCACCAATGCCACGCTGAACAACGGCCGCATGCTGATCAACCTGAAGCCGCTGGCGGAGCGCCGCACCCACGCCGTGGACGTGATCCGCCGCCTGCAGGGCTCGCTGAAGGAGGTGGAAGGCATCAAGCTGTACATGCAACCGGTGCAGGACCTGACCATCGAGGACCGCGTCAGCCGCACCCAGTTCCAGATGAGCATCGAGGATGCCAACCCCGAGGAACTCTCAGCCTGGGTGCCGAAAATCGTGGAACGGTTGCGTCAATTGCCGCAACTGGCCGATGTGGCCAGCGACCAGCAGGACGAAGGACTGCAGGCCTATGTCGAGATCGACCGCGCCACCGCCAGTCGCCTCGGTATCACCACGGCCGCCATCGACAATGCCCTTTACAACGCCTTCGGTCAGCGCCTGATTTCGACCATCTTCACGCAGTCCAACCAGTATCGCGTGGTGCTGGAAATCCAGGGTGGCGACCAGAAGGGCCCGGCGGCCTTGAACGACATCTACGTGACATCAAACCTGGCCGGCCAGCCATCGCAGCAGGTGCGGCTGTCGGCCATCGCGCGCGTGATCGAGCGGCCCACGTCACTGTCCATCAATCACATCGGCCAGTTTCCCGCGGCGACCATCTCCTTCAACCTCGGGCGCGAGGGCAATGCCGAAGCGTCGCTGGGCGACGCGGTGAAAGCCATCAACGGCGCGCTAAAAGAAATCAGCCTGCCCGCCAGCGTGCAGACGCGCTTCCAGGGCGCGGCGCTGGCCTTCCAGGCCTCGCTCGACAACACGCTGCTCCTGATCCTGGCGGCCATCATCACCATGTACATCGTGCTGGGCGTGCTCTATGAGAGCTACATCCATCCCATCACCATCCTCTCGACGCTACCCTCGGCAGGCGTGGGTGCGCTGCTGGCGCTGATGCTGTCGGGCAGCGACCTCGGCATCATCGCGGTGATCGGCATCATTCTCCTGATCGGCATCGTCAAGAAGAACGCCATCATGATGATCGACTTTGCCCTCGACGCCGAGCGCCGCGAAGGCAAGAGCCCGCGCGAGGCCATCTTCCAGGCCTGCCTGCTGCGCTTCCGGCCGATCATGATGACCACCATGGCAGCGCTGCTGGGCGCGCTGCCGCTGATGCTGGGCAGCGGTGTCGGTTCCGAACTGCGCCATCCGCTGGGCATCACCATGGTGGGCGGCCTGCTGGTGAGCCAGGTGCTGACGCTGTTCACCACGCCGGTGATCTATCTTGCCTTCGACCGGCTGGCGCGGCGGGCGCGCGGGGGTGAAGCGGCGGTGCCTGCAAGCACTGCCGCCGCGAGTGACACGCAAACGTGAGTCAATGATGCACACGCCTAAAATTGTCATTCTGAGCGAAGCGAAGAATCTGCTTTTCTTCGATGAACGGAAAGCATCCCCCTATGGGACTTCCTTCAAAGCAGATTCTTCGGCCTTCGCCCCGAAGGAAGTCCTCCTGGGGGACGGCCTCAGAATGACAAATTCAGCAATGCCGGGGTCGCGTCAATGAACATCTCCGCCCCCTTCGTCGAACGCCCGGTCGCGACCACGCTGCTGACCATCGGCATCGCCATCGCCGGACTGCTGGCGTTCAAGCTGTTGCCGGTGGCGCCGTTGCCGCAGGTGGACTTCCCCACCATTTCGGTGCGCGCCTCGCTGCCCGGCGCCAGCCCGGACACCATGGCGGCCACGGTGGCCACGCCGCTGGAACGTGCCCTGGGCAGCATCGCCGGCGTCACCGAAATCACCTCGTCCAGTTCGCTCGGCTCGACGCGCGTCACGCTGCAATTCGACCTCTCGCGCGACATCGACGGCGCGGCGCGCGACGTGCAGGCCGGCATCAATGCCGCGCGCAGCATGCTGCCCACCGGCATGCCGAGCAACCCGAGTTATCGCAAGGTCAATCCGGCCGATGCGCCCATCATGATTCTCGCGCTGACCTCGGACGTGATGACGCAGGGCCAGATGTATGACGTCGCCTCCACCGTGCTGGCGCAGAAGTTTTCACAGGTCAAGGGCGTGGGCGAAGTCACCATCGGCGGCAGCGCGCTGCCGGCGGTGCGCGTCGAACTCGATCCCGGCGCGCTGTACAAGTACGGCATCGGCCTCGAAGAGGTGCGCGCCGCCATCGCGGCCACCAATGCCAATCGCCCCAAGGGTTCCCTCGAGGATGGCGACCGGCACTGGCAGATCCTCGCCAATGACCAGGCGCGCAAAGCCGCGGACTACCTGCCGCTCATCGTGTCTTTTCGCAGCGGCGCGCCGGTGCGCCTGGCCGATGTGGCCGACGTGGTCGATTCGGTGCAGGACCTGCGCAACGCCGGCTCGGCCAACGGCAAGCCCTCGGTGCTGGTGATACTGACCCGCCAGCCCGGCGAGAACATCATCGAAACAGTGGACCGCATCAAGGAATTGCTGCCGCAGATGCGCGCCTCCATTCCGGCCTCGATCAACCTGGAGGTCGCCCTCGATCGCTCGCCCACCATCCGCGCGTCGCTGCGCGAGGTGGAACGCACGCTGGTGATCGCCATCGCGCTGGTGATCATGGTGGTGTTCCTGTTCCTGCGCAATGTGCGCGCCGCGCTGATCCCGAGCGTGGCGGTGCCGGTGTCGCTCCTGGGCACCTTCGGCGTGATGTACCTGTGCGGCTTCAGCCTGAATAACCTGTCCCTGATGGCGCTCACCGTCGCCACCGGCTTTGTGGTGGACGATGCCATCGTGGTGCTGGAAAACATCTCGCGCCATATCGAAAAAGGCCTGACCCCCATGCAGGCGGCGCTGCGCGGCGCGCGCGAAGTGAGCTTCACCGTGCTGTCGATGAGCCTGTCGCTGATCGCGGTGTTCATTCCCATCCTCTTGATGGGCGGCATCGTCGGGCGGCTGTTTCGCGAGTTCGCGGTGACGCTGTCGGTGGCCATCCTGGTGTCGCTGCTGGTATCGCTCACCACCACGCCCATGATGTGCGCGCGGCTGCTGAAGCCGGCGGTGAAGAAACCTCCCCGGCCCGAAGCGGCGCGCGGCTGGCTGCGTCGAACCGGGCAACGCATCGTCGCGCGCGCCAACGGCTCGCTGACACGCGGCTACGCGGCCAGCCTGCGCTGGGCGCTGCGCAATGGCCCCACCATGCTGCTGCTGCTCGCCGCCACGGTCTGCCTCAACGTGTATCTGTACGTGATCATCCCCAAGGGCTTTTTCCCGCAACAGGACACCGGGCGCATGATCGGCTTCATCCAGGCCGACCAGAGCATCTCCTTCCAGGCCATGCGACAGAAGCTCGCGACCTTCATCGATATCGTGCGCCGCGACCCGGCCGTGGAGAGCGTCACCGGCTTCACCGGCGGTGGTCAGCGCAATGGCGGCTTCATGTCGGTCAGCCTGAAGCCACTCAGCGAGCGCAACGTCACCGCCGACCAGGTGGTGGGACGGCTGCGCGGTCAACTCGGGCGCGAACCCGGCGCCAATCTCTTTTTGCAGCCGGTGCAGGACATCCGCATCGGCGGACGCCAGGCCGCTGCGCAATACCAGTTCACGCTGCAGGCCGACGACCTGGAGGAGTTGCGCGCCTGGGAGCCTCGCCTGCGCCTGGCGCTGGCGGACCTGCCCGAACTCGCCGACGTCAATACCGACCAGCAGGTCAAGGGCCTGCAGACTTCGCTGGTGATCGATCGCGACACCGCGGCGCGCCTCGGGGTGACCACGCGCATGATCGACGCCACGCTGAATGATGCCTTCGGCCAGCGCCAGGTATCCACCATCTACAACCCGCTCAACCAGTACCGCGTCGTGATGGAGGCGGCACCGCGCTACTGGCAAAGCCCGGAAGCACTGAAGGATGTGTATGTGGCGTCCTCCTCCGGCAAGCAGATTCCCCTGTCGGCCTTCGCGCGCTACGAAGCCACCAACACACCGCTGTCGGTGAATCACCAGGGCCAGTTTGCCGCCTCGACCATTTCCTTCAATCTGCCCAGCGGCGTGTCATTGTCCGATGCCACGCAGGCGGTGTATGACACCATGGCGCGCATCGGCGTGCCGACATCGGTGCATGGCACCTTCCAGGGTTCGGCGCGCGCCTTCGAGGTCTCGCTGCAAAGCCAGCCGTGGCTGATCCTCGCCGCGCTGCTCACCGTCTACATCGTGCTCGGCGTGCTCTACGAAAGTTATGTGCATCCGATCACCATCATCTCCACGCTGCCCAGCGCCGGCGTGGGCGCGCTGCTGGCGCTGCTGGCATTTCGCACCGAGTTCAGCATCATCGCGCTGATCGGCGTGATTCTGCTCATCGGCATCGTCAAGAAAAACGCCATCATGATGATCGACTTTGCGCTGGCGGCGCAGCGCCGCGACGGCGTGCCGCCGGAACAGGCCATCTACGCGGCCTGCCTGCTGCGCTTTCGCCCCATCATGATGACCACCATGGCGGCGCTGTTGAGCGCCATACCGCTGGTGCTGAGCGCCGGCGACGGCACCGAACTGCGCCGGCCGCTGGGCATCGCCATCGTCGGCGGGCTCGTGCTCAGCCAGTTGCTCACGCTGTACACGACCCCCGTGGTCTACATCTATCTCGACCGACTGCGCCTGTGGGGCGCGCGCAGGCGCGGCAAGGCGTCCAGCCCGGTCCCGGCGGGGGCAGCCTCTCCGGCAGCAGGAGCAATCAATGCAAAGACGTGACATTGATGGTGATAGCAATATGACTATAGATATACATGGAATGATGCTTATTACAACAAAACTGGGAATATTTATTTTTCTGTCTACGCTGCTGTCAGGCTGCGCCGTCGGCCCCGACTACACGCGCCCCGCCTTTGAATCACCCGCCGCGTTCAAGGAAAACCAGGGCTGGAAGCAGGCCGAGCCGCGCGACACCGAGATCCGCGGCCAGTGGTGGCAGATGTACAACGATCCGCTGCTGAGCGAACTGCAGGATCAGGTCAGCATTTCCAACCAGAACCTCATCAGGGCGGAAGCCCAGTTTCGCCAGGCCGCGGCACTGGTGCAATCGGCGCAGTCGGCCTATTACCCCACACTGAATGCCACGCTGTCTTCGCCGCGTTCACGCGCGTCGGCTACCACCATCGCCACACCAACGGCGGCGCCGGTGTCGCGCGGCGTGGTCACCAGCCACTCGCTGGCGTTTTCCTCGACCTGGGAAGCCGATGTATGGGGCCGTATCCAGCGCACCGTGGAAGCCAATACCGCCACCGCCCAGGCCAGCGCGGCCGACCTGGAAGCCGCGCGTCTGTCGGCTCAGGCTCAGTTGGCGCAGAATTACTTTCAGTTGCGCGCCCTCGATACGCAGAAGAAATTGCTGGAGGACACCGCCGCGTCCTACGAAAAATCGCTGCAGCTGACGCAGAACCGTTTCGCCGTCGGCGTGGCCAGCAAGGCCGAGGTGGTGCAGGCGCAGACGCAATGGAAGACGACCCAGGCACAGGCCCTCGACACCGGCGTGCAGCGGGCGCAACTGGAACACGCCATCGCGCTGCTGGTGGGCAAGGCGCCATCGAACTTTTCCATTCCACCGGCCACGCTAGCGGCGGCGCCACCCACCATTCCACTGGGGCTGCCCTCGGCGCTGCTGGAGCGTCGCCCCGATATCGCCGCGGCAGAACGACGCGTGGCGGCCGCCAACGCCCAGATCGGCGTGGCCAAAGCGGCCTTCTTCCCGGCGCTGACATTGTCGGCCAGCGCCGGCTACCAGAGCGCGACCATGGCACAGTGGTTGACGGCGCCGAGTCGCTTCTGGTCCATCGGCCCGTCCATTGCCGAAGCCCTCTTCGACGGCGGACTGCGCCGCGCGCAATCGGCGCAGAACATCGCCGCCTGGGATGCCAGCGTCGCCGCCTATCGCCAGACCGCGCTGACGGCGCTGCAGGAAGTGGAAGACAACCTGGCCACCCTGCGCATACTCGAGGAAGAGGCCCAGGTGCAGAACGAAGCGCTGCGCTCGGCGCGCCAATCGGTGGAACTGATCCTCAACCAGTACAAGGCCGGCAAGGCCAGTTACCTGGATGTGATTGCGGTGCAATCGGCCGCCGTCGCGAGCGAACGTTCGGCGGTAGACATTCTCAACCGGCGACTGATCGCCAGCGTGCTGCTGATCAAGGCACTGGGGGGCGGCTGGGATGCCTCCGCACTGGCTGGCGTGGCAGGAGTGGCAGGAGTGGCCGGGGTCATTTCCGGCAAATAACCCGGTACACAATGGATTCGGTCAGACCTTCATGCTGCTCAGGCGCAGCATCAGTGTCATCGGGTGCGTCGGCGAGGGTTGAAACCCGTAGTGCCCGTAGAACTGCCTGGCCTTCTCGTGAAGGGCATGCACGAGCAGGGCTCTGACCCCCGCGTTCTGCGATACGGCCACCGCGCGATTGACCGCATCCTGGAGCAAGGCAGCGCCCAGGTGCAGCCCCTGCGCCCTGCAATCAACCGCGAGTCGCGCAAGAACCATGACAGGAACCGGGTCCGGCCTATTGCGTCGCACGCTGCTCGTTGCGAGCGGGTGTGAAACGGCTCCAGCCGCCATGGCGTAGTAACCGCGGACGTGGCCGCTCTCGTCGGTGACAACGAAGGTGCGGCTGGCACCGCTTGACTGATTGGACACACAGCCACCCCACACAGCCACCCCACTGTGGGTGCAATTGAATGGCTTCCTGGACCATTGCAAATCCTGTAAAGTCTTGTCAAGTTGACTAGTCAGGAGTCGCAAGAATGGCATCGGACACTGTGAGTGTGTACGACGGGAAAGCGCGTTTTTCAGAGCTTGTTGTGCGAGCCGAATCGGGTCGCACGACGGTTATTACCAAGCGGGGCCGTGTTGTCGCGAAAATTGTTCCGGCCCAGGCGCCAAAATGGGACCGTGCGGCAGTGTTGGATGAGGCGGAATCGTTTAGAAAAAATGTAAAAATCAAAGGCCGGGTCAACATTGCCAAGCTGATCGCGGATGGCCGGCGTTAATGGCGTTTGTGCTTGATGCTTCGGTCGCTGTCGGTTGGGTGGTAGCACGCCAGGCCACGGAGTACTGCCGAGGCATGCGTCTTCGAGCAAGGCGGGAAACGTATCACGCCCCGACACTTTGGCGCCTGGAGGTGGTCAATGCGGTGCGCTCGCTGGAACGGCGGCGTGCCATGGCGGCAGACGCTGCCGAGGTCGCTGTGGATATTTTGGATCGGATGCGGCCGGAATTTCACGATGTCGCCATGCCTTTTGCCGATCTGCTGAAGCTGGCTCGAAAATTCGATCTTACCGCCTATGACGCGACCTACCTGGCTCTCGCTATCGAGTTGCGCTTGCCAATCGCTTGTAACGATGGTCCGCTGCGAGCCGTACTTCCCAGAGCTGGCGTAAAACTCGCGTGACTCGTGATACCGCGGCAAACAAATGGGTTTTCTTCTGTCAGCCTGCCGGCCGGGTGCGAATGATGACATCCACGCCATCGGCCACCCTGCCCTCGGGCAGGGGCGGCAATTGGCCGATATGAATGGCATCGACCGGAATATCGGTCAGACTGCCAGTCACCACATCGTAGAAATGATGATGCGGCGTGATGTTCGGGTCATACACGATCCGCTCCGGATCCACGATGATCGCCCGGATCAGCTTCTTGCCCAGGAATAGCTTCAGCGTGTTGTAGACCGTCGCTTTCGAGGTCTCGGCGTAGCGCGCGTTGACGTAACCGATGATCTGCTCCGCCGACAGATGCTCGCAGCGCTCAAACAGCACCTGCGCAATCTGGATGCGCTGATGCGTCGGGGTGATGGCGTGCCTGCGCAGCAACGCAGACATGTTTGCCCGGTTTTCCTGCACTGCCAGTGCGTTTGATACGTCTGCGGTGTCCATGAGGTGAATTGTAATCTCCGGGCTGGTCAGTGTCGAATCCACACGCTGTAAACAGGCCGGCCTACCCCTCCAACACCCCGAAAAAGTGTGATTTTCTTCCGCTTCAGGGGGTTCCAAAAACCGCTGGTTCCGGCAAAGCTGCCGCTGATCGGCAAAGACTGTCTCTTGGGCCGCGGAAAATCTAATATCCCAACAACATCAGGATAAATCGGGACAAAGGAATCAACATGCGGAACAACATGCGCAAGCTCAAGGGATTCACGCTGATCGAATTGATGGTCGCCGTCGTCATTGTGTCGATTCTGGCCGGCGTGGCGCTGCCCGCCTATACCGATTACGTGAAACGCGGCAAGATCGTCGAGGCCACTGCCACGCTGTCCCAGCTGCGCCTCAATGCCGAGAAATTCTTCGCCGACAACCGCACCTACGCCGCCTTCCCGGACACCATCACCGGCACCAAGTACTTCAGCTACGACTGCAACACGCCGGCCAAGTCCGCGACGGCCTTCACCTGCACGGCCACCGGCCTTTCCGCGCAGAGCATGGCCGGCTTTGTCTACACCATCAATGAGTCGAACACGCGCACCTCGACCTTCACCGGCCTGTCCGGCTGGACCAATTCGACCACCTGCTGGGTGACCAAGAAGGGCGAGACGTGCTGATACGCCGGCACGCGCGCGGCTTCACCCTGATCGAACTATTGATCGGGATCGCCATCATTGCGCTCGTCCTGTTTGTCGGCGTGCCGTCCTTTTCGACCTTTCTGCAGAACACGCAGATCCGCAACGCGGCGGAGACCTCCTCGGCCGGCCTGAACCTGGCGCGCGCCGAGGCCATCCGCCTGAACACCAATGTGCGCTTCCAGTATGTGTCCACGCTGACCTCGGCCTGCGTGCTGTCGAGCACGGTGCTGAGCTGGGTGGTGAGCCTCACTGACCCGACCGGCCTGTGCGACATCGCGCCATCGACGACGACGGCGCCGCAGATCGTGCAGAAGCGCTCCGGCAGCGAAGGCACCAACAACATCACCCTGGCCACCACCGGGGGCAGCACCGTCATTTTCAACGGCCTGGGGCGCGTCAGTGGCGCCGGCATCACGCAGATCGATTTCTCCAACGCCCAGGGCGGCGCCTGCGAGCATGTGGATCCGACCACCGGCACCATGCGCTGCCTGCGCCTGCTGGTCTCCACCGGCGGTCAGATCAAGATGTGCGACCCGAAGGTCAGCACGGCGGGCCCGCCCTATGACACGCGTGCCTGCATCTGATACGGACGTGCTCAAGATGACACCACAACGACACCAACAGCAGGGTGTGATGCTGATTGAAGCGCTGATCGGCATGCTGATTTTTTCCATCGGCATCCTGGCGCTGCTGGGCATGCAGGCGGTCAGCATGCGCGCCACCATCGACGCCAAATACCGCACCGAAGCCGGCTTCCTCGCCAACGAACTGGTGGGGGTCATCTGGAGCGATGCTGCCAATATCGCCAACTACGCCTCGGCCAGTTGCGCCAGCACCACCAGTTGCGCCGCCTGGCTCGCCAAGGTGGGCACGCGCCTGCCCAATGCCACCGGCGCCAACATCCCGACCATCGCGGTGTCCGGCCGGCAAGTCACCGTCACCCTGTTCTGGCAGCGCCCCGGCGAAACCACGGTCAGCCAGCACAATGTGGTCGCGCAGGTCTACCGGGCATCCGACTGAGGCCAGCCATGCTCCATCATCTTTCCAGAACACCCCGTTCCACCCACGCTTCGCGCGAGGCCGGCTTCAGCCTGGTCGAGATCATGGTGGCCATGCTGATCGGCCTGATCGGCATCATCATCATCACGCAGGCCTACCTGACCAGCGACAAGTTCAACCGCTCCACGCTGGGCGAGGGCGGCGCCCAGGTCAACGGACTGATCGGTTTGTATTCGATCGAGCGCGATGCGCGCATGGCCGGCTACGGCATCAACAACACCACGGCGCTGGGTTGCGGCGCGGTGAGCTGGTATTACAGCCCCAATTACTCACCGGACATCACCACCGGTTCACCACTGTCGGTGATCCGCATCGTGCCGGTCTACATCACCACCGATACGGTCACACCGGCCAATCCGGATTCGCTGACCATCATGTATTCCAGCAATGATGAACGCGCCGTGCCGACCGCCATCATCAGCTGGGCATCGGCCACGCCCGAGGTGACCGTGGATGGCACGGTCGGCTTTGTCAATGGCAACATGGTCCTCATGGTCAAGCGCGCCAGCACCGGCGGCTGCGCGATGGCAAAGATCAGTTCGGCGCCCACCGCAACCAAGCTGCAATTTCTGTCCGGTGCTTCCAACCCGACCAATCCGGCCGGCTGGGGTTCGCTGCCGACCGGCTATACCACCAACGACATTGTCTACAACCTGGGCACGCCGGTGGTGCGCACTTATTCGATCGTGCAGGAAAAATTGCGCGTCACCGACGCACTGCAGGCCGCCGCCGGCACCGCGCCGATGGATATCGTCGACGGCGTGGTTGACTTCAGGGCGGAGTACGGCAAGGACACCGACAACGACGGCACTGTCGAGACATGGGACAAGACCGCACCGACCACCAGCGCCGCGTGGCAGCAGGTACAGGTGATCCGCGTGGCGGTGCTGGCGCGCATCGGCAATTACGAACGGCCCACGGTGGCAGGCGCCAACTGCGATGCCACCACCACGGCGCCCACCTGGGCAGGCGGCAGCTTCCCGGCCATCGATGTCGCCACGGCCACCAGCCAGGACCGCTGCTATCGCTATCGCAGTTTCGAGACGACTGTCCCGCTGCGCAACATGATCTGGAGGCAATAGTGATCATCAGCCAATTGCCTCGGACATTGCAATCCGCGGGGCGGCGCATGCGCAAGGCGCAGCAGGGCGTGGTGCTGTTCATCGCGCTCATCGTGCTGGTGGCCATGTCGCTGGCCGGCATCGCGCTGATGCGCAGTGTCGACACCGGCACCGTCATCGCCAGCAACCTCGCGTTCCGGCAGGGCGCCACCTTCGCCGGGGACATCGGCGTTGAAGCCGCGCGCACCTGGCTGATGGCCAACAGCGCCAGTGTCACCACCGACCAGCCGGGCGTGACCGGCGGGACCGGCTACTGGGCCACCATGCAGACCGGCGTGGACCTCCTTGGCAATACCGCCGCCGCCGATTTCGCCTGGGACAACACCGTATCCACCAATGTCACCACGCCCACGCCGCCCACCGGCTATACGGTGCGCTACGTCATCCACCGCCTGTGCAATGCCACCGGCGCCACCACCGACACCAGTTGCGTCAAGTCCGCCGATGCCGCCAGCAGCGCCTCCGGCACCAAGGGTGCCGCCACCTACGGCAGCTATGCCATCTCGGTATCGACCTCCGCTTATTACCGCATCACCGTGCGCGTGCTGGGCCCGCGCAATTCGCGCAGCTACATCCAGGCTGTCGTGTACTAGCCACTGTCGAACCCGAGCCGCTTTCGTACCCGCTTTCGTACCCCATTGTCGAACCAATCAATCTTGTCGAACTGAT
>CANKAJ010000121.1 GCA_947479645.1 Betaproteobacteria bacterium | reverse complement strand
TGCACGCGGCCGCCGACCAGATCGGTCATCGCCGCAGCGCCCCCCTTGTATGAAACGCGCACGATATCCACGCCGGCCATGGCCTTGAACAGTTCGGCTGACAAATGCCCCGAGGAACCCGAACCGGCCGTGGAGTAATTCAGGGTCCCGGGTTTGGCTCTGGCCAGTGCAATCAATTCGCGCACCGACCTGGCGGGAAGATCCGGATTAACCACCAGGATGTTGGGGGAACTCACTGCCAGTGAAACCGGCGACAGGTCTTTCGCAGGATCATAGGGAACGCTTTGCATGAAAGGCAGGGTCCACATGCTGCCGCTGATACTGAGCAGCGTATAGCCATCTGGCGCTGCCTTCACCACGGTTTCGCCGGCGATGATGCCGCTGGCGCCGCCGCGATTCTCGACAATGACCGATTGTCCCAGTTGACCGGACAAACCCTGTGCGATCAGGCGGGCGATAGTATCGTTGCCGCCCCCCACCTCGATGGTGACGATACGGATCGGCTTGCTTGGAAAATCCTGGCTGTGTGCGATACCCGCGCCGATCAGAATGACGCCAAGCGTGCCGCAGGCCAATTTCAGGAATCGGAACAAATGCATCTTTACTTTCCCGCCTTACAACAGTTGGTTGAATTCTTCCGTACGACGCTCAATTCCTGTCAAAGCAGATTCCTCGTCGCTTCGCTCCTCGGAATGACAGGTCTGCGAATTTCAACAAACTGCTAATCCAGCTTGGCGCCGGACTTGTGCACGATGTCGGCCCACTTGGTGCTCTCGGAGCGCATATACCGGCTGAACTCCTCCGGTGTTTTGAAGAAGGGTTCGGCTCCCATCACCGACAGCGATTCGATGAGTTTGGGCTGGCGCAGCACGATGGCCGCATCCGCGGATATCTTGTTCACGATATCTCCGGGCAAACCAGCCGGCCCCAGCAGCGCAAACCAGACGCTGACGTCATAACCGGGCACCCCGGCCGAGCTGATGGTGGGCACACCCGGAAACTGCGGCGCTGTATTGAGCCCGGACAGTCCGAGCGCGCGCACCTTGCCTTGCTTGACGAACTCAACATGCACCAGATAGCTCTGAATCATCATGTCGAGCCGGCCGGCCAGAATGTCGATCGTGGTCTGGTTTGCCCCTTTGTAGGGGATATGCAAAAACTGCGTGCCGGTCATGGTTTCAAACAAGGCCACGGCAAGGTGGCTGGAAGCACCCACGCCACCCGAACCATAGGTAAGTTGCCCCGGCTTCGCCTTGGCCAGCGCAATCAGTTCAGCAATGGATTTCACCGGCAACGAAGGGCGCACCACCAGCACATTGGCTGATGAGGCCAGCGTGCCGATCGGCGTGAAATCCTTGAACGGGTCATAGCTGAGTTTGGAATACAAATGCTGGTTGATCGCCAGCGTGCCGGTGGTGGCGAAGAACAGCGTGTACCCGTCCGTTGGCGCCGTCGCCACCGCCTGCGCTGCAATGGCACCACCGGCACCCGGGCGACCGTCCAGCACGATCTGCTGTTTCATTTGCGCGGAGAGAGAAGCCGCGATCACGCGCGCCAGATCATCGGTGCCCCCCCCGGGGGGAAACGGCACAACCAGGCGGATCGGTTTTTCCGGATAAGCCGCGGTGGACTGCAGCGGCACGATCAGGGCCAGCGGCAGCACGCAGGGCAGCAGATATCGGCGCGTCTGGTTGACGAAGCCACGCAGCGTTGTGGTGGTCGCTGTACGAAAGGCAAGTCGTGTCATTCTCATCTCATCCCCTTGAATTTTTCTCGTCGGCAATTTCCCTGGCCGCGGTTTCGCCGGCGATATAGCCGAGCACGGAGGCCGTCAACAGGCCATTTCCCGATACATAACCTGCCCCGCCGGACTTGCCGCTGATGCAGGCGGCAGCGCCACCGCCGGCCAGCAGATTGGGAATCGGCTGGCCGTCAGTCTTCATCACGTGCGCCTGCGCATCGACCATGAGGCCTCCCTGCGTATGGAAGAGGCAGGCATGCACGCGCGTCACCACGAAGGGAGCCACCAGAGGCGCCATGCCGAACTTGGTGCGCCCGAACTCATCCGGCGCCAATCCTTTGGCGGCACGCGTGTAGCTTTCCAGGGTCCTGGCCAGATTGGCCGCATCGATGCCATGCAGCGCGGCCAGTTGTTCGACCGTGGCCGCCTCCTGTGCACCGCCCATCTTGACCAGGTTCTTGTAGGTCTCGAGATTCTCGCCGATGAAGTCGCGGATGCGCGCATCGTAGATGGCATACGCCTCGTTGTTCTGCGCCATCACCTTGGCGCCGAAGCCCGAGTACCCAACGTTCTCATTGCCAAAGCGTTCGCCGCTGCGATTGACATAGAAGGCGCCCATCTCGGCGGCACTCCAGGTCAGCAAGTGCCGTTGCGGATAGGCGACGCTGCCATGCGGCTGGTACGCGCCGATGTTGGCCAGCCGCGCTCCCAGCGCGCGCCCCCACTCGATGGCCTCGCCCTGACTGCCCGGTGCGCCGAAAAAAGGCGCGCCGGCGATCTCGGGGCAATATTCACGCAGCAACGCATCGTTGCCGCCAAAGCCGCCGGAAGCCAGGATGGTTTTCTTCGCGAGTATGCGGCGCCGGACCCCGGCGCTTTCCACTTCGACGCCGGTGACGCGCCCCTCGCTGTCGAGCAACAGTTGCCTGACCGGCGTTGAATACGCGATGCTGATGCCGGCACGCCTGACGGCCTGATCGAGGCTGTCGAGCAACTCCATCCCCTTGCCACCAGGCTGGATATGCAGTCGCGGCGTCTGGTGTCCGATATGCATATACGTCGTATACAACTTGAACCTGACGCCGCAATGATCCATCAGCCACTCGACCACTGGCGCGGACTGCTCGCACAGCAGACGGTTCAAAAAGGTCATGTCATGCGGGCCGGTGATGCGCTCGATGTCGGCCACCATGTCATCCACGTTGTCGGTGATGCCGGCCTCGCGCTGCAAGCGCGTGCCCGCCGCCGGTATGGTGCCGGTGGAGCGCGTGGTGTCGCCATCAAAGTGATCAAGCTTTTCGACCAGGGCGACGCTGGCCCCCAGTTGCGCGGCACGGATTGCTGCGATCAGACCGCAGGCACCGGCACCTGCAATCACCACATCCACTTCGGATTGTTCGACCGTCCCGGTCGAGGACTCGCGCTGCGTTGAGCTCATGGGATTCTTCGCTTTGGATTCTCTGATGCGGCTATCCTGGGTAGCGCTATCTGGATGTTCGATCGAACTGTCGCAGCGACTTTGACCCGATTGCAGCGGGTCGAATTTTATTCGCATTCCCATGCAGCGTCCATGCGCCCGAGCATCGCGCAGATGTCCCGCCAAGGTTCCGCAAATGTCCTGCAATCGCCCCGGAAAACAACTTGCCGGGTTAAGATAACCCGACCTTGTCAGTTGTTCCTTGCCCGTTCTAATCGGCGCTGACGGCTTCCACCTGTCACTGGAGAAATCCTTGAACGTGAACGTAGTATCGAAATGTGGCGCGAACATCCTTGCACTCGGATTGGCATTATTGTCATCCAGCCTGGTGCATGCCCAGACCGAAAGCCCGGACGCTTATCCATCGCGGCCGGTGCGGCTGATCATTCCGTTTGCCCCGGCCGGATCAACCGACATTCTTGGCCGCCTGGCGGGAGAAATTCTCGCCAAGGAACTCAATCAGCCGTTCGTCGCGGTCAATGTTGGCGGTGCCGGCGGGACCATCGGCGCGATACAGGTGGCGAAGTCCAAACCGGATGGCTACACGCTGATGCTGGGCACAGCGGGAACCATCATCAACAATCCGCACATGAATACCAGCATTGGCTATGACCCGCTGAAGGACTTCCAGGCCATCACCTCGGTCTGGTCCCAACCCAGCGTGGTGCTGGTGCGCAAGGACGGCCCCTTCGGCACGCTCAAGGAATTTATCGCCGAGGCGAAGAAGCGGCCCGGCGCCTTGAACTACGGTTCCTCGGGCATCGGCGCGTTCAATCACCTGAGCACGGAATTCTTCGCCAGCCTGGCCGGCATCAAGATGACCCACATTCCCTACAACGGCGTCGCACCGGCAATCACCGACTTGATCGCCAAGAATCTGGACGTCGTGTTTGGCCCGGTGACTAATTTGTTAAGCAACAGTGATCGACTCATCGGGCTGGCGGTATCGTCGCGCACGCGCTCCAGCTTTGCCCCGGCCGTGCCCACCTCGGCCGAAAGCGGGTTGCCAGAATTCGTGTACAGCTCCTGGGGGGGATTGTTCGGACCCGCCGGCCTGCCGCCGCGCATTGCCGACAAACTCAGTGCCGCGGTCGCCCGGGGCTCCAGCACGGATGCCGTGAAGAAGCGCTACGCGGTTCACGGCGTCGAACCGGAGTTCAGTAGCCCGACGGAGTACCAGAGCTATATTGCCGCCGAATTCAAGCGCGGCGGACGGTTGATCGAGAGCATCAATCTGCGCTCGGACAAGTAGCATCGCAAAGGCTGCATCCCCATTTGCAACTCGCTTCAAAATGAACACCCGGTGAGTTTGTCATTCCGAGCACAGCGAGGAATCTGCTGTAAATTCATACCGTAAAGCATCCCGCAAGGGGACTTCCTTCGGGCGGATTCCTCACCCTGCGGGTTCGGAATGACAAGTCTTTTTGAAACCGGTTCTTATACAAGGAAGCTTGGCATGAGCCACGGCAGCAAACCCCGTTTTGACGGCCGCACCGCCATTGTCACCGGTGCTGCTGCGGGCATCGGCCAGTCCATCGCCATCGGCCTGGCGGCGGATGGCGCTTGCGTGATGCTCGCCGACATCGACGCGGCCGGCCTGGAAAACACGATCGAGCAGATCAGGTCCGCCGGCGGCAAGGCGATCCATGCCGTGGCCGACGTAACCGAAGAACAGGCGGTTGCGGACATGCTCAGGCGCACCAATGAAGCCTTCGGCAGCGTCGACATCCTGGTCAACAACGTCGGCGGCAGCACGCGTGGCGGCCATATCTGGGAAATGTCTCTGGAGACCTGGCAGGCGGTGGTCAAGCGCAATCTGCAGTCGGGCTTCCTGTGCACGCGCGCGGTGGTGCCCGGCATGATGAAGCAAAAATATGGCCGCATTGTCGGCTTGTCTTCGGGCGCCAGCCAGGGCACGCCCTGGCGCGCGCTCTACAAGGGCGGTGCGGATTACGCCACCTCCAAGGCGGGCGTCGAGGGATTTGCCCGTCACCTGTCACTGGAACTGGCCGACTACAACATCACCGTCAATGCCGTCGCACCGGGCCCCATCGAAACGGAACGCCTGCGCGACTCCTTCAAGCAGATGGAAAGCCTGGAATTCAGCCCGCTGCGCATGACGCCACTGCATCGCCTCGGCAGGCCCGATGAAGTGGCCAGCGCCGTGCTCTTTCTCGCTTCCGATGAAGCCGCCTATATCACCGGGCAGACCATCCGCGTCACGGGTGGCCGCTAGCCATTGCGCCAACAGCCACTGTGAGTCCAAGACAACTGAAACTCGGCGTCATCCTGAAAGGAACCGGCAGTCATATCGCCGGATGGCGGCATCCATCCGTCTCATTGGACAAGGCAACCCGTTTCAGCCAATACGTCGAAATCGCGCAACTGGCCGAACAGGGAAAGCTGGATTTCATCTTCGTGGCCGACTCCCCTTCCGTGTCCTATCAGTTCCAGCCCGTCATGCTGGCGCGCGTGCCGCAGATCTATCACATCGAACCCGTCACGCTGCTGTCCGCGCTTGCGCCGCTGACAAGGCATGTCGGGCTGGTCGGCACCATCACAACCACCTTCAGCGAGCCCTACAACGTCGCACGCATGTTCGCATCGCTCGACCACATCAGCGACGGGCGCGCCTGCTGGAACGTGGTCACCACGACCAATGATCAGGCCGCCGCCAACTTCGGCCTTGCCGAGCAGATACCCAAGCGCGAGCGTTATGCGCGTGCCTCGGAGTTTGTCGATATCGTGCGCGGACTGTGGGACAGCTGGGACGACGACGCCTTCATCATGAATCGCGACAGCGGCATCTATGCCGATCCGCAGAAGATGCATTTCCTCAATTACAAGAGCGAGCGCTTTGCGGTGCGCGGCCCGCTGAATGTGCCGCGGCCGCCGCAGGGCCATCCGGTGGTCTGCGTGGCCGCAGATTCCGAGGATGGCCGCGAACTGGCCGCGCGCACGGCCGACATCCTGTTCAATGCCCAGCTCGACGCGGACAGCGCTCGCGCGCTGCATCAGGACGTCAAGCGCCGCATGCCGAAATATGGCCGTGATCCGGATGACCTGTCCATCGTGCTGGGACTGACGCTGGTCATCGGCCGCACCGATGAGGAAGCGCGCGAGAAATACGCGTTCCTGGAATCGCTGATCGATGTCGAGATCGGCATGCAATACCTGTCCTACCTCGCGCTGACCGATCTTTCGGGCTGCCCGCTGGATGAGCCGCTGCCGGCCTTTCTCAAGCAGGACCGCAGCCGCTCACGCCTGAATATCGTCGTGGATGCCGCAGAACGCGAAGGCCTGACGCTGCGGCAAACCGCGCTACGCTATGCCGACAGCTTCGGCCATCTCGCGATGACCGGCAGCGGAACGTCGATCGCCGATCGCATGCAGCACTGGTTCGAGACCGGCGCGGCCGACGGCTTCGTGCTGCGCCTGCCTTATGCTCCCCAGGGCCTGCAGGATTTCAACGAATTGGTGTTACCCGAACTACAGCGACGCGGGCTGTTCCGGACCGAGTATGCCGGCCACACCTTCCGCGACAATCTGGGTCTGGCGCGCCCCAGTCGGATTTTGAAATGATTGAGTCGCAGGGAGAATGCCTGCTCAGCCCTGCTTCTGAAACAGACCGGATTGACGAGTGAGGTCATCCAGCGCTTCCGGATTGACCAGACCGGCCAGATCGCCCGCACGCTCGCCCAGCAGCGTCGAGCGCACCAACCGCCGCATGATTTTCATGGTGCGCGTCTTGGGCAGATCGGCGACGAAAATTACTGCCTTCGGCCGAAACGACGAACCCAGTGCCGTGGCCACCGCCGCCTTGAGTTCATTGATGAGCGCGTCATCCGCCTGCACGGCCCTGGCGAGCACGCAGACACAGACAATGGCAGAGCCCTTGAGTTCGTCCGGGATGCCGATCACCGCCGCCTCAGCCACCTTGCCGGTACCGAGCAGTGCCGCCTCCACCTCGGCGGGTCCGGTGCGCTTGCCGCTGATCTTGATGGTGTCGTCGGAGCGGCCATAGACATACCAGAAGCCATCCTGGTCCACGGTGGCCACATCGCCGTGCACCCACAGGCCCGGAATGCGCGACCAGTAACTCTCGATATAGCGCTGGCGATCCCGCCAGAAGCCGCGCGTGAGCCCGATTGACGGAATCGTGAGCACCAGTTCGCCGAGTTGCCCGGGCGCAACCGGATTCCCCGCATCGTCCACCACGCGTGCGCCCATGCCGGGAATCGCGCCGGCAAAGGCGCAGATCGGCGTGACGTCGGCATGCAATACCGTGCCGGCCAGGATGCCGCCGCCGATTTCAGTGCCGCCGGAATAATTGAGCAGCGGCACCGTGTCATGCCCGATTCGATGGCGGAACCAGGCCCAGGCTTCCGGCGTCCACGGTTCACCGGTGGCCGCCGTCACGCGTAGCGAACTCAGGTCGTACTGACCCGAGGTCTGCGGCTCCTGCTGCATGAAGGCGCGCACCATGGTCGGCGCCACGCCCAGAAAACTCACGCGATGCTGCTCGACGAGCTTCCACAGCCGCCCCGGCTCGGGATAATCGGGCACGCCTTCGACCAGCACCAGCGTCGCGCCCAGCAACGGCACCGCCACCGCCAGGATCGGGCCGGTCAGCCAGCCCATGTCGCTCATCCACAGCAGCCGGTCATGCGGCTGCAGATCGAGGATCAACCCGAAATCCAGCGCCACCTTGGTCATGAAACCGCAATGCGAGTGCACGGTTCCCTTGGGTCTCCCGGTGGTGCCCGAGGTATACACAATCATCGCCGCTGTGTCGGCGGGCAGTACTGCGGCGGCAGCCTCTTCCCCGCCGGAGATGAGTTCGCGCCACGTAATATGCATCCCCTGGCGCGAGGGCACGTCCTCCGCAGGATGGCGCTCCACCACGATCACATGCTGCAGGCTGGGAATGGAAGGCGCCGCCACATCGATCACGTCGGCCATGGCAATGCGCTTGCCGCGTCGCCAGGTGTAATCCACGGTCAGCACGGTTTTCGCGCCGGCATCGGACAAGCGCTCGGCCACCGCCTGCGCGCCGAAGCCGGAAAACAGCGGCAGTGCAATGGCGCCCATGCGAACGATGGCCAGGTAGGCGGCAATGGTCTCGGGCACCATGGGCATGTAAAGCCCGATCACATCGCCGGGAACACAGCCCAGTTGCTGCAGGCCGAAGGCCGCCCGCGCGGTGGTCGCGGCAAGCTCGTCATACTGCATGGATCGCCGCGAGCCATCCTCCGCTTCCCAGACAATCGCGTCATGCCCGCCGCGACCGGCCTCGAGCGTGCGCTCAAGGCAGTTCCAGGCCAGATTGGTGGTGCCGCCCACGCACCATTTCGCCCACTGCGGCCCTTCTGACACATCAAGCAGCTTGGTGAATGGCGTGAAGAACTTCAGCTCATGAAAATCCATGACCGCCTGCCAGAACCATTCCGGATCGGCGTCGGCGCGGTCACGCAGCGCTTCATAACTGACCAGTCCGTGGCGGGCGAGAAAACGGCCCAGTTGTGAATCGGCGGCCATCATTGCGCGCCTTCGCTATCATCCAGTTCACACACCACGATACGGGCAATGCGCGGAATCATGAAGGCTTTCATTTCGACGTGAATGTCCGAGGTCTGGTAAGCGTCGTGATCGGCCGAGGTATCGAAGCTGGCCATGATGACGTGGGTCAGGCCGTCACTACGCGTGGCTACATTCCGGCGCAGCACGTAACAGCGCAGATTCTTCGCCGTACGCCGTATTTCCGCGCAGTATGCCTCGGCCTTTGCAAAAAAGGCCTGATCGGCCAGTTCATTGAACTGCATTGCCACGACGTGGTGAAACATTGCGCATTCCTCCTGCCCTTCTATTGGTCGTTTCCAGCCCTACATCCGTGCCAGCATTCCACCGTCGATGGTCAACACATGACCGTTAATAAAGCCGGCCGCGGGCGAGGCCAGAAACACCACCGCCGGCGCAATGTCCGCCGGTTCCGCCCAGCGCCCCTGCGGGACCGCTGTGGCAATAAATTGCTGAAAATCCGGATTGTCCTGCAAAGCACTGGTAAGCGATGTCCGCACGAATCCCGGCGCCAGCGCATTAGCCGTCACGCCCCGCGCGCCGTACTCCACCGCCACCGCGCGGGTAAATGCGCTGATCGCGCCTTTGGCACTGGCATAGGCGGCAATGTTCGGCATGGCTTCGCTGGCCGCAACCGATGACATCAGCACAATCCGACCGTAGCCCCGTTCCAGCATGCCCGGCAGGCAGGCGCGCACGCAATTGAACGAACCATTGACGTGCACGTTCATCAGTGCCTGCCATTGCGCCAGCGTCATGTCCACGATGGGATTGCGCTGCTGGACTCCGGCGGTGACAGCGAGCGTATCCACCGCCATGCCCTCTGCCTGCAGCCTGGCGACCGCGCCAGCCACCGCAGCTTCGTCGGCCACATCGAATGGTGCTGCGACCGCGCAGATGCCCTGTTCGCCTAGCGTGCGCACGGCTTCGTCACAACGGACCGCGCTGCGACCATTGACGACGACGCGCGCGCCCGCCCGGCCAAGCGCCGCGGCAATGGCCAAGCCGAGCCCGCCGTAGCCGCCGGTCACCAGCGCAGTCCGCCCGGCAAGCCCGAAGGTCTGCCTGAGATACGTTTCGTTCACCGCCGGTTCCAGGGTCGCCATGCTTTTCCCCTTAAGCACTCAACACACTCAACACACTCAACATTAGCGCAATCCGCGCCAGCCACGCACTGCCTCACTCGGCCTTGATACCGGCTTCGCGGGCGATTCTGGTCCACTTTGCAATATCGCTGATGATCATTCTCGAGAATACCTCGCGCGACACAACGACCGGGTCGGCACCTTCGTTGGACAGGCGCTTCACCGTGTCCGGTTCGCGCAGGATCAGCCCCATATCGGCATTGAGTCGATTGGCGATGGACGCCGCGATGCCCGACGGCGACATGATGCCCCACCAGATGCTGCCTTCATAACCGGGCACACCGGCTTCGGCGACCGTGGGCACATCCGGCAGCAGCGAGGAGCGCTTTTCACTGCCCACGCCCAATGCCTTCAGCTTGCCCGAGCGGATCTGCGGGATAGCCTGAATCAGCGTGCTCACCAGCACCTGCGCCTGCCCGGACATCACGTCGGTGACCGCCTGCCCGCCGCCCTTGTACGGGATATGCGTCATGCGCACGCCCGCCATGATGTTGAACAACTCGCCACCGAAATTGTTCACGCCGCCGACGCCGGAGGTCGCGTAATTCAACTGCCCCGGTTTGGCCTTGGCCAGCGCGATAAGTTCCTTCAATGTGGTGACCGGCAATCCCGGAAACGTCGCAATCACCAGCGGGCCGGAACCGATTTGCGCAATGCCGGTGAGTGCCTTCACCGGGTCATACGACAGCTTGTGAATCGCCGCATTGGTGGTGTAGGACGTGGATGCCGCCAGCAAAGTGTAGCCATCCGGCGCAGCCCTGGACACGAACTCCGTGCCGATCATGCCATCGGCGCCGACCCGATTGTCGATCAGCACCGGTTGCCCGATCCGCTCCGCCAGGCGCTGGCCGATGTAGCGGTTGATGATGTCGTTGCCGCCTCCGGCCGCAAACGGCACCACCAGCCGCACGGGCTTGTTCGGATAGCTCTTCGCTTCGTCTTCCTGGGCCTGGACCGCAGGGGATGCCAGCGCGGCCAGCAGCGCGGCCCGGATAACTTGCCTTGAAAATGACGATAAGGATTTCATGCGTTTCCTCCCAATACAGCAATGTCAGTGTCGATCAACGTCCAAAGACGACTTCAGTATCACCATCGCGTCGGCCGCCACGACGCCCGCCCCGGCTGGCCGCACCAGCAGCGGATTGATATCCAGTTCGGCCAGGCGATCGCGCAACTGCCAGGCCAGTTCCGACACCGCCACAATGGCATTGGCCAGCGCGTCCACATCCGACGGCGCCCGACCGCGCAGTCCCGAAAAGATCGCCGCGGCCCGCAACTCGCCAATCATCCGGTGCGCTTCATGCAGCCCGAATGGCGCAATGCGATAGCTGATGTCGTTCAGGGTTTCGGCCAGGATGCCGCCCAGCCCGAAGGCCACCACCGGTCCGAACCCCGGATCATTGATGACACCGAGCATGGTCTCCAGCCCGTCCGTCACCATGGTCGAAACGAGAATGCCATCGACGTTGGCCGCCGGTGCGGCACGGCGCACATTGCCCTGAATCTCAGCGATTGCCTGTGTCAATGCGGCCGGGTCTGCCAAGTTCAGCCTGACCGCACCGATATCGGTCTTGTGCGCAATGTCGGCGGACACAATCTTGGCCGCCACCGGAAACACGATGTCATCCGGCAGCACGCCGGTGTCGGCGATCGGAATGAACCAGTCTCGCGTGACCGGAATGCCGCACGATCTGATCACATTCTTGCTGTTGACTTCATTCAATGAAACACTATTATTCTGAAGTGACAACAATAATTCTTCCGATGGAACCCCTGCCACCACATCAGGGTGTCGATCCCGCAGTGCCACGGCATAGTCGGCCAGTGCGCGCATGGCCAATGCCACGCGCCGTGGCGAGGGCAGCACCGGAACCCCCGCTTCGCACAGCACGCCCAACCCTTCCGGCGCCAGTTCCGTGTTCATCGCGGAGAACACGAAGACCGGTTTGTCCGAAGCCGCAGCGGCTTTGGCCAACAGTTCGGCGCCCAGTTTGAGTTGCGCTCCCATGATGGGTGCGAACATGACACCCAGCTGATGAATGCTGTCGTCAGCCAGGATGGCGGCAAACGCGCGACCGAATCCTTCTGCGGTATCCGGTCGCGGAAAGCCGGCCGTGTAGTCGATGGGATTGCGCAGAGAACTGAGCGCCGGTAGCGATGCGGCGAGGATGGCATGCGTGGCCGGCGCCGGCGCCGGCAAGTTGAGTGCGCATTCATCGGCGGCATCGGAAAACACCGCAGCCGAGCCACCCGACCCGCCCATCAGCGCCACACCGCGACCGCGCGGCAGCCGGCCCGCCTGAAACGCCAGCACCGTATCCACGGCCTGGTCGATGTCCGCCACTTCGATCACGCCGCATTGCCGGAATGCCGCGCGATAGATGTCATAGCTGCCGGTGAGATTGGCGGTATGCGACGCGGCGGCCAGTTTGCCCTGTTCTGTATTGCCGGCCTTCAGGACGACGATGGGTTTGCCCGCAGCCAGAGCCCTGCGCGCCGCCGCCATGAAGGCACGGCCGTCGGAGACGCCTTCCATATAGGCGAGGATCACGCGCGTCTCGGGATCATCGACATAGGCCTCGATGATCTCCGGCATGCTGATGTCGGATTCATTGCCGCTCGCCACCAGATAGCGAAAGCCGGCGCCGGCCAGCGTGCAACGGATCACCATGCTGATGCCAAAGCCGCCGCTCTGCACCACCACCGAAACGTGACCGGACTGCAATTGGGGCGGCCGCACCAGACTGCCGAAGGCCGCATAGACCCCCGCCTGCACGTTCACCAGGCCCAGACAGTTCGGACCGATGATGCGCACCCCCTGCTCGCGCGCCACGCGCAACAACGCGGCTTCCAGCCGGATACCGTCGTCACCGGCCTCCCGGAACCCGCCGCTCAACACAACCGCATTGCGTATGCCTTTGCGTCCGCACTGGGCAATCACGCCCGGCACCTGCGCGGCGGGCAACGCGATCACGGCCAGGTCGCAGGCCTCGCTCACCTCATCCAGCGACGCGTAGCAGCGCCGGCCGGCGACGTCGGTGTGCCGGGCATTGACCGGAAACACTCCGCCCTTGAAAGCGTAATCGTTGAGCGCATGCACCGTCTGACCACCGGGACGCGAACGGTCCGCACTGGCGCCAACGACGGCGATCCCGCGCGGATTGAACAATGATTCCAATGAACTCACAACCACCCCTGCCAGTAAACGTCAGCTGGCCCTAGCGACCCTTGAACTTCGGCTGGCGCTTCTGCTGAAACGCCGCCACCGCTTCGCGATGGTCTTCGCTGGTCCGCACGATGGGCATGGTGGAGGCCACCAGATTCAGCGCCGTCTTCAGATCCGTGTCCAGCCCCTGATAGACGATGCGCTTGGTCAGGCGCATGGCCAGCGGCGCGCCAGCGGCGATGCGCTCGGCGTACTTGATCGTCTCGGCCATCAATTCATCATCGGGGAACACCTTGTCCACCAGACCGATACGCAATGACTCCTGCGCATCGACAAATTCACTGGTCCAGAACATGTGCAATGCTTTTGACAGCCCCACCACGCGCGGCAGGTAGTAGGCGCCGCCGGCGCCGGGAATCATGCCCATGCGTCCATAGGTCTCGGCAAATCGCGCGCTGGCCGCGGCAAAACGAATATCGCACATCAACGCCACATCCAGCCCGCCACCGGTGGCCAGGCCGTTCATCGCTGCGATCACCGGCTTGTCGATCTGTTCGATCTTCACCGCCAGCAATTGCGCATCGACGACCCGCTCCTTCACGTCGTTCAGCGACTCGTGCGAGTGCTCCGCGAAACGGCTGACATCGCCGCCGGTGCAGAACGCGCGGCCGGTACCGGTGATGACGATGACGTTGACCTCGTCGCTGGTGCGGCACTCTTCCAGCGCCGCCAGCCAGGCGTTTTTCATCTCCGGCGTGAACGCGTTGAGCTTCTCCGGGCGGTTCAGCGTGATGAGACCAACGCGATTATTGATGGTGAACTTCAACAGCTCTGACATGACAGACTCACTCCCCTTGTGCAATCGATGCAACCGAAGCGACGCCGCCAACTGATGCTATCGGCGAGGCAATCGCGGTATGGGGTAGTCTACAATGCCCGCAGTGATTGGACTAATCGAGTCCGCGCCACGATTGCGCACAGGGAGAACCGATGCATCAATTGCGATTCAATATGAACACTATCACGCCGTTAATGCACGTCATGTTGTTGCTGACGAATTTGGTGTGCGTCGGCACGCTTTACGCGCAGGACAAATCCGACGGCGGCGCCTATCCCAACCGCCCCGTGCGCATGGTGGTGCCGTTTCCACCGGGCAGCCCCAGCGACATCCTGTCACGCGTCATCAGCGATCCGCTCAGCCAGCGGCTCGGCCGACCGGTCGTGATCGAGAACCGCGCCGGCGCGGGCGGCCTGTCCGGCGTCGAGGCGGTGGCCACTGCGGCACCGGACGGCTACACGCTGGTGCTGGGCGGCACCGGCGCACTCGCCATCAGCCCCAGCCTGCGCGAGAGCATGCCCTACAACGTCGCGCGGGACTTCGCCCCCATCGGCCTGGCCGCGACCATGCCGCAGATGCTGGTGGTCGGCCTGCAGGTCCCGGTAAGCACCGTCAATGAACTGATCGCCTATGTGAAGGCGCGGCCGGGCCAGCTCAACTATGCCTCGGGCGGTCCCGGTTCAGTAGCCCACCTCGCCGGGGAAATGTTCAAGAGCGCGGCCGGCCTCGACGCCACGCACATCCCCTATCGCGCCGGCACGCCCGCCGCAGTGACTGAAATCATCGCCGGCCGCATCCAGTTCATGTACAGCGGCATCACGGTGCTGCTGCCCTACGTGAAATCCGGCCGCATCAAGGGCATCGCCGTGGCCGCCAGCGCGCGCTCGGCGCTGGCGCCAAACCTGCCCACGGTCATCGAGTCCGGGTTGCCCGACTTCACCGTGGAAGTCTGGGTCGGCTTGCTGGCGCCGGCCAAGACGCCACCGGCGGTGATCGCCCGAGTCAACCGCGACCTGGTCGCGTTGCTCAAGGCCCCCGAAGTCAGGGAGCGCATGCTGGGACAGGGCGCCGAGCCGGTCGGCGGCACACCCGATGAATTCCGCGCCTACATCGCCCGGGAAGCCGACAAATGGCAGCGCATCATCCGCGCCGCCAACATCAGAGAAGAATAAGAGGAAGAATGAGGATCTGCCCATGGAATGGATAGAAGTCAACGGCGTCGGCCTGCGTTACGAACTCGCCGGCAGCGCCGCGCAGACGGTGTTGCTGATACACGAACTGGGAGGCGCGCTGGACAGCTTTGACGAATCGGTCAGTTTGTTTCAACAGCAGTTTCGAACGCTGCGCTACGACCAGCGCGGCTTCGGCCATTCGGAGAAGATTCGCCGCCCCATCGCCATGTCGGACATGGTGGCCGACATCATCGCGCTGCTCGATCGCCTGGGCATCACCACGCCGGTGCACGCAACAGGCGCCGGCGTCGGCGCGGGCATCACCATCGCGCTGGCAGCGCGTCACCCGGAGCGCGTCGCGCGCATCGTCATCGCCAGCCCGGCCACCTACATCCCGCAGGAACTGCACGACCGGCTGGTGGCGCGTGCCGCCATGGTGGAGCGCGAAGGCATGCGTTGCTTCGAGGAGCTCAGCCTGTCGCTGTCCTACCCGGAAGTGCTGCGCGGCAATCGCGAGCGCTTCGACAAATATCGCCTGCGCTGGATCGCCAATGATCCGTTCTGCTTTGCCGCCATCAACCGCATGCACATGAACACCAATCTCGAACCGGAACTGCAGAACATCCGCTGCCCGACGCTGGTGATCGGCTGCCGGCATAACGAGATCCGCACCCCGGCCATGTCGCGGCGCGTAGCCGACGCCATCAAAGGCGCCCGTTACGTCGAAGTGGATTCAGGGCACTTCATGCCGGCTGAGACACCCGAGCTTTTTGCAGAGCATGCCATTCCGTTCTTGCGGGAAACCTGATATCAATTACGATTTTTCGCTCTTTGATAATAAGCACATTTTTCCAATTTGATCACATTGAAAAAATCGCGAACAACCCGATTTGACGCTGTCAACGCCTTTCAGCGAGCCCCTGCCGCCTGCAGCAGCTTCACCATCGTGTCATAGCGCCGGGCGCGTGCCAGCGCCAGCGGCGTGTGCCCATTGCGATCAGCGATATTCAGATTGGCGCCGGCCTGAATCAGCGCCGTCAGTGTGTCGGTATGCCGGGCGCCGCCATCACCGAGCACGATGGATTCGATGAGCGCCGTCCAGCCCAGGTTATTCACGTGATCCAGCGGCGCTGCGGCCTGGATGAGCGTGCGCACCACTTCGGCATGCCCCAGATGGGCGGCCGCAATCAGCGCCGTGCCGTCGTAG